>JAKAYK010000062.1 GCA_021826765.1 Thermoplasmata archaeon | reverse complement strand
ACAATTATTTGAAAAGTTGCATTTTCTGTCACTCTTCAGGTTCACTGTTCCTGATTTCCTTGAGGGCCTCCTGATCCCTGCAGTAAAGATATGGTGCAAGATCAAGTGAAGATGGAGATTTTCCAAGTGTCCTGCTATAAACATTCCTGAGGTTTTTATCCACCTGATCACAGTACCCCTTCCAGGTCACACCAAGATATTCTACGTATTTCTTCTCAATTCCAGTTGCAGTTTCATGCGCGTATGGATATTCGTATTTCTCATCGGACATCCATTTTTCAGGCAATTCATGATGGTATCCAATCGTGTCCTCGGCGTTGATATCCTTTCCTTCCACCTTCAGTATTCTGGGGAAATGCTCATCAAGATAGATTGTTTTCCCGTCAAGCGAATAGCCTCCCGTGTATTTTATATCATGTTCTCTGTCCATGGTCACGTCATCCCTGCTCTTTTTCTCGAATGCTTCACCCACTCTGTCATTTCCATGAAAAACTTCTTTATCATTCAATGTGAGCTTGTCTCCCTTCTTAAGGTGAACCGTGGATCTGAACTTTATCATGGTTGGTTTCACGAATTCAATGGCCAGTATGTATGTTTCCCCTGTGCCTGCTTTCTCGATTCTCTCTATGACTTCAAATTCATCCATACTGTATAATAAGAGAATAAATTATTAACTTTTCATAAGAAAAGAAATTTTTTGGTATACCTTCAAATTTTTTCAGTCTCTCAATATGATGCAGTAGTGGTCCAACCCTAGTTCAAATGCACGTTCTACACTGAAATCAAGATTCCTGAAAATTTCCTGCGCCCTGTCCATATCGATCCTGATCTCATTCGGGGGGCCAAAACCAGTTTCAGATTTGCTCCAGTCGAAATCAATTATCCTTCCACCTTTTTTGAGAATTCTTTTTGCCTCCACAGCGAATGCAGCTTTATCCTCAATATCATGGAAAACGTTTGCAAGGAATATGCAATCCACTGAATGATCTCCAAGGCTGGTGTGAATCATGTTTGCATGGTGAACTTCAATTGTGCCATGTAACTCATGCCTGTCCCTAATGTGCTTTTTCAGGATGGATAGAGCCTCATAATTAGAGTCTATTGCATAGACCTTTCCAGATGGAAAGACTCTCTCTGCAAGAGGAATTGTGAAAAATCCGGGACCACATCCAGGTTCTGCAATATGGCTTCCCTCCCTAATGTTAATTTTTTCCATTATTTCTGGAACGTTGTACATAGACTTGGATCTTTCATACATTTCGGCATAATTGAAATGGTGATGATGCTCATGATTTTCTCTATGCATACTATTCATTATACAATAAATGTACCCTTTATAATAATTTTGGATTTTCAGGCACAAACCAGACTGGTTCAACTTGAAAAAGATTAAATATATTGTAATTCTGAATACCTGCAATATGAACAATTCCAATGAAAAAAGGGCCCTCAGGCGAATGAACAGGATAGCGCTGGAAAGACAACATCTTTCAATGAAAGCCCACGGCAGGGGTTCTCTTGAGAAAATTGCGGATTCATGCTGTGGAATAAATTCTCAGGATGTCAATTCAAGTATTTCCTCATTCTGGACAAGAATTGAAAAATTTTCCCCTGATCACTACAGGAGGGAATTCCGGAAAAGAGGATCACTTTCCAGAACCTGGACTGTGAGAGGCACAGTTCATACCTTTCCCTCGAAAGATTATTACACGTTTGTGTTTGGATCACCTGTATCAAGATACTCAAGAAGTTTTGACAGATATGCAAAACAATTGGGAATTCCCGATAAGGACGTGAGAATAAAGAAAATGTATGAACCCTTTCTTGAAACCCTGGGAAAGGAGCCAATCTCTTCAAAGGAAATTGGCAAATTCATGATTGAAAAGCTCAACAAAATGGGAATTACAGGAGAGAGAACAATGGCTAGAGGATGGTCAAGCACGCCTACCACTGGGCCAGCATGGACTGGAATAATGGAAATGTCATATCTTGGACTCATAACCAATGCAGGCAAAAATGGTTTCAGCAAATGCAGGCATCATAAAGGCCACAATCCTTGCTGATGGCTTTGTGTGTGGAATTTGGGAACAGCAGAAAAATGGGAAAAAGATCAATGTAAAAGTCACACCGTTGACAGAAATACATCCTGATTTCAAGCCCCTAATTATGGAAAAATTCCAGGAGTATGGAGATTTTCTATCATCCGAAGTGAACATTACCTTCAATTAGGAATGTTGAACTCAATTCACACCTCACTCTCTGAATAAACAGAGTGATTAGAAACAATCTATGTATCTTTGTTGTTTTTAATGTGCAGATTGCGGAATCACCGTTAGATTTTTCAAACATTTGTGAACAAAAACTGACCACTTACCTAAAAAGGAAAAATGATATAATCGATTTGATATTACCCTTCAGTCATCATGGTACAGAAACTAGTAGCAATATCACTTGTAGCGATCCTTATAGTTGTGGGCGCATGGACAATAGTCTCTGGGAATATGGGAATCCAAACGCCCACATCAAGCAATTTGAATTCACCATTCGTCTCCAAACTCCAGAATATAACACTGCCTCCAACATCGCTCCCTGCAGTTACATATTATTATGGAATCGATGGACAGCACCAGACTATAACATCACCGGCTTGGTCATCCATATTGAAGAATGTCTTCGACAATAAGACAATTATTTCCTACAATTTTGCAAACAACACAACCCAGGCACTCATTCTTTTTGATATAACCTATACTGGGCTCAACCCATATGGTCTTCAGTACGTGGTTGCACTATCACAGATTGGCCCCCTTTCAATATCAAATGAGCAGAAGGCATTCTGGCTCACAGCAAACAAGTCATCCATGGTGAGTGGATACACTAACTGGAATGCACTGAATGCAGGAGCATACCCCGGATTTTCCTGGTCAAAACCTAAAATTCTGCCTTTTTCACTCACTGAGGAATACTTTGCAATATTTGGAGCCATAATCGGATCCATATTTGTGCTGTATTTTGTGTTTAACAGAAGAAAGTAAAAACATACAAAACTTTACTTATCTCAAAACACTTTATCATATATATGAGTGAGAAGAATGTTATCCTTGGAATAACAGGGGCCTCAGGCAGTATCCTTGCACAGAGATTCCTGGAAACAGCAAGATGTGATATTCATCTTGTCATATCATCCAATGCAGGAACTGTCATTGAGTATGAAACGGGCAGAAAAGAAGATGATTTTAAGAAGCTTGCAAAACATGTTTATGATGACAGGGATGTTGCAGCAAGAATCAGTTCAGGCAGTTTCATATTTGACTCGATGGTTATAATGCCATGTTCCATGAATACACTTGCAAAAATCTCTTCAGGTATTGCAGATTCGCTTATCACCAGAGCGGCATCTGTTGCACTGAAGGAGAGAAGAAGGCTCATTCTTGTTCCAAGGGAGATGCCTCTGAGCCAGATTGCCATTGAGAATATGCTCAGGCTGACACAGGCGGGTGCAATCATCGCTCCTGCAATGCCTGCTTTCTACACTAATCCAAAATCAGTAGATGACATGGTGGATTTCATGGTGGGAAGGGTCATGGACCTCTGTGGTCTTGAAAATGCCCTCGTTAAAAGATGGAGAGAGGAAGAGAGAGATTGATTCTTCAATTATAATCCACAGGTGCTTGCATGAAAGTGAAAAATGGTGAAGGAAACTGGAGATTGATCCATACTGAAAACATGGATGATCTGTGGTACCTGAAGAATATTCTGGGCCCCGGGAGCTTCATCAGGAAAACTGTCATGAGAAGGGACGAAAAACGGGAAGACATGACAAGATCAAAGGAAACTTCCAAGAAACCTGTGACTGTCACAGTGATGGTGGAGGGGTGTGAATTCCAGCCCTTCACTGACAGGATCAGAGTTAGAGGCACCATACAGGAAGGCCCTGTTGAACTTATGGGCCAGCATCAGTCAGTGCCAGTATCTTCAGATGATGATGTTGAGGTCATGAAGGAAAACTGGCAGGACTATTCAGGAGAGATGCTCAGGGAAGCAATGATGAAAAGCAGTGGAGGATGCATATTTGTCGTGATGGATGATGAAGGGGCCTCTGTTTCGATCCTGAGAGATTACGGTATCCATAATGCTGCAACAATATTTTCCGGAAAAAGCGGGAAAAGCTATGCCTCAAATTACTCAAGAAACACATACTTCGCAGAGATCATGAAGGTAATTGAATCAACGGAAGGCAACAAACCTGTTGTGATCACGGGCCCCGGGTTCGAGGGTGCATATTTCCTTGAGTATACAAAAGAGAAGAAAACAGGAAGATCTTTCATGCAGGTGCAGTCAACAGGAAACACCGAAGGGGCAATTTATGAGATCATTGGCCTTGAAAATGTGAGAAATTTCATTGGAGATTCCAGGCTGACCAGGGAGAAGATATTTATGGAAGACTTTCTAAAGGAACTTGGAAGGAACGGAAACTGCACATACGGGCCCCAGGAACTTGAAAAATATGCAAAGGCAGGTGCAATATCAAGGCTCATGGTACTGGAAACATTCGTCAGGGAAGAATGGGTCAGGAAACTCATGGACACTGTATCAAAAAGTGGTGCGGAGGTCATCATTGCAAGCGAGCACGGAGAATTTTCCAGAACCATAATTGGATTTGGTGGGTCTGTTGCACTTCTCCGTTACAGGATTTAAAATTTTATTTTTTAAAATATAAATGCAAAAAGATTATTAATAGTGTAACTGATCTAGGTATATGGCATTTACAGCATTGGAAGGATTTTTGATATTTATCCTGATTGTAATAGTTTTGATTTTGCTTTCTGGATTGCATATCCTTAAAGAGTGGCAGAGGGCCCCAGTTCTTACCCTGGGAAGATTCGCAGGTATCAAGGGGCCAGGAATCATATACGTGACTCCATTCATAAGCAAGATACCAATAGTCATATCCACGAGAGTACAGGCTCAGGCATTCAAGACAGAGGCAACATTCACAAACGACAATGTTCCGGTAAACTGTGATTCAGTCATGTATTACCAGGTGATTGATCCTCAGAAGGCAATTCTCAATATCGAGAATATGGTAACTGCAACCTCACTGTCTGCCCAGACAACCCTGAGGGAAGTCATTGGAAAATACTCCTTTGATGATATTCTTTCAGAAAGAGAGAAAGTAGGGGAAAGTGCAAGGGAGATCATAGACCAGAAGACAGAACACTGGGGAGTGAAGGTAACAGCTGTGGAAATCAGGGATGTCATTGTTCCTCAGTCACTTCAGGAAGCCATGTCAAGACAGGCATCTGCTGAGAGGGAGAGAAGATCGAGAGTTACTCTCGCACTGGCTGAGGTTGAGGCTGCACAGAAGATGGTTGAAGCATCAAAGATGTATGCAGACAATCCGTCTGCACTTCAGCTAAGATGGATGAACATACTTTATGAAATTGGACTTGAGGGCAAGGGAACGCTTATGATGATCCCTGCAAACACCTTGACTGCGGGCATTTCAACCTTTGGAATAAGTGAGTTTGCAAAGGCCCAAGCAGACAAGTTCACCCAAATCAGTGATGATAAAGATAAGAAATAATCTCCCATATCTGTTCAGATGATAGCTGATCTATCCGCAGATCAGCATATTTTTCACCACCATATTCCAAACCTATTTTCTTTCTTTTCCTTGAGAACATTTCTTTTATGAAGCCGTCAGCATATTCCCATGGGATATTGTCATTCCTGATTTTTTTTGAGATGCTAACAATTGCACTGTCAACTTTCGGGATTGGGCTGAAGGAGTTTCTTGAAACTTTCTTTTCCAGCCGGACATTGAAATTCAGGCTGCAGAAAACACTCAATCGGGAATAATCTTTTGTGCCTGACGTTGCAACCATCCGTTTTGCAAATTCAAGCTGAACCATGAAGAGGGCCCGGTCAAAATCAAGGTCCATGAGTCTCTCCATTATGGGCGAAGATATGGAGTATGGTATGTTTCCCACAATGTACTTGTGATCAATTTCTCCAAGATCTATTTCCAGAAAATTTGCATGGAATATTTTCAGCTTCCCCTCTGTTACGTATTCCCTGAAGTTTGAATTCAGAATGCCCACAAACCTGTGATCCGATTCTATGGCAGTCACGCTTAATCCATGCGAAAGCATGATACCTGTCAGGAATCC
>JAKAYK010000061.1 GCA_021826765.1 Thermoplasmata archaeon | reverse complement strand
ACATTGATCATCTTGCCATAGTGATGGCCCTCATGGTCTCATTCGTGTCCCTGATGATCCATCTCTTTGCAATGTACTATATGAAGGATGATCCCAGGAAGAACATTTATTTCGGGGAGACAGCACTCTTCACCGGAGGAATGCTTGGGCTGGTATTATCATCAAACCTGCTGGAATTCTTCCTTTTCTGGGAACTTGTGGGTGTGTGTTCATACCTTCTGGTTGGTTTCTGGTTCTTCAAGCCGAATGCAGCATCTGCAGCAAAGAAGGCATTCATCGTCACAAGAGTTGGAGATCTTCTCTTCATCATAGGACTTGCAATTCTCTATTCTCTCCTCAATGCAGCAGGAGTATCAGGCCCCCTCAGCATACCGTACCTCATATCAAATTCCAGTGCGGTGGTTTCTGCCATAGGGAGCCAGAACCTGACCATTGTGGCACTTCTCCTTCTTGGCGGAGCTGCAGGAAAATCTGCACAGTTTCCGCTTCATGTGTGGATACCTGATGCAATGGAGGGCCCCACAACAGTATCAGCCCTCATACATGCTGCAACCATGGTCACTGCTGGTGTTTACCTGATTGCAAGGCTGCTTCCACTCTACTCCACATCTGTATTCGCCAGCGATGCAGTGCTCTACATAGGTGCATTTACTGCGGTGTTTGCCGGAACAATAGGAATTGCAGTCAATGACCTCAAGAGGATTCTTGCATATTCCACCATAAGCCAGATCGGATACATGATGGGGGCCCTTGGGCTTGTTTCTGTGCTCGGTCAGAGTGCAGCAGGCCTCTCACTCTATCATCTTGTTGTTCATGCGGTTTTCAAGGCACTTCTATTCATGGTGGCAGGAGTTGTCCTCCTCACACTGATGGATCTTAGGGATGTGAAGGGCATGGGTGGCCTCTGGAAAAGGATGCCAATCACAATGACACTCTTCTTCATAGGTTCAATCACCCTTGCTGCAGTACCCCCCACAGCGGCATACTTCTCCAAGGATACAATCATAGATGCATCTTATCAGTATTATCTGCTAAACGGAAAGGGGTTAGAATATATCCTTCCATGGCTGTTCATGGTTCTCGGGGCCCTAACCACAGGACTGTACACATTCAGGATGTTCTACCTTGTTGCCCTCGGCAAGCCAAGATCAAAACTTGCAGAAGAGGCAAAGGATCCACCTGTAGTTGTGCTCATACCACTCATGATTCTTGCGGGGCTTGCTCTTACTCTGGGCCTGATCCAGTACAGGTTCTATGATTTTATCACAAGCAACGCCACAGTAGTATCCATACCTGTAATTCCTTCCTACATGCCACTCTTCATGGTGCTGATTTCTTTTGTCGTTATAATGGCAGTCTACGGAACTGGCGCATGGCAGAAGATGGATCTTTCCAGATCAAGAATATACCGGCTTCTGAAATCAAAGTATTATCTGGATGCACTCTATACCAGGGGAATAGCAGAGAGAGTCATACTGCCTCTTTCTTCAGGGTTTTCCAGGGCAGAATCAGGTTTCTCAAGTTCTGTTGAAAAAACAGGTGGAGGAGCAATGGCCTTTGGTGGCCTTCTCAGAAGGATCCAGTCTGGCGTTGTGGAATATTACTTCGTTTTTCTCGTGTTAAGTGTGGGAATCATAATGATAATACTGGAACTTCTGGGAGGAATCTGAAATGTTCATTGTTTATATATTCATCCTGCTGCTCATCATGACACTGGTATCTTTTGTAGTGAAGAGGTCAGCACATAAGGTTGCAACAGTTGAATCTGTTATCATACTCTTCCTCACATCCATATATGCATACCTGAGATTCTATTCATACGCGGGAGGGATGATGTCAGTTGCATCATTCCCCATTGACACATCCATAGGAATCTCTTTCCTTGTGGGAGTCACTCCTGTTTCACTTGCACTCCTTTTCCTGACTACGGTCATAATGGCCATGGCCATATTCGTGTCCGGAAGGGAAAGCTACGACAGAAGGTTCTATGGTTTGATGATGGCCACAGAAGCAGGACTGTACGGTCTTCTTATATCAAGAAATTTCCTGTTTTTCTACGTTTTCTGGGAAGCAATCATCATTCCTGTTTTCCTTCTGATTGCACTGTTCGGCGGAAAGAACAGGGAAATGGCTTCACTGAAATTCTTCGTGTACACACAGCTTGGTTCAGTTTTCCTGCTCCTTTCCATATTGACTCTCTTCTCATTCTACAACACATCATACCATCATGGATTCACACTGAACATGGGTAAGCTTCTTTCAACAGCATTCATAAATGGCTACATAACATCAGCCCAGCCTTTCTGGACTGATTTCATACTCTTCGGGTTCTTCTTCGCATTCCTTGTGAAGATGCCTTCATTTCCGCTTCATTCATGGCTACCAGATGCATATACCTCTGCGCCATATCCTGTGACAATAGTTCTTTCCGGGGCCATATCCCTTATGGGTGGATATGGTTTCTATGCGGTCATATATCCTATTGCAGGAACCATAGGATTCGTGGCAGCATGGATCATCCTTCTGCTTGGCATAATATCACTTGTTTACTTTGCCCTTGTGGCAATGTTCCAGGAGAACATGAAGAAGATGATATCCTATGCAAGCGCCGCTTCCATGGGTTTCATAAGCATATCTCTCGGAGTTGGAATACTCTCCTCAGGCTACAATACATACACCTCCATAACAGGCGGTGTCTTCCAGATACTTGCGCACGGACTCATAATGGGGCTCATATTCTCCTCGCTTTACATAATAAAACTGAACACAGGAAGCGAATCTACACTCACAGTGAGAGGGCTTTTCAGGGAGATGCCCATAGTATCCGCATTCTTCCTTGGGGGCCTCATGGCTTCGCTTGGACTCCCGGGACTTGCAGGATTCATAGCTGAAGCTTCCATAGTTCTTTCATCCTATTCCACCCTTGGCATGATCATATTCTTTGTCATATTCGGGATGATCATAACTGCATCCTACCACATATGGGCTGCCCAGAAATCACTCAACGGCCCCTACAATGAATTCCTTGGAAGCATAAGGGATGGAACAAGGGGAGAAATCGCTGCCCTGTCCCTGATGTTTGTTCTCATACTTGCACTGGGAATATACCCTGCAATTTTCTATCACATGATCTTCATTTATGTAAAAGGAGGAATCTAGATGTTAAGCATACTTTTCAGCAATCAACTTGAGGTAATGTATCCTGAAATTTTCCTGGGACTGGTGGCCTTTGGAATGCTGCTCCTTGGAAGGTCAGTCAGGAATCCAGCCGTTTACACATACATAACCATGGCTGCACTGTTCATTGGCCTGTTACTGCTCCTCATGTTTGACATGGGAACGGAAACACTGTATGGCGGAGCATATCTTGTGAACAATTTCGGGCTCTATTTCGCAGTGATAATGATAATTTCGTCCCTGTATGTGACATATTCCGCAGGGGCCACCCTCAAGTCAAATCCTGAATCATTCTTCTCCTTATTCCTTCTGGTGAACGTGGCGATGATTATTGCTGCTTTCAGCATGAACCTCATATTCATATTCATTGCATTTGAAGGGGTGAGCATAGGAACATACATCATGTCTGCCTATGGCAAGTCAAGAAGGAACCTTGAAGCCGCTGCTAAATACTTCTTCACGGGAATCATCGCCACAGGTTTCATCCTGCTTGGTTCTTCATACTACTATCTTTCCACTGGAACATTCAATCTTGAATCTGTTTCCATATCAAAGGGCCCCATGCTTGTTGCACTGATCCTTCTCTTCGTGGGTTTCGGGTTCAAGCTTGCACTGGTCCCACTTCATCAGTGGGCCGTTGATGCATACGATGGCACATCCAACCCAGTGTCTGCTTTTCTCTCCTCAGGAACAAAAATACTTGCATTCCTGATCATTTTGAGAGTGTTCATAGTGGGTTTCCAGAATTTCCAGGGAGATGTTTTCGATCTGTTCGTCATCGTTTCCATCATAACCATGACTTACGGAAATCTTGCAGCGCTTTCAGAGAAGAACATCAAGAGGATGTTTGCATACTCAAGCATTGCACAGGCGGGATACCTCATTCTCGTGGTTGCAGCAACCTCCGCCGCTGAAGCAACTACCTTTGTTTTCACCGTTGCAATATTCACTGCAATGTATTATTCTCTTGTGTACATATTCATGAAGGGTGGTGCATTCCTCTCCGTATCTGCTGTCAGGAAGGAGAGTGTAGATATTGACGATATGTCAGGGATAGGCGTTGTCTCTCCTGCATTTGCCATATCTCTCACAATACTCATGCTTTCCCTTGCGGGAATACCTCCAACTGCTGGCTTCTTTGCAAAGTACTACCTTTTCCTTGCGCTCATAAGCAGCAATCTCTGGTGGCTTGCAGTTATCGGCATCCTGAACAGTGCCATATCAGTTTTCTATTACCTCAGGGTCATAGTGGTGATGTTCAGGAAAGACGGAATACAGAGGGATTTTGATACATCCGCAAGAGTCCTTGCCCCACTTGTGCTTGCTGCAATCATTTCACTTGTACTTTCATTGTTCATTTTTGCCTATCCGCAGGTGAGCAGCCTGGTAACCGGACTGGGGGTGTCCATATGAATCCACTGTATGATCTTTATGTGATTGAGTCTGCCCTCCTTTCCGGAGAGGTAGATGACGCTGTGAATATCATAAACAAAAACAGGAAGCTTTACGGTCATGTGGAAAAACAGGAAGGCATGAGCAATCTCAAAAGACACATGAGGGTATTGAATGGCATAATGGATGCCCTGGAAAATAATATCGGCATTGACAATTTCAGGGAAATAATGACGGGCAACTACGTTTATGAAACAGAGGATGGAAACATGGAAAATTTCGTGAACTCATTCTCATACATGGTTTATTACTCCATAGACAGGTACAATATCCATTATCCAAAGTATGACGGAAAAAGGTGTGGTGATCTCTGATGCAAATTGAAGAACTCCTGACCTTTGAGGAGGATCATGAAATGGCTGAAGCAATACATGAACTCAGGAAGGAAGGGGAGCAGTTCCTTTTCTGGGAGAACGCAAAAAGGCTCGTTATTGCAAGGGAGATTCCACATCTCCTGAAAAATGAGGAAACAGGGTATGAGGAAATTATGATCCACGCCTCACAAATTCTCGGGATAAAGGACAGGGAATCCTATGAGAAGGTGGACCAGAGATTCAACCTGACAATGTACTGATTTTTTTTCAACTATCCACTTTTCCCGGGATGGGCTGCGCATTTACTCTTTTCTTTTCAATCCTTACAGATATGTATATGCCAGCAAAATAGAGCACAATGATAGGTATTGCAAGGAGCATCATGGTGAATCCTATGACTCCCGGAGAGAAAATAACGCCGAATATGAGTGCACCAACCACTGCATACCTCCATCCAGCCTTCCATGTTTCTGACTTCACGATTCCCATGTAGGTGAGGCCCACCATGATGACTGGTGTCTCAAAGGAAGCACCGAAGGATAACACGTATATGAGGAAGAAGGAGACAAAACTGCTTATGCCCATGGTGGGCTGGACGCCAATTCCCACATCAAAGTTATACAGGATATCGAACATGAGGGGGGCCACATAGATTATGCCTATGGATGAGCCCACAATGAAAAGAATCAGTGCAGGAATGGTAATGATCCTGAAAAGTTCTCTTTCGTTCGCCTTCAGGGCGGGCCCCACGAATCTTGAGATCTGATAAAATATGTTGGGGCTTGTGAATATAACTGAAAGGAACATGCATGCATAGAAATCAGCAACGACACCATCTGTTGGCCTTAGGGCGAGAAGCTTGAATTTTGTTCCAACCACATGTAAAATAATGGCAGAAAGCATCTGGGCCCCTATGTTTCTGTATGGATCCGGATATAGGAACCAGAATGTATATCCATAAAACGTGTATAATCTGAGGTCAAACATCAAAAAAATGCAAAAAGTCACTATTATTGGTATGGCCAGCCTTATAGCTGCCCTGCGTAGTTCTTCTATATTATCAAAAAAGATCTTAAGGAGACCATTCTCCATCAATTACCACTTTTAAGTTTCTCTGAAAGGTCTTTCTTGACATCTGCAATGGGTCTGTTATCTGTGGTAATTCCGTAATTTTTCGCAAGTTCAATTGTCTGTGAATCGGATTTTGAAGATGTGGTTGTTGAATCGGGCGAAAATGCTTTCCTTATTTCATCCTGAATCTCCGCCTGACCCTTCTTGAATTCGCCTGTGGCCCT
>JAKAYK010000060.1 GCA_021826765.1 Thermoplasmata archaeon | reverse complement strand
ATAGAGTTGAATGTCTTGAATATGGCAACAGGACCAAAAACCTCCTCAAGGAATGGGGATTCTGTCTTCACAATAGTAGGCGGGACCATGTTGCCGGATTGTTTCCCATAACTCTCAACCTTTCCAATTTTTTCAAGTTCATGGACCTGTTTTTTCACGGTTTCTGCCTGTGAATTAGAAGATAGGGGGCCAAGGTATGTCTTCTCTTCAAGCTGATCTCCCATGACGACTTTATGAAAGTTTTCAGCCATCAATTCGGAAAAAGCGTCAACGATTTTTTTGCTTACGATGAATCTCTTGGAAGCTATGCAACTCTGCCCATTGTTCTGAAGTCTTGCAAAAGTGCTCTGTTTTGCTGTTTCCTCAAGATTTGCATCCTCAAGTACAATAAATGGATCTGAACCTCCCAGTTCCAGAACAGATTTTTTAAGGTTCTTTCCAGCCTCCGATGCAATAGCAATTCCTGCCTGCTCAGAACCTGTGAATGAAACTCCATCAGAATATTTAATGGCAGATAGTGCCTTTGAGCCGGGAACAAGTATCACCCTGAAAAGTGGTGTGTCGAAAAGTTCTTCCATCTTCAAGGCACTTCCTGTCACAATAGATGCATGCTTGAGCACGATTCCGTTGCCTGCAATCATTGCCGGTATGGCTGCCCTCATGGCCTGCCAGAGTGGAAAATTCCATGGCATTACGAGAAATACAGTCCCAAGAGGCTCAAATCTCACAAAGCTCTTTGTTGCCTCTGTTTCAATAATGTTGTCTGAAAGGAGTTTCTTCCCCTCTCTGCAGAAAAACTCCATGGTTGATATGCATTTGTCAATCTCTGCCCTGCTCTGTGATATGGGCTTTCCCATTTCTGAAGACATGATGAATGCCAGAGACTCCTTCTCTTTCCTGAATCTGGGAACAACTTCCTTCATGATAAAATTTATCCTGTCATCTATGCTTTTTTTCCAGGTTTCCTGTTCCCTGGATACTGAGTTGAAAATATTCCTCACAGTTTCTTCATCGTGCTCTTCATAACTTTTTATCTGTTTTCCAGTGTACGGATTGAAGGTTTTGATAGCCATGAATTATCATGTGGTCAAGGCTTAAATTGTTATCCAAATTTTTATCTTATTTCATTTTTATGAGAATGTCCTGAAATCATTCTGGTACTCCACGAGCCATTCCTCATCCTCGCCATTCACCTTTACAGAATACTCAATACTGAATTTTTCAAAAATATCCCTGATGGCATCTGCCCATATCCTGTCTGCATAATATGCACTGGAATTACCTGCCCTGTTCACAGTTTTTTGCATAAGTGTTGATGCGCCCCTGTATGGAACATAAGTGTCAAATATTATTCTTGCACCTGTGCTTGATGCAAGCCTGAAAATTTTTTCAATGCTGTCCTGCGAGTCGTTTATGCCTCTTATGATGGGGCCCGCAAATATCCATATCTTTATCTTTTCATCTGCAAGTTTTCCCAGTGCCACTGACCTTGCTTCAGGAGATGGTGCATGGGGCTCAATGGTGAGGGCTGTGTTTCTGTCCATGGTTGTTATGGTCATTCCGACATCGCAGTATGACCTGTATCTTGAAAAGATATCAATATCCCTGACCACAAGCGGAGATTTTGTCTGGACAGTTATCCTGAATCCATTCCTCAGGAGAATTTCTGCGGCATTCCTTGTTATCCTGTATTTGGATTCCGCTGCCTGGTATGGATCAGTTATGCTCGAAATGCCTACCATTCCACGTTTCTTTCCTATTATTTCCCTCCGGAGAAGTTCTATGAGATTAGCTTTCACATAAACAACCTCACCCCAGTTTTCAGCAGCATCCTTTTTTCCAGTCATGTCTATGGCATAACAGTAAACACATCCATGGAAACATCCCGAATATGGATTGAGCGTGTAATTCAATTCTTTCATTCCCGATTTTCCAAGGGCAGTTGAAGCCATGTATTCAATGATTTTCATCTGATTCCTCCAGAGGAGTCCCATCCATTAATGTGGTTGAATCCATCACATGAACCTGTAAAGGTTGTCGTATCTCACTGAAGGAATCACCTTTGAGTTTTCCCTCCATTTATCCGGATTCACCACCATGAACTGTGATATGTATTTGATGGCATCCTCCAGTGTTTCAAAGATCTCAGGCTTTATTCTGAACAGTTCCCTCATATTTTCCCTCACATACCAGACACCAACCGGAAGATTGAATCCGGGATAAATTTCTCTCCATGTGATGGCCCCTCCACTTCTCTTCATCTCCATGAATTTTTCTGCAACTGCAAGCCTTGTGGAGTAGTAACACCCTCCAATGTCAGGATAGGTCTTTCTCCCATAGTAGTCCTCATTGTCAATTTCCACATAGGGCTCATGGCTCCACTGATTCCAGGTGCTTCCGGGAAACCATGCTTCTCCCCATTCATATATCCATACCCATGGCACAAGTATTCCCATGAAGAGGTTCCCGGGGGTCTTTCTCACATAGGCATAATACTTGTCTATCTGCGGAAGGTCCTTGATCTTTTCCACTATTATGTCTGAAACATTCTTGTCCGCAGCAGTGATAGACCATCTGGTTGGAACAGCTTTCCTCGCATTTCCATTACCTATGGCCCCCACACTCAATATTCTGGAAATTTCATACACATCTATTCCTGATCTGTACAGGTATTCCATGGCATCCATGGCTTTCATGTCAGTATCGCTGTGAACCCTGTCCACACTTCTTTTTGGTGCAGAATTCCCTATATTTATCTTTTTTAAAGGGGCCGAAGGGCCCATAGGTGGGACATGTTCATCCAGAATGACATCTCTTCCTGCGAGAGGCTTCTCAAAATCCATTTCTATATCCACAGATTTTCCGGATAATGCCATTGCCTGTATCTCCTGGAAAAGGCGTTCAGGTGAAACTGCATCAGACACCTTCACAGAAACACTCCCCCTTGCCATAGACAGCCTCATTGAAAGAAACTGTTCCATTGGCAAACTTATCCATTCTGTCGGATTCTCATATCTTTCCGTATCACCATGCTCTGGTGGTGCAGAAGGATACATCCTGATATTTGGATACCCATATCTTCCCACGAATATTCCTGGTGGGGATGAGCCTGAGAAGGAGTTTCCCCTGAACTGATCTGATTTTGATTTTACGGAAAGTTTAACCTGAATAGGGCAGTAGGATAACCCACACAGCATTGAAGCTCCTCTGCACTTCAGACAGAGCGATGGCGGGATTTTCATAACGGCTCTGGCCATATGATACATACATAAGCAAATACTATCTAAACATATTCGACAGAAATGAAAATGAAAAAATGAATTTTCTATTGTTTTATTTCATCTGCTTTTATGATTCCGCCATTGGATGCATCAACCACGAAGGTATAGGACTTCTTCTTCCCTGTATATTTAGTTATCCACACTGGCACATGGAGGAGTTCAGGCGTTCCAGGCTGGCTCTGAGTATTCAGGGACTGTATATGGTGGTGCTTTGCCCTTATGGCCCTTTCCTGTTCCTGGTTGGTGAATGACTGGGCCATGTTCCTTGCGGTGCTTTCGTCTATGTCTCCATTTAGAATCTTGATACTGTTCACAACCTTTGTCCTGTCGAACTGGGTTCTGTGATCCAGATTAAATGAATATGAGATGGGCTGCAGGTGCTCCCTTCCCTTTATGGAAACAACAGGGCATTCATAGTTGTGTGAGAATGTGCCTCCCCTTATGGCGTTATTTCCACCCATTCCACCACCGACCATTCCTCCTATGAATATGCCATCCATCATGCCTGAACCCATTCCATTGCCTCTTCCTCCCATCTCCTCTGCTGCCCCAATCATCGCTGCGTCAAGAGCAAGGTTTCCAACTTCCGCACCCATATCCAGATATTTATAGCTGGAAGTGGCACTGACAGGAACAATCCAGTATGGAACATATGAAAGTTCTGAACTCTCTTCCTTCGATTCCTCAAAGGAATGCCTTTCCATAAGGCCGTGATCCATGTGTTTCCTCACAATGAGCTTCAATTTTTCAGTATCATCAATAGATATGGAGAGCATTGAATGCCTGGAAACATTCTGCCATCCCAGATTCCCTAAACTGACACTGCTTCCGCAATATTCGCACGTCATTACTGTTTCACCCTGCTGAGGCTTTATAGGGGCCCCGCATCCTGGACATTTCATTTCCGTAACTCCTGAACCCGCAATGGTCTGTCTTTGAGAAACTCCTGAATTCTGGGAACTGGTCTGTCCTGCAGCATTAACTGCAGCAGGGGCCATCATGTATCCACACTTAGAGCAAAAGACTGCGTCATCCGGGAGTTCAGTTCCACATTTTACACAAAACATATGATTCACCTACAATTTTTCTCCGCAATTTGGGCAAAACTTTGTTCCAGATGGTGATGCTGTACCACACTTCTGGCATTTTACACTGGTGTTCTGCTGGACATGCTCACCACAGTTAGGGCAGAACTTGCTTCCCTCCGGAATATCGGAACCACATTTAGGGCACTTGACATTGGACTGTTCAGGTTTTTCCTTCGCACTGTTCATGTCATTTCCGCAGGATGGGCAGAATCTGGAACCTGCTGGTACAAGAGTACCGCATTTCGGGCAGGAAGTATTCTGTGTTTGCCACTGGCCTGCAATTCCTCCTGACATAGCGTATCCCATACCTGCTCCTGCTCCCATGCCTACGCCAAGTCCAGCACCAAGCCCAGCCATTCCTCCCTGGTTCTTTGAAGCGTCAACCATTGCCTGTCCTGCCTGGTACTGGAGATAATTCACTCCAAGGACAGACATTTCAGATCTGGTATCAATGGCTTTCTGGACTTCATCCGGAAGGGATATATTGATTCCCTGTAGCTTTGAAATCTCTATTCCATACTGCTGGAAATTCTGTGTAGCAAGGCCAAGTGTAGCCTGTTCAATATTCAGTAGACTGGAAGGAATATCAGTGATTTTTGTGCCATTTTCCTTCATTTTTCCAAGAACATTATAGATAAGCACCACGACCTGATCCTTCAACCTTGATTCCACATCTGCTGAAGTCGCAACGTTGAATGTACCCACAAACTGGTTTATGAAAAGGGAAGGATCTGTAATCTGCCATCTATATTGTCCAAATACCCTGAGATTAACGATTCCAAAGGTTGGATCCATGAACTGGTAGGGGCTCTGGCTTCCGTATTTTCCGTCCATTACTCTCTTCTGGATATAATAGACTTCAGCCTGCTGCTGCACACCTGTGAAAAATTTCAATAACTCTCCAACAACCGGAGCGTTGAAATCCGTAAGTGCATACCTCCCTGCCTTGTCAAAAAATGTGAGCACTTTTCCATCTCTGTAAAACACCGCAGTCTCGTCTTCCCTGACTACAATATTATCATTGAGCCTGATCAGCCTTGGAACCTTCCACATTGCATTGTTCTCCTTGAACTGAGTTTCCCATGCAATGGTGATTGATCCTTCCACACTTCCGCCCTTATAGGGGATTTTATCTGATTTCCTGCCAAACATATTACTTCACCCTGATTTTCTCTATCTCTTCCAATCTGTGAGACCATGATTCCCTGCACTGTATCGCAAGAGATTTTGATCCGGCCAGAATTGATGAAAGTTCCTTGTCATCCATGGAGCATGGATCTGTGTTTGTTCCAAGTAGATTGCCTATTTCATGCCCGGAATTTATGAATGAAAAATCGAAGTCGTACATTCTGTCGAGATTTGAATCCTTTATTTTTATGGGTGCAGCAAAGCCTGAATAGCCCTGTTCAGCATGAAGAATGTCTCCATCCAGTGCCTGCAATAAAGAAATTAAATCTGCAATACCCATAAGATTCGACATTTTAAAACACTGGCTTAAACTCTGTCTCATATTTCCCAGAATGCCTATACAATTATGGAATATGCCTGACACCTGCGACCTCAATAGTTGATCTGCAATCCTGATATCCTCCTTCTGCCTGTAACCAGAAAAACCAGGGACTAAAAGCTGGATTTTCTTGAGAATGGATCTGTTATCCTCAACGTCACTTCGTATATCATTGCCACCACCATTCTGCATATTCCTGTAATTATAAAGGCGATATATATTCTTTTATGCCACACCATTCTATGAATCAAGAATGAATCTTATTCATTTTCCTGCTAATTCAGTTAACATAATAAGGACCGAAAATAGAGACATTCTGGAATTTTGAATTATAGGATGAGTTGAAAAGAACATATCCGACAATAAGGAATGATTCCACATTCACAGTGACATTTACATAATTCAGATTTTTTCCGT
>JAKAYK010000059.1 GCA_021826765.1 Thermoplasmata archaeon | reverse complement strand
ACCAGTGACTAACCCACTTTAACAAACTTCTAAGCCATATAGCCTTTTCCTAAGCTTTCCAGATACAATAGAACCATCTGATAATAATATTTGTGGCCCCTTTGTATAATATATGCCTTTTTTCTTCTTTATCAGCTAGATAAAGCAAAGGTTCTGCATGTAGTTTACACACTAATAGAACTTTAACTTGCCCACTCGTCTGAGCAATAAATGACCAGATGCTGAAACTTCGGAATTCGCCCTGTTGATTTCCTGATTCTTGACCAATGCTACAAGTATCAACAGGCCCCGATCTCAAATATTCTCCAGCATTTCGTCTTCCTCTCCTTATGTGTAGTTTATTTTGAAGATCTGTGAATTTTTAATGTTGCTTGTTTCCACAACTCTTGCACTGAGCTTTGTAGCCTTGGCGGATTGAAAATTCTTTGTGCCCATCTCCCGCAGCAGCATTAATTCTTCAATGGAAGAGGCAGGGAAAATTCCTATAAAATTTAGGATAATTTAGATGTCAAATATCGAGAGGGCCAATGTTTAACAATTTTAAAATAGGTTCGAAATCATGTGCCCTCATGGTAGAGACCGGGCAGAACCGTGAACCCAGCAGGGATGAAATTTATCATATGGGACTTGCAACATACAGGGACTTATACTCAAAGAGCATAGAAAACCCGGAAGAGTTCTGGGAAAAACACTCTGAAATTATATACTGGCACAGGAAGTGGGACAGGGTTCTTGATGACAGCAAAGCACCTTTCTATAAGTGGTTTGTCAACGGAAAAACAAATATGTGTTACAATGCAGTGGACAGGCATGCCCTTGGAAACAGGAGAAACAAGGCAGCCTACATATGGGTTGCAGAGAATGGTGATGAGAAAATAATCACCTATGATGGATTATACAGGAGAGTCAATAATTTTGCAAGGGCCCTGAAGAATATGGGAATGAAGAAGGGAGACAGGGCAATAATTTACATGCCCATGATAATTGAATCCATCACTGCCGTGCTTGCATGCGCAAGATTGGGCATTGTCTTCTCCTTTGTTTTTGCAGGGTTCGGCTCAGCAGCACTTGCAGACAGGATAAAAGATTCTGGTTCAACAATGGTCATAACAGCAGACGGAGGATTCAGAAACGGAAAGATCATTGAACTGAAGAAGATTGTGGATGACGCACTGGAGGAAACCTCTACTGTGAACACAGTTGTTGTGGTCAAGAGGACAGGATCTGAAGTCACAATGGATGAAGCAAGGGATGTGTGGTGGCATGATGTTGCAAAAGATTCTCCTGTGGCTGTTGAGCCTGAATGGGTAGATTCTTCCGATCCATTATTCATCCTGTATACTTCCGGAACAACAGGAAAGCCCAAGGGTGCAGTACACAGCACCGGAGGATATGCTGTCTGGACCGCCAACACATTGAAATGGGCTTTCTCCCCTGACGAGAATGACAGGTGGTGGTGTGCAGCGGACATAGGATGGATCACAGGGCACAGCTATATTGTCTTCGCACCTCTCCTGTTGGGCCTCACATCAGTGATCTATGAAGGTTCCATAACATTTCCTTCCCCTGGAAGAATGTGGGAGATCATAGAAAAATACAGGATAAATATGCTTTACACCTCACCAACTGCCATAAGGACACTTATGAAATTTGGGGAAGATTATGTCAGGGCCCATGACCTCTCTTCCCTCAAGGTGCTTGGCTCAGTGGGTGAACCCATAAATCCTGCTTCATGGAAATGGTACTACGATAACGCAGGGAATTACCGGTGCCCCATTATAGATACTTACTGGCAGACCGAAACGGGAGGTTTCATGCTGGCCCCTGCTCTGGGAATTGGATTGCCTCCACTCAAGCCCGGATCTGCAACCTTCCCCCTCCCAGGTGTTGATCCTGTTGTACTTGATGAAAATGGAAAAGAGGTTGCAGACGGAACGAAGGGTTACATTGCATACAGGAAACCATGGCCAGGGATGTTCATGACGCTCAACAAAGATCCTGAAAGGTATGTGAAGGCATATTTCGAGAAATTTCCCGGAATGTACAACTGTGGAGACTATGCCATCAGGGACAGTGAAGGATATTTCTGGATACTTGGAAGGGCAGATGAGGTATTGAACGTATCAGGACACAGGCTTGGCACAATTGAGATTGAGAATGCAGTCATAGCCTCCGGAGGCGTTGCAGAATCTGCTGTGTTTGGCAGACCTGATCCTGTGAAAGGGGAAGCCATTGTTGCCTTTGCAGTCCTGAGGAACGGAAACGAATCGTCTGGAGAAGCAGTGGCAAGGATTAGAAAAGATATAAGAAAACAGATGGGCCCCATATACGTTCCGGACGAAATCCACATTGTTGGATCACTTCCAAAAACAAGGAGCGGAAAGATCATGAGGAGGGTCATAAAGGCTGTGGCCCTCAACCAGCTGCCGGGAGATATCAGCACTCTGGAGAATTCAGCTTCCGTGGATGAGATACGTGACGCAATCGATTCTTTCATGAAGGAATCATCATGAGATGGTGCATCTGCTTTGACTGATATGATCTCTTCTGTACTGCCTGTTTCCATATCACGCCTTCTCCGTTCTTTTGTTTTCACGCTGCTTGCCATATCTGCACCATTCTTCCTGATCCATGAGGGATACAGTGCACTTCAGATCGGAATTGTCATAGCCATAAGCGGAGTTTCATCAACCATATTTGTGTACGTGTTCCCCAGGATCAATATACCCCTAAGGTGGATTCTCATTTCACTCTGGGCCCTGCTTTTCTTTTCACTTTTCTTTCTATCTGTGTTCCAGGATGCCACAGTCTATGTCATTTCTCTGGCTGCAGGAGGAATTCCACTTTCAGGAAAAGATATGTCTGCAAACCAGGCCCTTGAACAGTATTCCATTGGGAAGAATGCATCGAGCCAGAGAGCAAAGGCCATCTCGTATGGATACTATAACTTCCTCTCCTACGGAGGAAACACCATTGCATCTGCGCTCCTCCTCTTCTATTCGGGAATCAGTTTCCGGGATATATTTTACCTGAGCCTTGCCATATCACTCTTTTCAGGAGTCCCGTACCTCTTCTACAGGTTCCCTGAACATTCCAGCAGATCCACCAGAACTGAAATCTCCCCGGAAACAGGGAAACTCAGGAATGAGCTTGCATCCCTGTTCTCCCTTGACTCCTTTGCAGGGGGCCTCGTGAATGCATCCATGCTTTCCCTGTGGTTCCTGCTCGTTTACTCCACAAGCCTTGCCGACACAGGTTTCATATTTGTTGTGGTGAACATCCTCTCTGCAGTCTCTGTGCTCATTTCAGGAAGATTATCCACATCTTTCGGACTGGTAAGGACCATGGTATACACCCATCTACTGAGCAATGGATTCCTCATCCTGATGGCAGTGTTCCACAGTCTCCTGTTCAGTGAAATCATGCTCTTCGCAAGGCAGACCACAAGCCAGATGGATGTTCCTCCCAGGGACACATTCATCAACACCATAATTCCGGAAAAGGACAGAATAACCACAAATTCGCAATTCATCGCTGCAAGGAACACTTCCATCATACCTGCACCTGCTGCAGGAGGGGCCCTCCTGGAAATACTTCCATCCGCAATTCCGGAGGTTGCTGGTGGCCTCAAGGCACTGTATGATGTTGTCTTCTTCCTGAGATTCAGGCAATACCGCACATAAAAAAATAATTATATAGTTGAAGATAATTTCATATTTATGAAAGAATTTTCATCTTCTACACTCAGGAAAATTGCAGTTCTTATAGTCATAGCGGGAGTTATTGTGGCCGGGGTTGCATACCTTGCAATTAACTCTTCCCACTCAACAGGCAGGGTTCTCAATGTGAATTCTAATGTTTCGGGCATGCATATGACAAGGATCGTTTCGCTTGATCCTGCCGCCACAGCAACGCTTTATGCTCTTGGGTCATTCAAGTACCTTGTGGGAGGGAACTGCTTTGATACTTACCCTCCAAACGAGAGCCTTCCCAACGTGACAGACTACCCTACCATGAGTGTCCAGCAGATTGTGAATCTCTCCCCTGATGCAGTTATTTCATTCACAAACTACAGCCAGTCACAGGTGAACCAGCTCACATCCATAGGGATCAATTACATATTCCTCTCATCAGGAACTGGCACAAGCATGTCTCTCATAGAGAACCAGACCACCTTCCTCGGAATGCTCACAGGTACAGTTCAGAATGCAACCCTGATCAACACATGGATGAATGAATCACTTGATGCATTCTCCTCTGTTTCCGTTTCAAATGAGTACACAATGTTCTATGCACTCTATCCGGGCTCCCATGGCACATGGACAGCAGGCAATAATACATTCATGAACCAGATTTTCTCCTATTCCCATCTCATAAACATTGCAGACATTCAGAGCGGTTTCTATGAAATATCAAATGAAGTTATCGTATCATCCAACCCACAGTATCTTGTCCTTGATCAGTACTTCAATGACAGCCTTATAAACAGCCAGCCCTATATCAATACCACAGCATACAAAACCGGGCATATCCTGAACATATTCGATGATAACATATTCCAGGAGCCGAATTTCAGGGCCATATTTGCCATTGAGTGGCTCATGGAAAAAATATACAATACAACTGTGCAGATTCCACCGTTCCCCATAGCACTTCAGTACAATCCTGAACCTGTTCAGGTACAGTGAGGAGTCCATGTTCAGAAGCATTCATTTTGGATATTTCTTCCCCCGGGGGAGGAAACCTCTGGGATTGCTTCTGTCCATTGTAGCACTTCTGCTTTCCATGATACTGTCCATGGATATAGGGCCCGTATCTGTCCCGATTCAGTATATCATCGCATCCCTGCTCAAGCAGATAGGATTTCATCATGTTTATGTCCCATCTGCATACTACATAATTGTGACCCAACTCAGGGAACCTGAGATTGTAGGGGCCATGGCAGTGGGAGCATCCCTGTCCATCGGTGGTGCAACAATACAGAGCGTGTTCAGGAATCCAATCACTGATCCATATGTCACCGGGATTTCAAGCGGTGCTGCACTTGGTGCGGTGATTGCCATTGTGGGTGGCCTCTCATTCCTTGGATATTTCACCATTTCCTTCATGGCTTTCATCTTCTCAGTCCTCATCGTACTGACGGTATACCTCATCTCCATGAGGAATGGCAGGGCACCACCAACATTCCTTCTTCTTTCAGGCATTGCAGTTTCTCTTTTTGTATCATCCATGGTTGCACTTCTTCTCTATTCAAATCCAAGATATGTCACTGAAGTTTTCATATGGCTTCTGGGATCCATACAGGGAATCCAGTGGGGGGAAGACTACGTGATTGTTCCGGTTGTGATGCTTTGCAGTTTTGTGCTTTTTACAATGAGCAATGAACTCAACGCGCTCCAGATGGGAGAAAACCATGCAAGGGCTGTGGGCGTGAATGTTGAAGTGTCCAAGGCAATAATCATAATCATTACCACTCTCTCCGTGTCTGCAGCCGTTTCCATAAGCGGTATAATCGGGTTTGTGGGGCTTATTTTTCCACATGTATCAAGGCTCATATATGGCGGTTCCAACAAGTATGTCATTCCATCATCAGGAATACTTGGGGCCACCTTTCTTGTCATATGCAATGATATTGCGCATGTCCTGGTGTTTGGAGAAGTCATTCCCATAGGGATCATCACTGGCATCATAGGTGTGCCATTCTTCATAGGACTCATGATGAAGCTTTCAAGGAGCGGATATTATGACGCTTGATGTGGATCATGTTGTTGTGAGGAGAGGCATTACTGAAATTGGCCCCATCACCTTCAAGGTGAATAAAGGAGAGGTCCTTTCCATATGCGGCAAGAACGGTTCTGGAAAGACAAGCTCCCTGTACGGTATCACTGGAATGATCAGAAAGCAGAGTGGAAGTGTCATGATTGACGGTATATCTTCTGATACCCTAAGACCCAGGGAAATGGCAAGGAAGATAACACTTGTGCAGCAGGAACTTCCAGTCCCCATGAGCTTCACAGTGAAGGATGTCATGGAAATATCTGCCTATTCCCGGGGAAATGACAGAAATGAACTGATGAATGCACTTGAAACATGTGGAATATCAAAGTTATCAGGAAGGGATTTTGCAACTTTAAGTGGTGGAGAGAAGAGGATGGTCAGCATCGCTGCTGCAATTTACCAGGATGCAGATTACATGCTTCTGGATGAACCCACATCCTTCCTGGATATAGACAGAATACACATGCTCACAAAAATAATTGGGAGGATGAAAAATGTTGGAAAGAGCATCATTTGCGTCATACATGATGTGAACTTTGCCTCATCAATAAGCGATTCCA
>JAKAYK010000058.1 GCA_021826765.1 Thermoplasmata archaeon | reverse complement strand
GATGTTCCATTCATGGGGACATGTGCAGGGCTAATTCTTTCCTCTGCTGACACCGCAGATGACAGAGTAACAGGCATGGGGATCTTAGATGTTAAGATAAACAGGAATGCATACGGAAGACAGTTCCAGTCATTCATCAAAGATATTGATATTGAAGGAATAGGAAAATTTACTGCTGTGTTCATAAGGGCCCCTATTATAAGGGATCCTGGGAGTTGCAAAGTCATGGCATATGATAGGGGAAACCCTGTAATGGTCAGAAGTGGCAAGAGGATTGGATTGACGTTTCACCCGGAACTCACTCATGATTTGAGAATACATGAATATTTCTTGAATATGGTAGAGGGAGGGGGGTCCGTTTCCAGTGGAAGTTATGAAATTAAGGTAGGTGTATCATGAGAACTGTGTTGTATGATGAGCATGTAAAGTTAAATGGAAAAATAATTGATTTTCATGGATGGGATATGCCACTCTATTATGATTCTATAATAAAGGAACATATGTTTGTGAGGAGGTTGTGTGGAATATTCGACGTATCGCATATGGGAGACATATACATCGAAGGAAGAAATGCTGAGGAATTTATCAAAAGAATGGTCCCAACTGATGTTGGTAAATTGAAGAATTTTGATTGTGCTTATACTGCATTCCTTGATGAGAATGGGAATATGGTTGATGATACTATAATATATAAATTCAATAATGAAAAATTTCTCTGCGTGCCAAATGCATCTATGAAGGATATTATATTGAACCATTTGAA
Organism: Thermoplasmata archaeon; assembly: GCA_021826765.1. Taxonomy (GTDB): domain Archaea; phylum Thermoplasmatota; class Thermoplasmata; order Thermoplasmatales; family Thermoplasmataceae; genus Cuniculiplasma. Next base: position 5,600 of record JAKAYK010000058.1, on the reverse strand, counting down.
GAAGAATCTTATAGATAATGTAGAATTGAAAGATGTTTCTGATATTCTTTCATGTATAGCTGTTCAGGGGCCAGTGTCTGAGGAAGTTATGAGGAAGATTGGATATGAACTGCCTGGACCTTTTACCTTTTATGAAAAAGATGGTGTTATTATTTCAGGTACAGGTTATACTGGGGAGAAGGGTTGTGAAATAATTATTAATAATGTTAAAGCGGTGGAAGTGTGGAGGAATCTTGTTAATATTCTTAAAGAGATTGAATCCGGTCCATGTGGTTTAGGCGCAAGGGACACGTTGAGGATGGAGAAGGGAATGCTTCTTTCAGGACAGGACTTTTCCGGAGACAGGAATCCTTATGAATCTTCCATATCATTCATTATTGATATGAATCATGATTTTATTGGAAGAAATAAGATTGAGAATAAACAGGTTGCACAAACATTTAAAGGATTCATAATGGAAGAAAATAACATGATACCAAGGCATGGTTATATTATTTATGATAATTCAGAAAATGAAATTGGGATTGTGACCAGTGGCAGCATATCACCTGTTTTGAATAAGGGCATAGCTCTTGGATATCTTAATAAGAATTCTGGAAAAAATGGAGATATTGTTCTTATAAATATAAGGGGAAAAAATCATCCGGCAAAAATTTCCAGGCCCAAGATGGTGAATTAACATCTCCAGTGGAAATGCACCCCTCTCCCCCCTCAATACAACTGAGCTTTCAATTCTTTTATTTTATTCATATACAATTCATATTCTTCTTTATTTATCTCAAAAACATCCCTATTCTGTTTCATCTGTTCAATTCTCTGAAGGAAAAATGAAAGTTCTGCCTGGCAACGCATTCTCATCTGTTTATCCATAACTACCACCATTTCACTGACATCCTCTCCCCAGCTAAAGCATCGGAGGTTCCTGCTTCATTGACAGCGCCCCTTTCATTCGATCCAGAGGTCTTACTCCATCTCCCGCCATCCTTTTCCGATGGTTTATCAGGCTTCAAATCCCGCATGCCCTGCGGTATTTGTTCAGATATACTTTCTCGCATATTAAGAGTTTCACAATTCATCTCCTCCCTGAAGGTCGGAGATCTCTCGCCCAGAAGATCGTAATTGCTTGGAATATGAGTATTTTTCCAGTAATTCCATCTTAAGGCCTTTTCAATATTATCAAACCATACCAAACCACATTTCCTTGCAGTTATGAATTATTTTGATATTATAATACCACAGATTTAATTTCTAAAAAATAATATTGATTCAAACACAGTAACAAAATATATTTATTCATATCCACACTGTATATGTTACGGCGTTAATGATTCAAAGGAGGTAATCAATTGAGAACAACACTTATAATAAAGATCGTAAAAAGAGACGGACAATCAGAGGATTTCGATAAAACAAAGATAACAAGGGCCATATACAAAGCCATGCTTTCTGTGAAATACGGAACGATGAAGGATGCCGAATCACTCACAGATAAGGTGTTGGACATTCTGGAAGCAGAGGGAAAAACACCCACGGTGGAGAGAGTTCAGGATATAGTAGAAACTGTTCTCATGGAGACATCCATCGATGGAAAGAAATTCAATGAAGTTGCAAAGGCTTACATTCTATACAGGGAAAAGAGAAGAACCATCAGGGACGAGAAGAAGAGAATTGGTGTAGTGGACGATCTAAAACTTTCACTTAATGCCATAAAGGTTCTCGAAGCCAGGTACCTCCTGAAGGATGAGGATGGAAAGATCATTGAAACACCAAGGCAGATGTTCTACAGGGTTGCAAGCCATGTTGGAATTATTGATGCGCTTTATGATTATGCAAAATTCCAGAAGACGGGAAAGCTGTCTGAGAATGGAAGGAAAACATCCACTCTTTCAAACACCCAACTGGAAGTTCTTGAAAGGGCATTCTCAAAACTGAAGGAAGAAAACGTTCTAAAGGGCGAGTTCAGCCAGTTTATAGATTTTGTATATACCAAGCCCACAACAGCTTCTGAAACCATAGAGAATATGGAAAGAATGATGAATAATCTGGAATATGTACCAAATTCTCCAACCATGATGAATGCAGGCGCAAGACTCGGGCAGCTCTCAGCCTGTTTTGTCCTGCCTGTTGATGACAGCATTGAAGGCATATTTGAAGCAGTGAAGCACACAGCAGAGATCCATAAATCAGGAGGAGGAACCGGTTTCTCTTTCTCAAGACTGAGAAGCAAGGATGATATGGTTGGATCAACAAAGGGTGTTGCCTCCGGGCCCGTATCATTCATGAAGATTTTCGACACCACCACTGAAGTGATCAAACAGGGAGGAAAGAGAAGAGGAGCTAACATGGGCATACTCAGATATGATCACCCTGACATCATGGAATTTATCACCAGCAAGGATGCAGAAAACACCATACTGAGAAATTTCAACATATCTGTCGGCATGGAGGATGAGTTCTTCGAGAAGCTTGACACCGATGGATATATAGACCTCAAGAACCCCAAGAATGGAAAGATCATCACAAGGATAAAGGCAAGGACCATGTGGGATGCACTGATAACACACGCCTGGAGAACGGCAGATCCTGGGCTGATTTTCCTTGATGAGATCAACAGATCAAACCCGGTGAAGAATATATCCGACATAGAGGCTACAAACCCATGTGGAGAACAGCCGCTTATGCCATACGAGTCATGCAACCTTGGCTCCATAAACCTGGCCAAGTTCGTTGTGGATGGGGGCGTAGATTACGAATCTCTCAGGGAAATCATCAAACTTTCAGTGAGATTCCTGGACAATGTGGTCGATGCAAACAAGTTCCCTGTAAAGGAAATAGAGCAGATGACCAGGAAAACAAGGAAAATAGGGCTGGGTGTAATGGGATTTGCAGACATGCTCATTAAGATGGGCATTCAGTATGATACAGAAGAGGCCCTGAAGGTAGCAGAGAACATCATGTCATTCCTGAACATAGAATCACACAGGGAATCTACAAGACTCGCATCGGAGAGGGGAGTATTTCCTGGATGGTATGGTTCTGAATACGAAAAGCAGGGCATGCTCATGAGAAACTCAACCACGACCACCATAGCACCAACAGGAACAATTTCAATCATTGCAGGATGTTCTTCATCCATAGAACCGCTCTTTGCCATAGCATTCATGAGGCACGTCCTCAATGGGCAGGAACTGATAGAGGTAAATCCACTATTCGAGGAGATAACAAAGGCAAGGGGAATATACACAGACGAGCTCATGCAAGAAGTCGCAAAGACCGGAAACCTCGAATCGATAAACGTACCTGAGGATCTTAAGAAACTCTTCGTCACTTCTCATGAAATAGAGCCCGAATGGCATGTACTCATGCAGGCAACATTCCAGAAATTCTGTGATTCGGGAGTGTCAAAAACCATAAACCTGCCCCATGACGCAACACCAGACGATATAGATAAGGCATACAGGCTTGCAAAGGATCTGCACTGCAAGGGAATAACGGTATACAGGGATGGCAGCAAGACGGAACAGGTACTCTACACCGGGACAGAGAAAGCGGGGAAGAAATACGAGAAACCCGCAAAGAAAACTGCCATGGCCATAGCAGAAAAAATTGCTGCGGAGGAAAAGACAAAAATTGATGACAGACCCAAGGAACATTTCCTCAAGCTGGAATCAACATTTGATCCTGCATGTCCTGATGGAAAGTGCGATAGATAATGGGCATCACCGAGATAAGGGAAGAAATAATATCCAGAAAAATTATTTTTTTTGTTGAGGCAAACAGGCACATCAGCATGCCTCTCCAGAATTTAATGCTGATGCTTGCCAGGAACAATCTTTTCATGGCGGCTACCGCTCAATGCAGCAGGACTTTTGATCCAGATAAACTTTACAGTTTCCTCAAGAATACCTTTTTTTCTGGAATCAAGGGAACGGAATCTCAGATCATGGAACAGTCAGAAAACAGATTTGAAGAGATCAGAGCAAAAACAATAGACTGGGTTATTGGCACCTTCACACAGTGAATACGCAATGCCATATTTCAGTAGATATAGAATCATATATGGTCAATGAAGGTACAAAAAATTTGATGAATAATATGAACAATCATTCACTCAAAAGTTCCTTCCCCTCGCCTATGACCAGTTTGGGATAAGACCCCATCGAAAATGGATCACCATTCCAGACAGAAAATGACGCAAGTTTTTCAGGCTCAATAGTTCCCAGGTCCGAGAGGCCCAGTATTTCAGCAGGCCTTGAGGTGAGATAGGAAATGCACTGTTCCCTTGTTGCCCCAAATCTCATGAAATGCCTTGTGGTGAGAAACAGATTCCTCTGCAGAATTACCGGATGATCACTGATCAGTGCAAATCTTATTCCTGAATTCTGCAGGAGTTCCACATTCCTCCACGATTCGTGCTTGAGCTCAACCTTGTAAGGATGCGAGTCCATGGGCCCGTACACCAGGGACATGTCCCTTTTCTTTATCTCTTCAAAGATTGTTTGGGTATGGAAATCCCCTCCATGGTTGATAATAGGCCTGATCCCAAAATGATCAACCAGACTCATGAGGAAAAGAGCATCATCCTCTTTGTGTACATGGCACATAATCTTGACGCTGCCATTCAGGATGCTTATGAGAAACTCTGTTTCAGGGTCAACTTCATCAACGGATTTCTTGCCTGAATCCACCATGGTCTTCATCTTCTTTGCTGCAAGAAATTTACTTCTTATAATCGCACTGACTCCCATTCTTGTGGTGGGCCTCTCCCCTTTCCAGTCTGTGGTGCTTCTCGGATTATATCCAAGGGCCATCTTGACTCCTATGTCCTTTATGTAGGATTCTTTTATGTTCTTCCCGAAATTCCTTATGAGGCAGCCCATTCCACCCATTATATTGCCGCTTCCCGGAAGAACCACGGAATACAGAACATTATTCTCTACAGATTCGGTGAAAGCAGTGTCATCCATATAAACGCCGTCAATTGCCCTTCCAAGAGGCATCATGGGGGCAAGTTTGTCATTTGCTTCACTCTCAAGATAAGGTTCTCCTGCCCTGTCTAATCCAATATGGCTGTGAGGATCAATGAATGCAGGAGTCACTGTTCCCTCCCCAATCATCTCGCCCTCAGGCTTTTTCTTGCCCACGTACTTTATAGCACTGTCCTGAAAACCCACAAAAACATCTTTCTGGACACCTTTTCCGTCGTACAGCATATCTGCCTTCACGAATTTCATAACATCACATGCAGTTCTGTACTTTAAACCTGACTCATAGTGTGAGCGGAACTATCTTCCGCTCATAATTTTTATGTACTGTTCCTCAGAGATCTTACCTTCCTTCATGACAAGTTCCTTTATGGAAACATGCTTCTCAAGGGCTTCCCTGACAATTCTTGCAACAGTATCATATCCAAGGTATGGGTTAAGGAGCGCTGCAGATCCAAAGCTTCTTGAAAGGTGATCATCACATGCTTCCCTGTTTGGAAGTATTCCGTCAATGAGCAGTGTCCTGAACATCTTCATTCCATTTGTCATTATGTCAAGTGATCTTGAAAGTTCAAAATCTATGTTCGGCATCATGACATTGAGTTCAAACTGGCC
>JAKAYK010000057.1 GCA_021826765.1 Thermoplasmata archaeon | reverse complement strand
CGATCTGCACTCATTGTCCTTGAAATGGTCATCTTCTTGAGGTTATCCACCGTGGCCCCTTTGATGAGCAGTTCGTTTATGTCACTCTCGGAAATAGTTCCTATGACCCTACCATCCATTGAGAGTATGGGAACCTGAGATATTCCCTGATCCTTCATTATATCCATTGCCCTGAAAATGGAATCAGTCGGATTTGCCGTGAATATTTTCTTCGTCATTATGTCTGATGCTTTCAGGTCCATCCTGTCAGCTTTCTTGGAGTAATTGTACAGATATGCGTATATTTTCTTCACGTTCTCATAGGTGGGATTTATGTCACCCTTCTCCATCCTTGCTATATAGGACTGGCTCACACCACACATCTTTGCCATCTCCTTCTGGCTTATGCCAAGATTCTTTCTCATCTTTCCAAGATCCTGTACGCTGGGTAACATGATATTGTCATTTCATTTTAGGTAATATTTTTATCCCATACATAGGGAATATATTATTACCTTAAGTAATAATAATTTTATTTCTACTGAGAAACACCAGCTATCCAGTTAAAGAATCATGAAGGAAAAAATATAATCACATATTCATATACAGTAGAGATCAAATGGATAATATTCAACAGGAACCAAGGCAGAAATTCATAAAGAGGAGAAGCCCCATAGTATTCTTCATATTTGCAGTCATACCATCCGTGATTTTTGAACTTCTCTACATATATTTTGGACTCTATGAACTTCTTTTTGCCATACCGTTTTCCATATTCATAAGCCTTCATTACACAGGTTATTGGGGAATCAAGGTCAGGCTGAAGCATGGCATACCGGTAATAATCATCCTATGGATACTGTTCACAGCCATAGCCGTACCGGTCTCATATGTGAATACCACAACAATCACGGAACCCACAACCAGTCACGGATCAGTAATGGTGGGAATATCTCCATACACCGGATACAGTTCCACACATGATATATATGCGAATTTCACGGGACTGGCAACAAATGTGACATTCCATCCATCTCTTGCAATATACTCTGCACCTGATTTCCAGAATCAGTCATATGTATCCTTCCAGAACACTACCGCTTCTCACAGTTACCTGAACCTCAGCCATTCCTTCACAAATCTTCCTGCAGGAACGTATTATGTGGTTGCCACCCTGAACTATTCCGGAGGCAACATTACAACAGGTTTCATCAGGGGGCCAATCAATCAGAACGAATTTTCCTACACACTGTTCATGCTTTACAACTATATACCTCTCTTTGGACTCATCGCAATTCTGTACATAGCAGGACTTTTCATAGCGAGATCTCTCTCAAACAGTGCATCAAGAAGACACCTGTATTCCAGATAATAATAACTGGATAAATCTATATATTCACAAGAAATATACATATATGGTTGAAACCAGAAAAATACAGGTGACTGGAGGATCTACATTTATAATTTCCATTCCCGGACAGTGGGTCAGGGAGAATGGGATGGATAAGGGAAGCAGCGTTGCGATTACTCAGGAGAACAGCAGCCTTGTGGTAAAACCTGAGCAGTATAAGGAGAAGGAGATTGAAAGGACCATTGAACTTGGGGAAAAATACAGTGAGGGCCTGCTTCAGAGAATACTTATTTCATCCTATATTTCCGGTTTTGATTCCCTGAAGATCAACAGCAGGACTTACATCAATGCTGCACAGAGGGATATAATTAAGAAATTCACCAGAGTTGCCATGGGTGTTGAGCTCCTTGAAGAAACTGCCCTGTCCATAACGCTTCAGAATGTTCTTGATTCAAGATCATTTCCGACCATAAATGCACTTAAAAGAATGATAGTGAATGTCCAGGCAATGATCACAGACACAACAAAGGCATTTGAAAACGGTGACAGTGCCCTTCTGGAAAACATCATTTCAAGGGATGATGACGTTGACAGGTATCACTTCTATATGATGAAAGAAACACTTCCATACAAAGGCATGAAGGGCCCGGAAGTATTCAACATGGTTTTTTCCAGGATACTTGAGAGAATAGCTGATCATACTGTGAACATCTGCCAGGTTCTCATGAATGGAGGGAATATTGGGAAAGAACAGAAGGATGCATTGAAGTCCTTCATGGAATTCTGCGGTGATCTTTTCATAAAGACAACAACCATGTTCTTCAATGTGAATCTATATGAGATCAATGAACTTGTGAGCAGGAAGGAACAGGTAATGAAGAAAAAAAGCGAGATAGGCATGCTGAAGGGAAACAGTGTATCATCCTCATCTATTGCAGAGGAGATATCCAGGATAGGGATGTATTCAACGGACATTGCTGAACTTACCCTGGACATATATACCTTCAGGAATATATCCATCAGGATATAATGCCGGTGAAGTGGATTTTTTCTTCACATTCCATCTGGGAAATCCAGCACAATTGCCCAATGGATTTAAACATCCTGAGGCCAATGAACATGTTTATTATTTACATGTTCATTATGATAAATGCAATACGTGGTTATAACCGGTGGAGTTCTTTCCGGTATTGGAAAAGGCACAATTGCCTCAAGTTTATGCCACATCCTGAGCAATAGTGGCGTAAAAACATCTGCGTTGAAAATTGATCCGTACCTCAATTATGACGCAGGCACAATGAATCCTTACCAGCATGGTGAAGTTTTTGTCCTTGATGATGGAAGTGAATCAGATCTTGATCTTGGAAATTATGAAAGATACCTGAACAGGAGCCTGAATGGGGATAACAGCATCACCACGGGAAAGGTCTACAAGGAAGTTATAGAGAAGGAGAGAAGGGGGGAATATCTTGGAAGCACCGTACAGATCATACCGCACATCACCAATGAGATCAAGAGGAGAATAAGAAAAGTTGCCACAGACCAGGATGTTGACCTCCTGGTGATTGAGGTCGGAGGAACTGTTGGCGATATAGAATCCATGCCTTTCCTTGAGGGCCTCAGGCAGTTGAGGATGGAAGAGAAGGGAAACGTGATTTTCTGCCATGTGACTCTCATACCTGAGATCGGGCATGAAGGGGAGCAGAAAACAAAACCGACACAGCACAGCGTGAGGATGCTGAGAGAGATTGGAATACAGCCGGATATACTGATTTGCAGATCAAAACACTACCTGTCGGAGGATGCCAGAAGAAGGATATCCATGTTCACAGATGTGGATAAGAAGGCAGTTGTAAGCGTATATGATGTGGGAAATGCATATGAAGTGCCGGAGATCATCGAGAAACAGGGAGTCATTGATATAATCAGGGAGAAGTTCTCCATACCTGATGAGCCATTCCAGGATATCTGGGTTGATTACAAGAAAAAACTCCTCTATCCGCAGGAAAATGTCAAAATAGGAATCATAGGGAAATATACTGATCTTCATGATGCATACATGAGCCATAAGGAAGCATTCAACCATGTTACTGGTTCCACAGGAATAGCAGTAGACATAAAATGGATCGATGCAGATACTGTAACAGATGAAACCTCCCTGAAGAGCCTTGAAGGAATACTTGTCACTCCGGGTTTCGGATACAGGGGAGTGGAAGGTAAGATCAGGGCAGTGAAATACGCAAGGGAGACCGGGATGCCTTTCCTTGGAATATGCCTTGGATTCCAGGTTGCAGTCATAGAGTATGCAAGGAATGTTCTTGGCCTGAAAGATGCAAACAGCACAGAATTCAAGTCAGATTCAAAGAACCCTGTCATAGACATACTTCCTGAGCAGATAGGAGTAACAGACATGGGTGGAACCATGAGACTCGGTTCCAAGAAGGTTCTGGTGAGGGATAATACCATGGCCATGGAACTCTATGGAAAGAAGGAGATTTATGAAAGGCACAGACACAGGTTTGAGGTTAATCCCAAATACATTGAGGATCTGGAGAATAATGGACTCATATTTTCCGGAACAGATGAGGAGGGAATAAGGATGGAGATACTGGAAATGAAGGACAGAAAGAATTTCCTTGCATCCCAGTTCCATGCGGAATTCCTCTCCAGACCTTTGAATCCTTCAAGGCTTCACCTTCATTTCATAAAATCTGCCCTGGAGTTCAAGCAGAGCAAGATTGCATTACTGGAAGGCGGTTCCTGAACATGTCCCCATGGGGAGAGGATGAATACAGAGACAGCCTGAAAAAGGGCGTTGATGAATGCTACAGGATAGCAAAGGAATGCAGGAAGCTTGGGCTTGATGTCTCAGGCAGGGTAGAAATCCCCCTTGCCAACGATATGGCAGACAGGGTTGAAGAACTGATCGAGATAGATGGAATCAGCAGGGAGATTCGTGAACTTTCAGAGGAAATGAGCAGAGAAGAGGTTTCCCTGCAGATGTCCAGGAATGTGGCAATGCGTTTCAGGGAACATGGCAGCGAAATGGCATTGGACAAGGCCATAAGAACAGGACTCGCCATACTCACGGAGGGAATACTTGTTGCACCTCTTGAGGGAATATCAACAGTAAAGGTTGGAAAGAATTACGATGGAACAAATTATGTTTCTGTAGTCTATGCGGGGCCCATAAGAGGAGCTGGTGGAACTGCACAGGCCATGAGCGTACTCATTGCAGATATTGTCAGGAGAGAGTTGGGGATTGGAAAATTCATCCCAACAGATGATGAGGTGGAAAGATACATTGAGGAGATCCAGGCATACAACAGGGTGAAGCATCTCCAGTACCTTCCGGACAGGGAGGAGATCAAGAGGGTTGTGAAGAACTGCCCTGTGTGCATTGACGGGGAAGGAAGTGAGGATGAGGAGATCTCCGGGCACAGGGACATGGAGAGATTCCCAAGCAACAAGATCAGGGGAGGAATGTGCCTTGTGCTCTGCGAGGGACTGCTGCAGAAATCAAAGAAGGTGCTGAAACACACAGAGAAACTGGGCATAAAGGACTGGGAATTCCTCAATGCAAGCGTGAAGGATGAAAGCAGCACATCAGGCAGCAAGTCATCCAAGTTCCTGAATGATATTGTTGCAGGGAGGCCCGTGTTCTCCCATCCCGGAAGGCCGGGAGGATTCAGGCTCAGGTATGGAAGATCACGACTTTCCGGACTTGCAGCTGCATCCATAAATCCAGTTACTATGTTTGTACTGAAAGAGTTTGTTGCCACGGGCAGCCAGCTGAAGGTGGAACTTCCAGGCAAGGCCGCAGCCATAACGCCATGCGATGAGATAGAGGGGCCAATGGTTCTGACAAAGGACGGTTCCCACATAAGGGTGAGATCAGTTGAGCAGGCAACCTCCCTGAAGGATAAGATTGATGTCATAACAGATATTGGTGAGATCCTGATCTCATACGGGGATTTCCTTGAGAACAACCACGTACTGGAGAGGCCCCCATTCAGCGTGGACTACTGGAATGTACTGGCTTCAAAAGTTCCTGAGGAGTTGAGGAAACCATCTGATGCTTCTGCTGCAGTGGAAATATCGAAGAAATATTCAGTACCGCTTCATCCTGAATTCAACTATTTCTGGCATGATATCACATGTGATGAAGTGGATGTGCTTGGTTCAATTATTGCAGAATCCATCCGGAATGATGCCTTCCCAGCCATTGCATGGAGTTCGTCCACTGAGGATATTCTCATGAGACTCGGAGTGGAATTCGCCGCAGATAAAGAAACCCTGATGATCAACAACGGGGAAATACTGCGTATTATATTCAGAAATTTCACGAAAGGGTCTGTGGAGCACATAGAAAGAACCTCCTCATACATCTCATCTATTTCAGGCATCGAAATAAGGGACAGATCGCCCACAAGAATAGGTGCAAGGCTCGGGAGGCCAGAGAAGGCAGGAGACAGGAAGATGAAGCCCATGGTGCATACGCTCTTCCCCATTGAGATTTCTGGAAATTCCAGGAGATCCATTTCAGATGCAGCAAGAAAGAAGACTGATATATACAGAGTTGAGACAGATGTGAGAGTCTGCAGGGAATGTGGAACAGAGACACCAGCCATATCCTGCCCCGACTGTGGTAAGATCACCGAGGACACTGAGAAAGTTGGGGAAGTTGAGATCGATATCAGGAAAATTTTTGAGAGTGCCATGCGGAAACTGAAACTTGAACAGCATGAGGTAAAAGAGTTCAAGGGAGTGAAGAGGCTCATGTCAGGGGGAAAATATTGCGAACCCGTTGAGAAAGGGCTCCTGAGAACAACTCATGGCATCTCCCTGAACAAGGACGGCACATGCAGGTATGATATGAGCGATGTGCCCATAACACACTTCACATGCTCGGAAATAAGGCTCCCTGAAAAGAAAGCTGTTGAACTTGGATATTCAGATGGAATGAATGAGATATTCACACAGGATCTCATAATACCCTGGAACTGTGCGGAATACATGTTCAGGGTTTCCAGATTCG
>JAKAYK010000056.1 GCA_021826765.1 Thermoplasmata archaeon | reverse complement strand
CTCGAACTCACATGGCTTCTCAGTGAGGAAGAAAGAACAGGGAAGGGAAGAACCATGCTTTTTACCGACGTGAAAGGTTCTGATTTACCGGTTATTGGAAACATTTTCTCAACTCAGGAAAAAATGAATGATATACTGGGAAATAACCCCGAGACCATAGGGAATGATATGGTTAATCTCATAAAACCTCCAAAAGAAAGCGGATCAATGATCATGAAGGGGATCGAGATGCTCAGGGAACTTTCAGGCCTGAGGCCAAAAATTCATGAGAGGTTGCCATCAACACACTCAGTTCTGGACAAGGTTGATCTCTCAAGATATCCTATATGCAAAACATGGCCCGATGATGCTGCGCCTTTCGTGACCCTGCCTGTAGTCATAACGAGGGATCCGGTGACAGGGATCAGGAATGCAGGGATGTACAGGATGCAGATGTACGACTCAGAAACCATGGGAATGCACTGGCAGATACATAAGGATGGATCAAGAAATTTCCAGGAGACCAGGGAAAAGATCATGGATGTCTCAGTTACCCTTGGAACGGATCCTCTCACAATATTCTCCGCTGTTGCACCTCTTCCTGATATGCTTGATGAATTCTCATTCTGGGGTCTCATAAGCAAGAAAAGAATGGATCTTGTAAAGGGGCAGAGCGTGAATATAGAATATCCTATGAATTCAGAAATAGTCCTTGAGGGATATGTGGATACAACAGAAACAAGGATGGAGGGCCCCTTCGGCGATCACACAGGATATTATTCACTGGCAGAGGAGTTTCCAGTATTTCATGTGAAAAAAATAATCGAGAGGAAGAATCCTGTGTATCCTACAACAATAGTGGGAAAGTTGTGGCATGAGGATGTAATAATCGGAAAGACAATCGAGAGGCTTTTCCTCCCCCTATTGAGACTTCAGATACCTGAGATCATCGATATGAACACCATGGAGGAGGCAGTCTTTCACAATATGGTGGTTGTTTCAATAAAGAAGAGGTATCCCGGTCATGCAAGAAAGGTAATGTTCTCCATATGGGGAACAGGCCAGTTGATGTTCTCCAAGGTAGTTCTCGTGGTTGATCCTGATGTGAATGTACATGACAGGAAGGAAGTCATATGGGCCATGACAACGAGAATAGATCCTGCACGTGATGTGGTTATTATACCTGGCACTCATACAGATAGCCTGGATCATGCATCCCCATTATTCAATCTGGGTTCAAAAATGGGAATAGATGCCACAAGAAAATGGAAAACTGAGGGGTATGAACGAGAATGGCCGGAAACACTTACAATGAACAGGGACATAGAGGAAAGAGTGGATCAACTGAGGAAGTCCATAGAGAATCAGTAGCAAGAAACTTTGTGGATTTCATAAAGCTTGAGCATACTGTGTTCGATCTTCCATTCATAGTTTCAGGCAGCTTCATAGCTGCAGGAACTTTTCCCGGATTGAGGATCATAGTGCTGGTGCTGCTTGCCGGAACTCTTGCAAGGGCAGCAGCCATGGGCACAAACAGGATAATGGGCAGGAAATATGATCAAACAAATCCACGGAAGAGCAAATGGGGTCTCGTGAATGGGAATATAAGCACAAAGAATGCACTCCTATTCGTTGCACTTATGATGGCCCTGTTTGAGATCGACACATATTTCATAAACGGTTTTGTTCTGATGCTTTCGCCCATTGTGCTTTCACTTTTCATCATAGATCCATTCCTGAAGAGGATAACGCCATGGAGGCATTTCTTCATGGGCGTGACCATAGGCGTGGGAGTCATGGCAGGTTATCTTGCTGTGATTCCTTCCTTCCCCTCATCTCCAGCAATCTATATTCTTGTGCTTGCCACAGGCATATGGATCGCAGGATTCGACATGATCTACACTATACCCGACATAGAACATGACAGTAGAAATAATTTGAAAACTGTAATGACACGATACGGCGTGAAAAATGGGATGAAGATATCTTCCATGACACATGCAGTAACTCTTGGACTGTTCACCCTTCTCCTTATTTACATAAACAGTTACTACTACGCCGTGGCCCTCATCATCATATACATCCTGATAATCTATCAGCACATGATTGTGGATCCGGAAAAACCGGGCAGCATCAGGGTTTCCTTCCTCAATTCAAATTCATTCATCGGAATGATATTCCTTGCGTCCCTCATTCTTTCACAGTACTTTCCGCTGATCCTTTTGCCAGCAGGTTCTTTGTAAAGGTGAACAGAATTATTGCCATGACAGCAAACATATCCAGGGATGCCCATGTTCTTATTCCGTTATATGAATAGACATAAAGGAAGAACGATCCTGCAGAGGGCCCCAGTCCCCTTGCAGTAGCATTGATCATGGAGTTGAATCCATTGTATCTTGCAGTCTTTCCCGCAGGGGATATTTTTGTGACAACACTGTTTATTCCCGGGCTGGCCATATTCTCTCCTATGGTTATGATAAACATTGCAATCATGAACTGTATTACAGAATCCGAGAATGCACAGGCAAAATATCCGGCAGCATAGAAAAGCGAGCCAATCTGCATCATGAGAAGATCAGAGAATCTACGGAATAACCTGTTCACAGGTATCTGGCCAAGCACAACCACTGTTCCGTTAACAGCATATATGTATCCAATGGATGAAGGAGGAACACCACCCTGAAGGGTTGCATAGGTTGGGAAAGTAACATTGAACTGGGATGTCAGAAGTGTCAGGAAGAACGTTCCAAGTGAGAATAGTATGAGTTTCGCATCATAGCTTATGAACTCTTTCCCAGACTTTTCAACGATTTTCTTTGATGTCTCCTTCATGAACAGGAATACAATCACCAACTGGAGAAGGTATGTGATGGATGCAAAGAGGAAGATGTACTCCACACCTGAATTATAGATCAGGGAACCAATTATGGGCCCCACTGCCCATCCTATATTGGTGAAAACCCTGTATATCCCGAAACCGGAACGTCTCATTTCACTAGTTGTTGTGTCAGCCACCACAGCTGAGGATGCAGGGAATACCAGTGCTCCTGATATGGATGAAAGCACAAATATTATGGAGATGATCAGTGCACTGGTGTCAATAGTGAAGAGATAATACACACTGAAATAGGCAACAACACCGATGATTCCTCCTGCAAGGATTGTGTATCTCCTGCCTATAGTGTCCCCAATGTATCCGCCAATCAGTGAGAAAATTATTGAAATAAAAGCCATGGCCCCGAATATGAATCCAACGTAAAGTATGGATATTTTCAGGGAATAGGTGAAGAAAATAGCCAGGAATGGCCATGTGGCCCCAATTCCAAATGATCGTGCAGCCGAGGCAAAGGATGCAGCCCAGAAATCACCTGTATATCCGGATAAATTAGATACTCTCGTGAACCTTAATGATCAGCAGATAAAATAAATTATTGTAGATTCTGGCTGAATTTTTCATTATAGCTGTCTATAGACTCCATGATCTGCTTCTTTGCATCATCTATGTCGCCCCATCCGTTCACCGATGTTTTCTTGTTTTCAAGTATCTTGTATGTTGTGAAGAAATTCTCGACTTCAAGCAGGAAATGCGGGCCAATATCCTTCAGGGTCTTCACATGGGAGAAATGCGGATCCTTGGTCGCAATTGCAATGATCTTGTCATCCCTGTCTCCGCCATCAATCATGTGCATGGTGCCCAGAGGCCTCGCCTTAACTATTGTTCCCGGTGGAAGGGGATATGTGGATATCACAAGCACATCAATAGGATCTCCATCCTCATAGTATGTTCTAGGTATAAATCCGTAATTTGCGGGATATGATACAGAAGAATAGAGAACTCTGTCAAGGACGATTCCGGGGCCATCCTTGTTTGCCTCAAACTTGTTTCTGCTCCCCATTGGGGTCTCTATGACCGCAATGAATTCATCAGGCACCTTGTCTCCGTATGAAATCTCATTCCAAAGGCTTCCATTACCCATGAAATCAGATTCCATTGTTATTAATAAATGTACATAATTTTAGAACAAATTTTTTGGTTTAACTCGCCTTTCAGGAGAAATAATGTCTGAATTGGATGGAGTTCATAGCAACAGAAAATCACTCAAAAATTAAATAAGCATATTCTATCTTTACCCATGATGGAAAACAAATATGCAGAAGTCTACAAGAAACAACACTATGGTCTTGTAGGCAAGCACTCCGCCGTGAAGGTGTGCCACTGGACAAAGAGTGAAATGACCGGGGGCCCATCCTGTTATAAGGGAACCTTTTACGGAATAAATTCACACCAGTGCATACAGATGACTCCTGCACTTAACTCCTGCACCGAAAACTGTTCATTCTGCTGGAGATTCAACGGATTTGACAGCATGAAGATTGCAGATGAGGACGATCCTGAATTCATACTTGAAGAGAGCATAAAGGCCCATATGAAACTCATATCCGGGTTTAAGGGCAATCCAAAGGTCACAGAAGAGAAATGGGAAGAAGCTTCCAGGCCAAAACACATAGCCATATCTCTCACTGGAGAGCCCACACTGTACACAAGGCTTGGAGAATTCATAGAGATAGCTCATAAAAGAGGATTCACCACATTCCTTGTTACAAATGGAACGCTTCCAATGGTCCTTGAGAAGCTTGATCCACTGCCAACACAGCTTTACGTCACCACAGCGGGCCCCACGAAGGAAATATTCAACAGGCTGCTGAATCCATCTATTGGAAATGCATGGGAAAATTTTGCCAGAACCATGGAACTTTTGCCATCCCTGGATACAAGAAAGGTCATAAGGCACACACTGGTCAAGGATGTAAACATGCCATATATTGACGAATATGCAAGATGGGATTCCATAGCAGACCCTCACTTCATAGAGTCCAAGGGATATGTTCATGTGGGTCAGTCCATTGACAGGCTCACGGAGGACAATATGCCCTCCCATGATGACATAATGGCATTCACCACTGAACTGGGCGAGAAGCTTGGGTATCAGGTGACTGCAGAGAGAAGGGAGAGCAGGGTATCACTACTCTGCAAGGATCCATCTATAGCAATGCTGAATCATGATTGAACTTTCAATCCGGTCTCACCTTATTTTTTCTAATATATATTGCTTTTCAGGTCAAGTTTTCATACCGCTACATTCACTGTGACATCCTCCCTCAGCTAACGCAGGGGGCTTCCCGCTCGCTTATGTTAAAATAACTCTATGGGATACAGTTCTCATGCTCGATTATACATTCACGGAGGAGCAGAACATACTCAGGCAGGCAGTCAGGGAATTTGCAGAAAGGGAGATCAAGCCGAAAATAAGGGAAATGATCAAGGCAAGAAGAATACCCGATTCCATAATGAAAGGAATGGCCAAACAGGGCCTTTTCGGAATGGCAGTACCGGAAAAATACGGGGGCCCCGGCTATGATCCCATATCAATAGGTATAGTGGCAGAAGAGATCGGAAGAGCTGATCCCACAGTATCCATACCCGTTCTGTTCCTTGTGGACAACGCATGGTCCTACCTTCTTTCAAAATACGGGAAAGAGAGCCTCAAGCAGGAATATCTTCCCGATGTGGCAAAAGGGAAGAAATTCATTGGAATAGCATCCACGGAACCAAATTTCGGGTCAGACGTTGCATCCATGACCACTGTGGCAAAGAAAACAGGCAATGGTTATGTGATTAACGGAGAGAAGAGTTACATAAGCATGGTCAGGGACATAAAGGAGAATGGCGGAGGTTTCGTCACAGTGGCAAAAACTGATCAGTCAAAACAAGGCACAAGGGGCACATCCCTTCTTTTCATGCCATATTCAGAGAAACATCTGGATGTTACATATCTTGAGGAGATGGGAAGGGAAGGCTCAAGCTGGGGTGCATTCAGGATAAACGATCTGGAGATTCCGTCAGACTATCTTATCGGAAAGGAAAATGAAGGATTCAAGATCATTCATGAAGGCTTTGAGTTTGCAAGGGCGCTCATTTCTGTCATAAGTGCAGGTGCAGCACTTGAATCCATAGGGAGGGGTGTAGACTATATGAAGCAGAGAGTTGCATTCGGGAAACCACTCACAAAATTCCAGGGACTTCAATTCCAGGTGGCAGAGCACACTGCAAAAATGGAAACTGCCCTCGACATGGGTTACAGGGCCCTCTGGATTTACGATCAGGAACAGAATCATGGAAAATATACAAGGATGCAGGTGAGCAAGGAGATAGCCAAGGCGAAGTTATTGTCCACAACCTGGGCATTCGATGCCATAAACGACTCACTCCAGTGGCATGGTGCATTTGGATATTCAAAGGAATGCCCGGAGGAATGGGCCCTGAGAGGAATAAGATCTTTTCAGCTTGCTGAAGGATCAAGGGAAATAATGAAGCAGATCATAGCAAGGGAAACAATCGGAAAGGAATTCATCTGAATCCTTCCCACTAAAATTTTAGAAGTGCAGATAAAGGTTATTGTTTGCAATGTTTGCCATTATGAAGATCA
>JAKAYK010000055.1 GCA_021826765.1 Thermoplasmata archaeon | reverse complement strand
CCTTGCCACCGGAAATGGCAACAGCTATGGTGATGTTTTTCCTGCCCATGTTCAGTTCCCTTCTCAGTTCATGCCTGAATCTTCTTTCTATGCTTTCCATAATATGACCTGAACATAAAAATGAGGCTGTTTGCCTGCTTTCATAGACTGCTTCATTTCCGCAGAGGGAGCACTGCATATTGAGTCCATATTCAAACGAAGTATTAAAAAAGTTCACGAAAAAACGGGATAACTATTGCGAAGAACCGAACTCAAGAAACTCTTTCACCAGATGCCTTGAGGCCTCTCTCTTCTCCTTCAGATCGGTGAGCATATTCCCCATGAGATCAGATGCCTCCTTCTTGCATGAACCGCATAACCGTTCGCCTGAAAGGCATTCCTCTTCCACTTTCTTCAGGTGTGCAGAATCCCTGGAAAGATGGTACATATAAAGTTCATAGACAGGACAGGAATATGGATTTCCACCAAGTTTTCTCTGTTCCTCAATGCTCTCCCTTCCACCTGTGAGTGCCCTCATGATCTTCTTTCCTGCCTCCACTGGAGTTTCGTTCAGTGATATTGTTGAATCAGGCACAGATTTACTCATCTTTCCGCCTTTTATTCCAGTTTCAAGCCTGAGTATGGCTGAGGAAGGAGGGATTGCTGCATATGGATTGTGTTCCCTCTCTGCCTTCGCAAGATCTATGGAGAATGAAATCATGCTGTCAGGAGACTCTGGCGATTCAAGAATCCTGTATTTCCTGTTCCTCATTATTTTCGTGATTCCATGCCTTCTCATGACTTCCTCAGCAATGTCCTCGAGTATATGGGTATCACCTCGTCCGCCAATGCTGATCCTTGTTCCTCTTGATTCCTGGATCCTGAGCATGGACAGTCGCTGGGTGATGTCCCTTGTGAGCCTTATATGTGGATCCTGATCTGCACCTATGGGCACAATTGTTGGTGCAGGTTCTCCATACACCTGTGGGCTCAGTATATCTGAAGCCTGAATTATAGGGGAGTTTATCTCAAGCATCTTCTTTGAATCCTCAAATCCATAAATGGACTTCATTTCTGAAAAATTGACTTCGTTTGATATGACGTTTGCGAATTTCTGTACCTTTGAATTCTCTGACTGGAAATAGAAATTGCATGGCTTGAGCCCCATTGCTATATAGTTCAGCAGGAAATTTTCCACTGCAATATCCTTTGCAGATATGAGATCAATATCTCTTGTGGCATAGGATTCCAGATCGGCCACTGCAATGTGAAGTTCTGCACCCCTTGACTGAAAATATATCATCATTTCCATGACAGCCTTATTCCCAAGGTGCATTTCGCCAGAAGGCATAAGCCCGGTCATGGCGTAGAATTTCATTTTTTTCTCCATTGCACTCTGGATGAGGTTGAAATCCCTGTGGCCCATTATGAGTGATCGTTCAGAAAACCGGTTGTTCTCAAGATTGAAGTTGAATTCATCAATGCCAAAATGTTCCCTCATGGCTGCGTAGTTCTTTATCTGGGATGCCCCCCATGGATCTATATTTTCCATTATTTTCCATCCTGAAGATACCCCATCTTCCTCAATACTGTGTGGGCTGCAACCAGATCTTCCAGCCCAATGCCCATGGTCTTGAATGCACTCCTCTTTCCTTTGAACTCCGGGGATAGGACGAAATCCTTCAATTCCACGATCCTATCACTGACAATGTCATTTCCAGTGTCAGCAGATTCTGCTCTTGCCTGATCAATATGCTCCACAACTACCAGATCCATCATGGACATTGCCTCATCTGATACTTCCCTCCTGAACTTCAGGTTTGCCCCGCACAGGTTCATGTGGATTCTGTCCGGTATACTGCTCCCTGTTATGATCGGTTCCTTGGAATTCGTTATGGTGTTGACTATATCAAATTGAGAAAGATCTTTAACGTTATTCTCCACTTTGATCCTGATTCCGAGCTCTTTTCCCATTCTTCTACTGAATTCCTCTGCATGTTCCGGTGTTTTTGAATAAACATGCGCCTCTGAAAGGGAGTACGCTTCCTTCATTGCAAGAAGTTGTGTTTCTGCCTGATAGCCTGATCCTATGAGCAGGAAATTTGGATCTTCCTTCCTGACGATCTTCTTTGTGAGCATTGCAGGGAGTGCTCCGGTTCTCATCTGTCCCAGTTTATCTGCATCAATGACGTAATATTCATCAATATTGCTTTCCTGGAATACTATGACCGCAAACTTTGCCCCCACTGCACTTCCCAGATATGCCTTCAACCCCGATATGTCATATCTTCTCCAGAATGCAGGCATGGTATTCAGGAATCCAGAACCTGTGAATATCCTGTTTCTTGTTGATGACTCTGCGTCACCCTTTCCATAATCCTGAAATGCCACGTCAAGTTCTGATATGAGTTCCTTCATGTCCAGGTTTTTCCTCACATCTTCCTCAGTAATATGTATCATTCTACAAGATTCTCCTTTATGAGTTCTGCTATGTCTTTGACCTTTATTTTATCTTCTACAGACATGGTTCTTCCTGCATCCTCAAGCATTGCAGTGCAGAATGGACATGCCACAGCAAGTGTGGATGCGCCTGTGTCAAGTGCCTGTGACATCCTGATCTTGCTTATGGATTCTTCCTTCTCCACTTTGTACCAGAAGTTTCCTCCACCGCCTCCACAACAGAAGCTTTTCTCCCTGCTCTTTTCCATTTCCTTCAGGTTGCCTGTGCTTGACACAATGTTCCTTGTGCTGTCATATTCACCGTTTATTCTTCCAAGATAGCAAGGATCATGAAGTGTGGCAGTTTCCTCTGTCTTCCTTACCTTGAGCTTGCCTTCATTCAACATGTTTGAAAGAACCTCAGAATGATGCATGACCTTTGCCTTGAGCCCGAATTTCGGATATTCGTTCCTGAAAGTGTTCATACAGTGGGGGCATGAGGTGATGATATTCTTGATTCCATGTTTCTCAAAAGTTTCTATATTCTGGAGAACGAGTTCCTGGAACCTTCCTTCCTCTCCCATCCTCCTTGCAGTTTCCCCGGTGCATTTCTCCTCAGAACCAAGCAGTCCATAATTGACACCGCCTTTTTTCAAGAGTTCAATGACATCTCTTGCAGTTTTGTTATATCTTGGATCAAATGCGCCCATGCAACCAACCCAGTATATGGTATCCGTTCCCTCTGATAACCTGGGGCCATATTCAAGAAGCTTATCCCTGTCTGCGTTTGATCCTCCATAGGGGTTCTGGGTGTTTCCGAGATTGTTCAGGTATGTGGATGTTTCCTTGGAAAAACGGTTCTCCATGACCAGGTTTCTCCTGACCTCAAGATTGTATGAATGTGGATCTATCAGGACGGGGCATTCCTCAACACACGCCTGGCAAGTGGTGCATGACCATGCTGCATTTTCTGAAATGACATTTCCCACTAAATCAGTGTTCCCATTCCAGAGGGCCCTCTGCACATTCTGCACAACCAGCCTTGGATCAAGATCTGTTCCTGAGGCTACTGCGGGACATGCTCTCTCACATCTTCCACAGTCTGTGCATGCGATTGCATCCACTTTCTGGAAATAGGACAGGTCAAGGACTGTTTTTGCACCGACGTTGAAATCAAAGTTCCCGGATTCCAGTGCTTCAGAAAGAACGAATGGCGTGGACATTTCTCCTCTCTTACTGTTCGGGTGCACTCCTATACCCACCAGTGAATAGAACATATGAGAAAGCTTGGAGAATGGTATGTATACAGCAAGTGCGAATGCTGTTGAAACGTGTACAAACCAGAATATCCTGTATGCATCTATGCCTGAAGATGCAGACAGATTCATATACTGAAAGATATAACTCAGGGGCCATTCAACGAACCTGTATGAATCAAAACTCTGGCGGTACAGATAAATCTTCAATGCTCCAAGGAAGAAACCTTCCACTGCAAGAAGAAGGTACACGCTTATGAGTATGAAGTCCTGGGCTATGGTGTCAAGAGGTATTTTCTTCCTGACTCTTCTCCACATTGCCATCACCAGTCCAGCAATAACAAGGAGGCCTCCAAAGTTTGCCCAGACCTCAAAATTGAGGTAAAAATTCCCTGTGAGTATCCCGAATCCCAAAGTTGGTTTCAGGATATCATGTGACAGTGCAATCAGGGCTGTTGCTATGAAAAGTATCAATGTCCCATATGCTATCATCAGGTGCATCATGCCTGCATACCTGTTCTTCACATTTTTTCTATGGAAAGCTCCATAATTCAATGCCTGTGAGACAAACCTTCTCCAGTTTTTGACCACGAAGAGGACAGATGGCTTTAGCTTCAGGCCAGCTTTCCTGTACCTCAGGTAAAATTCTGCAAAGACAAAGGCCACTGCAGCAAATGATAATACATAATCAGCAATTAGTTCACTTTGCGGGATAAAGAGAAGTGTCGGGCTTGTGATTACTGTTGACATTATATCTGTATATTCCACATATTAATAAGATTGACAGGAATGTTACACCAATCCTATGCAAATGCAGGGTGCTACCAGTTTCAGTTATCGCAATTCTCATCAGCAGAACTCCGATCTCCATGATCGTGAATTTCAGACATCACTCTTTACTGCTATCAGTCCTGCTTCCTGTGTTAATTTCCGCAATCGATATATGTATACGATGGGGCCACACAGCACAATTTTGCATGCAGCCAGACAATTTCACATCGTGATTAACATTCATGCGCAATGAATCCCACATCCTTCAGTGGTGGGAGGATATTGCTAAAATTCGGTCATGTATTTATGCGCAAAATGCCTATACTTGTGTGAGATCCTGCCAGATCAATAACATCCGGTTGAATTATGAAACCTGCCATGGAGTCTATGAACCATCTGATGATACTTTCCTCATGATGGAAAATATAGCTCCAAAGGGAAAATGCCTTGAGATTGGATGCGGTTCGGGACTGATTTCAGTATACATGGCAAAATCCGGATGCAGCGTGATGGCATGCGATGTGAACCCACTTGCTCTCAGATGCACAGAGAAAAACGCAGAAATTAATCACTGTGATGTGAAAACTGTGGAGAGTGATCTTTTTCAAAATATATCAGGAAGATTCGATACCATTGTTTTCAATCCACCTTATCTCCCCACCGAGGATGATGTATCAGGAGCGGAGCAGTGGAATGGTGGTAAAGAAGGATTTGAAATCACTGAGAAATTCCTTGATCAGTGCATGGATCATGTGAATGATGGAGGTAAAATACTCATAATATTATCCTCGCTTACAGACATTAAGTCGTTCATTAGAAAGAGGGAAGAATTTGTATTTTCAAAACTTGGTGAGAAAAGATTCTTCTTCGAGAGCATATGCTGCTACGAAATTTATATAAAATAAAAAAGAATAAAAAATTGGTATTGTGTATTTTTCAATCATGCGTTCTTGGTTGGTGTTCCCTTGCCCATAGCATGGAAGATGAAGGTTATGACCACAGCAACGATCAGGTTTAACAGCAGTGCAATAAGACCTATGTACAGGAAACTGAATGGTGTCGAGAACTTGAAGAATGTTGTTTCGATTGATGGGAAACCGTTAGCAACAAAGTTTGCATAGTAAATCATGAAAACACCTGAAGCCATTCCCACGAGCCATCCCAAACCAACGCCAAATTTGTTCAGCCATTTAGAGTACATTCCAATGAATATTGCCGGCATTGTCTGGAGTATTATTATACCGCCAACAAGCTGCAGTTCGAGTGAGTATGTTGGAGATATAAGAAATATGAAACCCAGTGCAATGAATTTGAACATTATTGAGAAATACTTTGAAAGGCGTGCTTCAGTCTTAGGTTCAAGATTTGGAACTGCTACCTTGACCACATTTCTGGTTAGGAGATTTGCCTGTGATATTGCCATGATTGATGCAGGCACAAGTCCTCCTATGAATATGCCAAGGAATGCTATTCCAGCAAACCATGGAGGAAGTTCTGCATAAATGAGAGATGGAACTACTGTGACAGGACCGTATTTCCCTACCATTGCAAGTGCAGGTGGTGAACCATAAATGAGTATGCCGAAAAGTGCAAGCATTGCAAGCCCCACTCCGTAAATTGGCAGCAATGCTGTGCTCATTCTGATCTTCTTTGTGGAACTGGAGCTGAGTATTCCATTAATTGCGTGCGGATAAAGATAGAGTGCAAGGGCGCTCATAAGGGATAGACTGATAAAACCGTTAACCAGAAGAGAAGGCAAAATTTGATAGCTTCCCGCAGCAGCTGGTTTCATTGCTGAGAATGCGTTGCCAAATCCTCCAATTTCTAAAGGTACGACGATTATCACAACTATGACTGTCAGGAATATGAGTGCATCCTTCATGACTGCAGTAATGACAGCTCCCCTGAGTCCACTGGTGAATGTAAAGGCAGCAAGTATGATGAAAGATACTACCAATGCAATTTCCGTGATTGTGGTTGCATCAGAAACATTGAACTGCCCGATCATTACTGTGAGAACTGCCTGCATACCATAAATCTGGAGTGCAATGTATGGGA
>JAKAYK010000054.1 GCA_021826765.1 Thermoplasmata archaeon | reverse complement strand
GTGAAATTTGAAAGAACCTGGCTGTTCAATATGGCAAACAACAAGTTCCCCAGAGTTGAAACTTTCATGACAGAAAGCACATATGCGGGAAGAAATGATTATCACAAGGCAAGGAAGGATGCTTCAGAAGTCCTTGTATCCATAATAAAGAGAACATTTGAGAAAGGCGGCTCCGTCCTTATTCCAGTTTTTGCAGTGGGAAGAAGTCAGGAGGTTATGATGGTTCTGGAAGAGGCAGTCAGCACCGGGCAGATAGAAGAGATGCCCGTTTATCTTGACGGAATGATAATGGAGGCCACTGCCATACATGCAGCATATCCTGAATACCTCAACAGGACACTTCGGGAACGCATAATGGAGAAGAGGGAAAATCCATTCATGCACAAAATATTCAGGAAGGTTGAGACAAGGGAACAGAGGCTTGACATCTGTGACTCCACTGAGAACAAGGTGGTTCTTGCAACTTCAGGAATGATGAATGGGGGCCCCGTGATGGAATACTTCAAGTCATGGGTTCTCTCCCCAAAGCATTCTCTTGTTTTTGTGGGTTACCAGGCTGAAGGAACGATGGGAAGGAAGATCCAGAGAGGATCTGGCGAAATATCGCTGAGCGAGGGTGGAAAACAGACTAAATATGAGATAAGCATGAATGTCGAGACGGCAGAGGGTTTCTCAGGACATTCTGACAAGAAACAGCTTATGGGCTACATAAGCACCATGGCCCCCAAGCCAAACAGGATCATCGTGAATCATGGAGAGAGCGAATCAGCACAGGATTTTGCAAAACAGCTGAGGCAGAAATTTGGCGTTGAGGCACATGCGCTGAAAAATCTCGAGACAATAAGGCTGTATTAGGTGATGAGGATGGGATGCACTGTCATAGCATACGGAAACATGGGAGAAAATTCAGAGAGTGATGATCTGAAGAAGCTCCTGAAGTATGTTAAGGGCATGGGACCGAAAAGAATTTTCATTGCCCTTGGGCAGTCCACAGAAAAGATCATCAATGAAGTGAGCGAAAAGAATCCCATGATACCTGTGTTGAACATGGAATGCACATCTGCATCCTCCATACAGTCTGAGATCAGCAGCGAGATGCAGATCAAGAAGAAGGTCCTTGATCTTGGGCTTGAGACAGTATCAAAATATGTGGAGGCAAACAGCAGGGACATGGCTTCACTGAATTCAGAAATAACATATTCACTCTTCAGGGCATTTTTCCTCTTCTACTCTGCAGTCATGAGGAAGGAATACGAGTTCCTCTTTGAGGAACGGCGAATGTGCATTTATGGAAAACTCACGGACAGCAATGCAGGAGAAGGGGATACCCTGATCACTGCACCATGGGACGCTTACTGGTTCTATGACAGACTAAATTGATGTGCCTGATTTCAGGTCTTTGTATTTTTCATATCTGGTGACAGTTTCAGCACTGATGGATGGCCTGATCACGGACATTGCCTTGATTATATCACCTGTTGTCACAATATCATCACCCGATCTGTCTATGGCTCTCTGGAACACATTCTGGCAGGCATGCCTGCACAGGTATTCCACATCTGCAGAACTGTAGCCACTGGTCTTCTCCCCGATGGAACTGTAATCAATTTTCCCCTTCCTGCTCACAGAGGACATGAAGTTTTTCACGATGCTTTCCCTTGATGCCCTGTCGGGTGGAGGAACATAAATGAGTCTGTCAAATCTTCCCGGTCTTGTGACAGCTTCGTCAAGCTGCCATGGCACATTGGTTGCGCCAAGCAATATGACAGGGTTTCCCTGCCCTGATGTGAATCCGCCAATCTCATTGAGGAACTGTGAAACGCCTCTCCTGGATGCATCGCTCTGTGATCTGTCCCTTGAGGGGAAAAGGCTGTCCAGTTCATCAAAGAAGAGTATGCTAGGAGAGAGAAGTTTTGAAGCTCTGAAAAGAAGTGAGATATTCTTCTCGAAATTGCCGAACCACTGGCTCATAAGGGTTGCAGGATTGACATATATGAAATTCATCTCTATCTCTCTTGCAAGGGCCTTCACAATGAACGTCTTCCCGTTTCCTGGGGGCCCGTAGAGAATGAACCCGCCACCGGATGAGACATTGAAATCCTCTGCAAGTTCAGGGAATTTCATGGGATATACGATCTTGAGGAAAAGCTCTTTCTTGAGATCATCCATGCCTGCAACCTGGTTCATGGTGGGCCCCTCTCCATGCGTTATGGTGAGCCCAAGTTCCTTTATGATATTCTCACCATCCCTCCAGGATGAATTTACACTCTTTTCACTCCCCTTCATCCCATCAATGGCCTTCTGGAGTCCAGCCATCTGCCTTTTTATTCTTTCCTTCCTGAAAACATCTGCCCTGGCGTAGTAGCTTCCAAGGATACCCAGTGCCTCTTCATACAAAGCAGATGCATCTTCCTTCTTTCCTGATGCCTGCAACTCAATTCCCTGCCTCAGGAGTTCCCTTATCCTACCATAATCCTGATGTTTTTCAGGCATGGAAGAAACACCCTGTAATGAATTCATCAGTAGGGGCCCACAAAGAATAATTCAATATCAACATTCTAATATAATCATTGAAAAGATATATATGTTTGTTTTCACTGATTACATGTCAGGGATGAATGGAGACTGCATTTCTTTATTGCGAAGATCCTATGAAGAATCTTCAAGGGATTTACTTGAATTATACACTATGGACATAACATCAAGAAAAGCGCTTCTGAGGGAACTGGAGTCACTTAACGGATTGATGAGGAATGGCTGCCAGCAGAATCTTGGAAACCAGGCATTCCAGAGCGCAATCTCAAATTTTCAGCTTTCTATTGGAAAAATAGCTCTTTCCATCAGGAACAATGTAGATGAAAACAATAGAGACCCTGAAACAAAAAGGATAATAGGGATATTCAATGAGAAGGAATATTCCGCAATAGAGAGTCTTGAAAAATTCACCAGGCTTGACCAGTTGAGCAGCGATGATATATGTACCATACTTATGAATGAGGATGACAGGATCTACCCTCTCATAAAGGAATGGTGCCAGGAGAACACTGATGATCTGGTTGGTTCCATGGCGGACAATTCGGATACCGGGATCAGAAGTTCCCTGTATGCAGCAATGGATGAAAGATACAAGCTAAGGTTACAGAAGATCAATGAGGGGGTGGTAAAATACCTGCAGAAGGAACCGGGCCAGGTAAGGAAGCTGTTCCTGAATTATGAAAATTCCATGAAAGGAATAATGAAGATGGAATCCAAGAGGAGGGAAGTTGAAAGGGCCCTGACAGAAAAGATCAACAGCAGGGAGATGGGAGAGATCATGGAAACATCAATTGAACTTGCAAATCTTGCCATGGAGAGAAATGTGGATGAACTGAGGAAGAGGGATATACAGGGATCTCTGAACTCACTGACTCGCATGGGAAATGAAATGGATTCTATAATTGAAAATCTCAGGGAGGAGAGACTTGAGCTTTTCAGGGACCCTGAACTGAAAAGGAACAGATCCCTGATGGACATGGAAATATCAAGAATAGATGGCCTCATTTCCAGGGCAGATAAATTCATAGCAGAGAAGATCAGGCGCCCCATTGCGATCATAGAAGCAATGAGGCTCATAGGGCCCGGGAACGGGGAATCAGGGAAACATGGTGAAATATGCAACATGGATACTGCAATTATAAGAAAAACTCAATTCTTCCAGAACGAGTCAGATGCATTCCGAAAGATGGAAAACTCCTCTATTTTCATTCCCTCCTATGGGCGCCATATACATTTCAGGAGCAGAGACATAAAGACTATTGCTGACAGGATAAAAAGTACCATTTCTTCAGGAGATGGAAATATTTCCACATCACTGAACTTCAGGATAACAGAGCAGAGTTTCCTGAAGCATGATGCAAGCCTTGAAATATTCCTCATGTACCATGCACATGACAGCAAGCTTAAGGATGAACCTGGAATAGACACGAGACCCTTTGATATGACCGATCTCGCAGAAGTTTATGGAACAATGCTCCACAATTCATCAGGGGAGGAATCCTTCATGATGTGTTTGGTTGCCTCTCCTATAGGTTTCTCTGAGGAAGTTATGAAAACAGTGGAAAATCCAAAAGGTATCACGCTGTCCTCAGGAAATTCCATGATCGTGCTCGTGGATATGAAAGATGGCAGCATTATATACAATGGTAATGATATGTATCTTGCACGGGCTGCAAGGATGATCTGCGGGAAGGAAAGTGTTGAGGATGAACATTACAGGAAGATCATTGAGGTTACCGGGCAGGAAACAAAAACAGCCGGGATTGTGAGGAAAAGAACTATTATGAAACAAACTGGTATGGATGATGATGAAATAACATCAGTATGGAAGAAGATGGAGAAGGAAGGGTTCGGAAAAATTGACACGGTGCAGGGCGATGAGGTTTTCAGGCAGGAAGTGGAGCCGGATCTCATATGAACAGTGCAGTTTTCGGAACACTTGACTCACAACACACCATTTTCCTTTTCTCCGTGTTGCTTTTTCTTGTTATCATAATATGGTATATCATATCCTTTGATAGAATATCAATGGTGAAGAATACATCAGATATCGCTGCTTTTCCTGAACACAAAAAACTCCTCAATGGCATCAGCGAACTGGGCATTTTTCTTTTCCTTTCAATGATGCCGTTTATAGGGTGGATTTTCATGTTCTCATCCGAATCCTCTTCTGCGAAGATCAAGAGGCAGACCTCGAAGTTTGCCAACGGTTTCGGCACTTCCGGAAAATACTCACTGATGGCTTTTTTCACTGGATTTGGAATGATGTTAGGTTCAATTCTGTTTTTCTCACACATGGCAATTGGGATTTATCTTTCCAACCCTTTTTCCATTCTGCCAGCATACTGGAATTACATACTTTTCATCATGGGTGGTGTTTATAGCATATATGTGCAGATGTGGGCTCTTGCAATCCTAACAGCAGCATTCTGTTCCATTGCATCTGCTTCAAGAAAAGGGGTGAGCATACCATTTATCATGCTATTTTCCATATCGCTTCTGGCTTCCAGTTCTAATCTGACCAATTCAGTTTTCCTGATGATGTTTGAAATAATGATCTTCTCCCTTGTTTCAAGGGCTGGGCTCAGGCAATCAAGATATATGCACATGAAAGCGGGTGGAAAGGTGGAACAGCAACCTGATGCGAATGCTTCAGCACAGAAGGGCCAGGCACCTTTAAAATCTTCCGCACCACAAGCCGTTTCAGGTGGGTCTCCGGAAAGGATAAGGTTATCAGATTATGAGAACACAATTGTGATGTCCGGGCCCCCAAGTTCGGGAAAAACAACATTTCTTTCATATCTGTTCAAGTTCATGCCAGATATAGAGAAAATTACAGGTATTGAAAGTTCAGTGAACCCTGGCATGGAACTGCTGGAGGAATATATTAGCAAGATTCTGCTTGAGCACAGGTTCCCTGACCTGACCCAGAAAGACACTGTCGGGGAGGTTGTATTCCGTTTCGTTAAGAATGGTTTTATCGGAAAAAAGGAGACTCATTTCAGGATAAATGATATTGCAGGTGAGCATTTTGATGACTTCAAGGGAACACCCAAGGAAATCAGGGCAAGATTCAGGGGCACCAGATTTGAGTACATGCTTCTGGCAAGGGCATATGTAATCATGGTTGATTGTTCCGAGTACTCAAACTGGGGAAATCTCGATGTGACGTACAGCAGGGTCCTTCAGGCACTATTCGGATCGAGATATGGAAAAAAGAATGTTGAGATAGCGTTCATATTTTCCAAGGCTGACATGCTTCCTGATGCAGTGGCAGACAAGTCCGCAGCACAGCTTCTGGAATACATGAGGGATACTTCAAAGAAAGCAGGTAAACTTTCAAGGAATCTCACAGCTTTCAAGATATGCGTGAAAACAGAGCGTTCACCAGATGGAGACATAGTGCCCAAGCTTGATATACTGGAAGGAGGAAGGAAGGATATAGTGTTTGATCCAACATTCAACAAGGATTTCACCTCACTTGTCCAGTGGATAGCTGAGGTGAGCGGATTATGAGTGAAACAGTGAAAGGTGGCCAGGTCATATACGGATGGATAGAGAGAGGGGCCAAGAAGGGCCACCAGATGGTGACACACAGTGAGGGCATATCCAGTGGGGATCTGGCATTCATTGATTCCCACAGCACTGTAAATCCTTACAACATGGCAGTATTCAAGGAGTGCAACAGATTCTTTGAACTCCCCTCAGGAAAACTTGCATTCAATTACGTGAAGAACATTGGAAAGGATGCATATGGAAGAAACGGAGCTCTCTACAGCCACTTCATAATCATGAGCCCAGATGATTTTATCAGGGCTGGAAAAAACTTCATGAAAATTGAAGAACTTCATCTCAAGGGAATCAACTCTATCTCTGATCTTCAGAGATTCAATTCAGGAGGTGGATATATTCCTCTTCCAGAAACCTCTGCAGAAATTGATCCTGACAGAATTATCCAGGAGAACAACCTGAACCAGAGAAACATCATATACGAATTGCTTCAAATCATAAAAAACAGCATGAGAGTCATATTTAAAGGAGAATCCATTGAA
>JAKAYK010000053.1 GCA_021826765.1 Thermoplasmata archaeon | reverse complement strand
GGAAACTTTACTCTTGGGTATAAATGGATGCCTGAGGAACTGTTCTATTTTATGAAAAATTTATCATCGGGAGTGCAGCCAGTAAATCTTGGTAATTTGCAGCCTGGAGGTGAGATGCAATCAAGTAATATTTGGGCAGAATCTACCGGATATTCGAATGCTGCCAGTGTGTATTCCAAAGTTGTTAATGCAGCAGCAACCATAAGCACCTCCCTTGGGGTTGGCCTTGGAGTCATATGCCTTATGGCAGCAATGAATGGGATAGATTGGGATGCCGAGGAACCTGCTGTGGTGCTTGCAGCAACAGCTCTTGCTACTTCCATCATAGGATATGTTTCATCATTTCTTCTGGACCTCAACAGCATAAGTTATTCGGTCTCCTCAAACTTCGGAGGTGAATTATACGATCTTACCAGTTCACCTTTAGCACCGACATCCTATTCTTACCAAATTTTTGACTACCAATCCATGATTCAAACAGATTTCAGCATTAACGGTGGAACGTATTCATTCAATTCACCTTCCAATTTCCTGGTAGCAACCTAATTTTTTCAATTTTAAAATCATTTTTTTGTTTTCTTTAGTTATTTTCCAAAAAGCCCGCAACATATTTATAAAACTAAGACGCATATGTCCAGTTATGCAGGGAGACAGAAAGAAACTTTTCGGAACAAACGGAATCAGGGGTATACCCAATGACGATCTCACACCCGAATTCTGCCAGGCTATTGGCAAAGCCATTGGCCATTATTTCAAGGGTACAGTTTCCATAGGCTCAGACAACAGGCTGTCTGGCCCAATGATAATCAATTCCGTTGTTTCAGGGATTCTTTCCACCGGGGCCAGCGTCATAATGCTTGGAATCCTCCCAACTCCTGCAGTTCAGTATTACTGCAAGATTCACAATATTCCGGGTATTGTTATAACTGCTTCGCACAATCCTCCTGAATTCAACGGCATCAAGTGCATTGACAGTGATGGAACAGAACTGGCTAAGGAGAAGGAAAACAGGATTGAAGATATCTATTATGAAAAGAGTTCCTCTCCTGCCGGATGGAAGAATATAGGAATGGAACATCATGACAATTCTGCATTCGAGCTTTATATCAACGGAATAATGAAATCGATCAACGTTGACGCCATCAGGAATATGAACCTGAGAGTGGCCTTTGACGCAGGCAATGGTGCATCATTCCGGACAACACCTGAACTTCTTTCCAGGCTTAGGGCATCTGTTGTTACGCTGAATGCCAATCCTGACGGACTTTTCACTTCAAGGCCATCCGAGCCTAAACCTGAGAATATAAAATATCTGATAGATACTGTGAAATCCGGTGGATTCAATCTTGGAGTGGCCCATGACGGTGATGCAGACAGGGCTGTATTCATAGATGAAACGGGAAACTTCATTGACGGTGACAGGACGCTTGCACTTTTTGTGAAACACAATATAAGGAAGGGAGAGAAAGTTGTCACTCCTGTCAGCTCCTCAGATTCTGTGGATAAAATATGCGAAGCTGCAGGTGCAAGGATCATAAGGACAAGGGTAGGGGCCCCCATAGTCTCAAGAACCATGATAGAAGAGAAAGCCAGGCTTGGTGGCGAGGAGAATGGTGGTATAATATACGGTGATCACCAGTACTGCAGAGATGGTGCCATGAGTCTTGGGATAATACTTCACATCATGGCAGAAACGGGAAAGAAACTTTCAGAACTTATTGCAGATCTTCCACAGTATTCCATAACAAGAAAAACGCTCAGGACTGATGAAAAATTTGAATCTGTCCTCGAAAAAATACTGAAACATTACCCTGATTGGGATATTGACAGGACTGACGGAATCAAGATCAGAAAGGGGGAAAGATGGATACTTGCAAGACCTTCAGGCACGGAACCAATCATAAGGATATTTGTGCAGGGGAAGAACGAGAACGACTCTCATGAACTTATGAAGGAAGTTGAAACTGTTCTTCAGTGAACTGCTTTCTCCTGTTTCATTTCTTTCACCGTTTTCCTGAATCTCAGAATGGCAGTCACGTGGCCGCCAATAATAAACCATATGAGCATCACATTGATGCTTGTTATGGCAATATAGAAATTCAACGTGAAAGGATATATGAATTCCACGATGATTGCAATATTCATGAGAATAAGCCTGTCTGCCCTTCCAAGTATGCCGCCATAATTTCTTTTAAGACCAACTGCCTGTGCCTGTGTTCCCATGTAACTTGACATGAATACACCACCAACTGCAAGCAGGCCAAGAAAGATGTTTCCCTGGAGTGACAGTGCGAATCCAGTGATAAGCGCAAAGTCAGAATACCTGTCGAATGTGTGGTCAAGCATATCGCCATACATAGAATTTGTGCCTTTCTTCCTGGCAACAAACCCATCCATAGCATCAAAGAGCGTTGATAGAAACAGGGCCACGAATGCCAGTATGATGAAATACCACGGAATGAATCTTCCGGATATGATCAGAAACAGTGCAGAGATCACAGCGAGAACAAAGGAGAGCACAGTCAGGGTGTCAGGATTGAATTTCATGAAGGGGCCCACCATCCTGTCAAGGATTGGTTCTGCATTTTTCCTGTATGAATCAAGTCCCATTGAAATTACTCTCCATCTTCTTGATGAAAAACAGCGCTGCTTTTAAATTTTTCTCCATATGATCCTCCGTTGTGTCTATTCTCAGTATCCTGGAGACCGGGATAGATTCCATGCATTGGTACAGGATATCACCTGAAAGGATGCTGTCCATGTTCTGGCCGATTTTTTCTGGAGAATATCCCCTTTCATTCAGCCTTTTTTCAAGTTCATCAGGTTCGCATTCCATGTAAATTACGCACCATGGGTACAGAAGATGTGAATAATGGGAGTCCATTATGATGGTTCCTTCAGTTTTCAGTTTACTGTTCATGCAGTCAATATCCACTATCTGGTCCTCGATGCAGCCAAGATCCTGTGCAACTTCATTCATATCCAGTATCCTGTAGCCTTCTTCTGAGAGACTTCTGCACAGCGTTGTCTTTCCTGTTCCCGGTACACCTGTAACCGCTATTCTCAGAAATATCCCTCCAGTTTCCATGGCATGGACAGGTGCCTCCTTGCATTCACTGGAGGTTCATATTTTCCCATGTGAATGTTCCTTTCCTCCCTTGAATAGGTGGGATTGCTTCTGTGGGAACATTCCATGCATTCATACACGTTTCTGCCCAGGTTCATGGTTTTTCCTCCGCATACGCCACATATTGGTGGAATTCTCCTGTATATTTCCGAAACCCCCATCAGGTCGATCTTCTCTAATTTTATGTTCCCCTTTCCCATGGAACCATAGGCCCTGAGGATGTCGCCTGGGCGAAGATTTTCAAGTACATTCCTGAATTCCTTGGATGGCTCAAAGGCCATAAGGTTTGTATTTACGCATGTTGTGGAGAATGGGATTGACAGGTGCCCACCGATCCCCCTTGAGGGCATCCCCACAACGGTGCCCTGTACCGAGTATGAACCTGACTCTTCCATTGAATCAGGATCATGAATTATATGATCATCTGTTCCCTGATTTGTCTCGTAAATGATGAAATTCATATCATACTGTGGATAAATTTCTGCTATCCTTGATTGTATCTCGAGAAGAACGTCATAAGAAGTAGATCTTATGCCATATATGACAGGCGTTCTCTCCCGAGGGAAAAGCGCAATGTGTTTCTGTGAATCCATGCTGTTGAATGTCTCCTCTCTTGATTCACATATTTCTCCTATGATCTGCTTATCCCTGTCGGATACCCTGTCCCCATGTGGATAGGAGTATGAAATAAGTTCATATGTTCTTCTCCCCGGTCTCCATGCTATGGAGGCAAGGCTTCCGATGATTCCCCTGCCGATTCCCCATGTCCGGAAGAAAGAGCTATGATATCTTGCATATTCCATTGATTCTTCCAGATCTATTTCCCTTTGAAGTGCATTCCTGTATAATGATTCAGGTGGCCTTTCCATGCAGAAAACAAGTGCAGGATTCGTATTTTCCTGATCCTTCGCATAATGCTTCTCTATGATATTCTCTGCAGGGGCCCTCAATTCATCTATGAAAGAATCCTCTCCATCATTCCTTGCATTGGACATGATCCATTTACCATCGAATTTTCCAATCCTGAAGGGAGAACTGCCTTTCCGTGAAAACTGGATACTTATGGCACCGTTTCCCCTTGTTTTGTATGATATGTTAGGATTGAGCCTCACAAGCCTGGGAAACTGGACAAGAAATTCCCCTGCCACATGTGAAAGAAGAAAACCCACATAGGTTGTGCATCCTCCTTCCCTGGAATCAGTGTCGTCCAAACCTACCCACATTTATTTCCCGAACCTTCTCTGCCTGAGCTGGTATGCCCTTATGGCCCTCAGGAAATCAATCTTCTTCAGGGCTGGCCAGAATACATCTGAAAAATAAAGTTCGGAATAAGCGCTCTGCCAGAGAAGAAAGTTTGATATTCTCTCCTCCCCGCTGGTCCTCAGAATGAGTTCAGGATCAGGCACTGTTCCGTCGTAGAGATATTCCCTGAATTTATCCTGTCCTATGTCTTCCATTGAGATCCTGCCTTCCTTGTAGTCAGATGCAATCTTCCTTATGGCATCCATTATCTCCTCCCTGCCACCGTAACCCACTGCAATGTTAAGCCTGAAATTTTCATATGAATTTGTGAAATTTTCAAGTTCATTGATTGTTCTGACGAGTTTTTCCGGAAGAATATTTATCTTGCCGATGACTTTTACCCTGATCTTATTGTTTGTGACCCTTTTATCCCTCATGAGATTCTTCAGTGAATCATTGATGAGATTGAAGAGGAATTCCACTTCTTCTGGCTCCCTGTCAAAATTTTCTGTTGAAAAAGCGTAAACGGTTATTATTTTTGTGCCTATTTCCATGCTCCACTCAAGAACCTCTTCCAGCTTATCCTTTCCCTTAACATGCCCGATGTTTGGATCTATCCCCTGTTCCCTTGCATATCTTCTGTTCCCGTCTGTAATGATTCCTATATGATTTGGCACTGGGCCTCCTTCCTTTATCTGATCCATCAAGATTTTCTCATATATTTCTCCAGTTATGACCCCGAGCTTCCTTCCAAGACTCATTTCAAAACCTTCCTGTATTCCAGACTGAACATGAACATGTTTCTTGAATATCCATGAACTATTCTCTTGACCTGGAGAACCATTCCCATGCCCTCCATCTGATTCATCACTTCACCAATCCCTTCCACAGTCTCGATGTAATATATATTGAGAATTCCATCCTGGCAAATATGCTTTATTATTAAATCCAGATCCCGGTATTTCAACATGGGATTGTTCATGACAATCCTGTGGAACATTTCAAGTTCTCCGATAACCCTGTAGGAATCGTCATTGATCGGTTCTACAGTTCCCTTTATCCTGTTCAACCCTATGTTCTCCTTCATCAGTGCATATGCATCCGGGTTGATATCGCAGGATACTATATTGCATGCTGCAGATGCTGCCAGATTGATGCTGAATGTTCCGATTCCGGCAAACATGTCAAATATTCTCTCTCCATCCTTTATCCTTCTTGAGAGCAGGAATCTTTCTGTGGATAACCTTGGGGAGAAATAAGCTGTCTTCACATTGACCTTGAATCTCAGCCCATTTTCCCTGTACATTGTTTCAGGGTTATCTTCCCCATGGAGCAATTCCAGATCCCTGAGCCTGTGTTCACCCTTTATTCCGTTGTCCAGGTATACGGTTCTTATTCCGGGCTTAACCTTGATGATGAAATCTTTGATGGATTCAACCCTCCCACCATTTCTGCCATGTATTATGGCAATATCCCCGATATGATCAAATCCACCTGCATGGCCCTTTGGAAAATTCCTCCTGGTTTCTTCCCTTTCCATAACAACAAGATCTGCAGAATCATAATCTTCCCCCACAGGGACATATATATATGAATCATCCCTGGTGATTGAGTAATTCATCAGCAATTCCCCACTCTCCCGCAAAGAGGCTATGATATTCTGAGCTTCATTCTTCTGAACCCTGAGGTGCTTAATCAATGGCATTTCTCTTCATGAGCTCCTTTGAATACTCGATTGTCTTTGCAGCGAGATTTTCAGAAAAACCCTTTATGGAAGCAAGTTGTGGAATAGTGGCCCCTGAAATTTCCCTTATGCCCCTGAAACCGCTGTCAAACAGCCTGCGGGCCCTCACCCTGCCGATGTTGGGTATAGCCACAATGGAAACAATCTCCTGCTTGATTCCCTCCCTCATTCTCAGGCTCAGAATGTCAAAGAATGTTGTATACTGTCTCCTATATTTCACTGCAAGCCTCGATGCAGCGAAGCATATCCACTCCGCTGTTGCCTTCTTTCCCTCAATGTCTCCATACCCTATGTTGAATTTTTCCTCTATTTCCAGGATTGGGACTTCGTTCAGCCATGAGATGATGACCATTGCAGTCTTCGCTGCGTTAAGGTCGTCGTCATCCTCCGGTGATTCCCCTATTTCTGAAAGGAATGAATACCCTGCCTCCATATCATTCTGCGAAGCGAACAGCCTGACCATGTCTGGTGTCCTGCAGATATGGTATATGGCCTGCT
>JAKAYK010000052.1 GCA_021826765.1 Thermoplasmata archaeon | reverse complement strand
CCCTCCAGGATCATGTATTCAGGCCTATCCTCATCATAAGCTTCAAGGATCGTTTTTTCAATGCCTCCGGGTATGAAGTCGTTCACCATTGCATCGATCACCAGTGTGTGCTTGAACCCCTGCATCCATGCGGTCTGGCCCGTTCCAATCATGGATGAAGTGTGGCCCCTCCTGTTGATCTCCCTGTTCAGGTAAACGGCAGTTGTCCTCTTTCCGATTGCGCTGTCCGTTCCAAGAACTGCAATCCTTTTTGAAGGTATTTTCCAGATCCTGCCGGTGAAAAGATCTCTTTTTTCGGAGAACATCTTCCTGACATCGGTGATGCTGACTCCATGCTTTTCTGCCTCCTCCGTGAATTCCCTGATGGAACTCACATACTGGTGAAGTCCGCTAACTATGTTCATTCCTGATCTGATTGCATCCATTATGTATGGCCTGAAATTGTCCGGAATGAAGCCACCATCTGTTGCCACTCCCACAATCAGGGTATCGCATTTCATGGCAATTGCTTCCTTCAGGGTGGAGATGATCTTAATTTCCGGGTTCGCAAGCTCCACAACATTTTCAATTTTCATGCCCGCTTTTGTGCTGTCAATCACAGCCACAATGGTGAATCTTGTGCTGTATCTGCACAATCCGTTTGCAGTTTTTCCATAGGTTGAGCCGAGAAACCCCTCGGAGAGTATTACTGCCCTGCTCAATTATGTCCTCTTCCCGTCAAGACCACGACAACTTCCCTTCCGTACGTCCTGCTTCTCAGGTACCTGTGGGCAGCTGCCAGTGCAGATGCTGATGCAGGGAGCACATTGATTCCCTGAGTGTGCTCTATAATCCTGCTGTATCTTATCATTTCGCTGTCCTCCACAGCTATGGCTGCTCCCTTTGACTGATAGATTGCATTCAGTGCCTTCTGGCCATCGAATGCCTTGAAGGATACCAGCGGTTCGTTGGTTTCAGTCTCAATTATCCTGGCAGCATCCAGTGTCTGGATCTGCCTGTAGCCATGCTTCCATGAATACACAATTGGATTTCCAAGGTTTGTGCTTGATCCAATGAATCTCGGAACGTGAT
The DNA here is from genome assembly GCA_021826765.1 of Thermoplasmata archaeon. Classification (GTDB taxonomy): domain Archaea; phylum Thermoplasmatota; class Thermoplasmata; order Thermoplasmatales; family Thermoplasmataceae; genus Cuniculiplasma. The sequence goes on along the minus strand of JAKAYK010000052.1, from coordinate 5,562 downwards.
CTATTTCTCCTGAGAGGAAGAGTTTCCTGAAACCGCTGTATATACCCGCAAGTGTGGTTCCGTTCCCAACAGGCACTGCTACATATCCCGGAGCATGGCCTATCTGCTGCACTATTTCATATGCGATCTGCCTGTATCCCAGTATATCAATCCATGAATTCTCCGAAGAAGGGCTGCAGTTGTACCAGTTCTCCGAAGCAGATTTGGCCTTGATGTATTCCACAAGGTCTTCATATTTCATGTTTTTCACGATAATGTCGGAACCATTCTCATAAATCTCACTGTTTCTTGAACCTGCATAGAATGATGGAATTGCAACAACAGATTTTATCCTGTTCAGATATGCGAAATAGGAGACTGATGCCCCATAGTTCCCACAAGTTGCAACGCTCACAGTATCATATCCAAGAGATTTTGCAAGATTGATATGCAGCCTTGATATCCTGTCCTTTTGAGTTCCAGTTGGACCTGCACCCTCATATTTAAAAAATACATTTTTGAGCTTCAGGGCACATTCCGTGTTTACTGCCCTGAACAATGGGGTCATTCCTGGAGGTTTATCTTCATCTAAAACCTGCTCTATCAGTTTTTTCACCGTAAAGTTACAAATACATTGATTTTGCGTATTTAAATGTTTTGTAATGAAGAAGACGTATTTATCTTAAATGGAAATTGGCAATCAGCAGAGAAATAAAAATTTAGTAATAATAATATAATATTATTTATGATTTTAAAAATATATTTTAATCTTTTCCAACTTATCACGGGAAAAATCAGCAATAATGGTGAAATGTGAAACAGAAAATTCTAATCGCATGAATCCTGCAGACTGTACAAAAAGTCCATTTTCATGATGTGAGAATTATAATGGTTACTTATATTAACTAAATTATAATTCAATCATATCCAATTCCTTTTCGGAACAGAACTTCCTTATGGCTTCAAGATGCCCTGATCTCAGGCCCTTCCTGTCAAGTATGAACCCTTTGCACTCAGGTGTGCTGTCAAATGCAAGTTGCAATCCGTTTGCTACCATGTCATCCATCCTGTACTTTGATATGATGTGCCCTATGTTGATTTTCATTTCCATGGCTGCATCCGTAAATTTCGGTGCATAGTGGCCCCCACCTGCTGCGATGTAGTTTGGGTAATCCTCCTGCTTGAATCTTCTTATTCCTGCAGCAAGGGCCCCAAGTGCTTCTGAGTCTTCCCAGTTTTCTGGGCCTGTGCCAATCTCAGCAAACATGATCCTCGACTCACTTCTGGGCCCATGATGTGTTGCCTCGAAAGTTATCTGATATTTGTTTCCCACATAGGATTCCTTTATGGACCTCAGTATTGCAGACTGCACCCATGGATCGCAGGGTGCAACTTCCCCATAATTTCCGCCAAGCTCTGCAGTGGAAAAATTTCCCACAGGATGTACGGTGAGGGAATTCACCTTCTTTTCTGATGAATGTCTGCTCAAAAAGATCAATGCTCCGCCATTCAATTCCAGTTTCTTCTCAGGAAAATCTGAATGAATCAACCTTGTATCCAGTTCATGGAAGAGGGCCCTGTCCATGCCATTGGAGAGAAGTGCGTCCCTTATGTTGACAGATGCCTGGTCTGCAGTGGAATATATAATCGATATGCTGCTGTTCATAGCTGTTTCTCTACAAGATCATGATACATGTGTTCAGATCTTTTCCTCAGATATTCTACTCCTTCAATGTACTGCACGAGAACAGATTTCTTTCCTCTGCCTGAACTTATGCTCATGGCATTATCATGTAAAGCAGAAAGCCTGCCCGAAAGGAACCTGAGCACACTCTGCATGCTCTCAATATCTACCATTTCCCCGGGTTTTCCAGAATGGATCTTGATATCCGGAATATTCCTGTATTCACTGGAAAAAGATCCTTCCCTCAGGGCTTTTTCAAGTTCATTCAATGCACCCTGGAACATTTTCAGTATCATGGATATGTTTGAATGGTTTGTGTCATTTATCATTTCTTCAAGTTCCGAGGAGAATTTCATATTCTCTTCCAAGATCTTCAATATGGACTGATCCAAATTCCCTGACATCTTCCATGACATACACCTTCTGCACTTAAAATGATTCTTGAATTTTGTCCTTTTTGATAGGCATTAAACGTATACTGATTGAATTCAGGATAGGGATGAGTTCATGGAAAGTGTTTTTAAAAACTATCAAATTCCCGATACATGGACATGGACATAAAAGGAATGGAGGAGAAATGGGCAGGCACCTGGAAAAACAGATCGTTTTCACGGGTCCATGGAAAGGATATTTTCTCCATAGATACTCCACCTCCAACCATATCGGGCGACCTCCATATGGGCCACGCATTTTCATATTCACACCAGGACATAGTCGCAAGATACATGAGAATGAAGGGAAAGAATGTGCTTTATCCCTTTGGATTCGACAATAACGGGCTCGCTACTGAAAGGTATGTTGAGAAGGCCCTGAAGGTGAATCTTATGTCCATGGAACTTGGTGCATCCCTGAAGATATGCACAGACAAATCGCTTGAAACAATAGAGAACATGATAGTATTCTTCAAAAGAATGGGATTCACTGCAGATTTTGATAAATCGTATATAACATATTCCAGAGAAGTGTGGAAAACAGTGCAGGAATCATTCCTTGAACTGTATGGCAGGGGAATTGCATACAGGCAGGATGGAATGACCGTATGGTGCCCCACATGCAGGACTGCGATCTCCCAGATAGAGATGGTGGACAGGACGCTTGGTTCTGAATTTGTTTATCTCAGGTTCCATTCAGATGATTCATTTATTGATATTGCAACCACCAGGCCTGAAATGATAGGCGCATGTGTGGCCCTTGCAATAAATCCTGAAGATCCCAGAATGAAGGATCTGGAAGGAAAGGAATTCCACATTCCAATATATGGTGGAAAAGTGAAGCTTATCACAGATTCGAGAGTGAAGATCGATAAGGGAACAGGGGCTGAGATGATCTGCACCTTTGGAGACCAGGAAGATTATGATATGTGGAAGACACATGGCCTTGAGCTGAAGACCATAGTGGACAGAAAGGGAATCATGAGGGAGAATGGCCCCCTGGAAGGCCTCAGGATAAATGAGGCAAGGAAGAAGATCAGAGAACTGCTTAAAAATGAAGGATTTGTCCTGAAAACAGAATCCATACAGCACTCTGTAAATGTTCATGAGAGATGCGATACGCCTGTGGAAGTCAGTGTGAGCACACAGTGGTATGCAAGATATATGGATCTGAAGGAAAAACTCATTGAGCAGGGCAGGAAGGTTCAATGGCACCCTGATTTCATGAGGATAAGATACGAGAACTGGGTCAATGGGCTGAAGTGGGACTGGTGCATCTCCAGGCAGAGAATCCTTGGGATACCCATACCTGTATGGTACTGCAGGTCATGCAACAGGATCATTCCTGCGGAAAAATCTGAGATTCCTGTGGATCCAAGATTCGCTGATAAAAAAGCATGCCCACACTGCGGATCTGGAGACGTGGAACCGGAGAGGGACGTGATGGATACATGGTTCACCTCATCACTCTCCCCAACCATTGTGAACAATATCTACGGATTTGACCGGGACACCACGATGAATGCAAGATTCCAGGCACATGAGATCATTTCAACATGGGCATTCACCACAATCTACAAGTCATACATACATTACGGGAAAATTCCATGGAATGATGCAGTCATAAGCGGAAATGTTTTCGATTCAAAGGGGGAAAAGATGAGCAAGAGCAAGGGGAATGTTGTATTGCCCACTGATATAGTGGAAAAATATGGTGCAGATTCCCTCAGGCTCTGGTGCGTTTCTTCATCCATTCATGAGGATACGCCCCTGAGGGAACAGGAACTCACAAGGGGAAGGAGAACAATCATCAAAATATACAATGCGATCAAGCTTGTGTCATCCATGGAGAATGGAAAATGGGATGGCACAGTGAAACTACCCTTCAACAGATGGATTCTGGGAGAATTCTCTGAAGCGCTGAAGAAAGTGGAAACTGCATATGAAAGATATGATCTTGCAAGGGCCAGGACTGAAATCGACAACCTTTTCTGGAAACATTTCTGTGATAACTACCTGGAGATGACAAAATATTACACCCAGAATGGGGATGATTCCGTAAAAGGAGAGATACATGCGGTCGCAGCAAAGGTTGCAGAGGGCATCCTCAGGATGTATGCACCCATAATTCCATTCATGGCCGAGGAGGCACACCATATGCTTGGAGAGGATACTTCCATTCATGACCAGCTATGGCCAGTGAAGGATGAACCTGGAAAATATGATCCTGGTGAATTCGCTTCTGCAATACAGATAATAGATGGAATCAGGGCGGAGAGAAGCAAAATGAAATCATCCAGAACACCATACAGTGGCTTCAATATCACATGCCATGAAATACCGGGAAAGGAAGTAGTGGATATAATAAAGAACACTCTCAGGGAGCATAACCTTGCATTCACAGAAGGAGAAGGAATTGCAGTACAAGCATTTATATAGATTTGATCTAATTTGGTACTGAATCCCTATGTTTCTCTCCAAGGAAAACGCACTGAGATACGGACTTGTCATATTTCTCGCATCAGCCGTAGTCATTGGAGTATCCATTTTTGGAATATACAACACGATTTCCACCTTTGAAAGCTCAAGCATGGTTGCAGGAGATACCACCCAATACCATGTGAACACCAGTGCAGGGCAGTCCATAAGTTACACAATCATTGTCCTTAACAACCAGACCAGTACCTTCACCGCATACCTCATTTCACCTTCTGGAAGCCATTATATGACTGAAAATTTCACAGGCGGAGGAATTTCCGAGAGTCTGGTTGCACCACAGGGGGGCCAGTGGACACTTCTTCTTCATATGAATAATGGAACGGATTCAAGCGTCAAGGTCCATATTGGATCCATGCCTTACATACTTGAAGCTGGAATTTACCTCGGTTTGACTATGCTTGCCATTGGGGTAGTTCTCCTGCTGTATCATTTCAATCTTGAAAGAAGAGAAAAGAAGAGAATTGAGGAAAGGTATAGATAGAGACCTGATTGAACGGAAGTTATAGTTTTATATATCCTGAGTTAATTCATTAATTATGAAACTACCAATAGCTAAGCAACTAAAAAAGAGAATACAGGTAGAAGTCGCATATCTTCAGGATGAAATCATTGACATTCTCTATTCAATCAGTGATGATCTTGTATTACACGGTGGAACCGCTATTTGGAGATGTTATTCAGGAAAGAGATTTTCTGAAAGTCTTGATTTTCACTCTAAATCTTTTCCCGAAGTTTTTCCTTCGTTTAAGGAGGCTTTAGAATCACATGGTCTGAATATTCCAAAAATCAAAGATACTGGTAATGTGATTTCCTCAAATATCACAAATAACAATAGCATGGTGAAAGTGGAGGTGAACCACGTAGCGGAAATTATGGGACATCAGATGAAGTTCGAAATGGCCGATGGTAGTAACATTGAGATATTAAGCCTCACACCCGACCAGTTTATCAATGAAAAAATCCTGGCAT
>JAKAYK010000051.1 GCA_021826765.1 Thermoplasmata archaeon | reverse complement strand
AACCATTTTCTGAATATATGCACCAACAGTTCAATCTCATGCGAGACCATTGTAAATTCAGGTGGAAAACTTGTAATCAGGAATGGTGGTTCTGCAGACAACATACAGATTTGCAATTCAACATTCAATTTCACAGGCTACTTCATGCTGCGCAATTCTTCCATAAGGATATACAACACCTTTGTGGGAGGAACAGCAGGCATATGTTTTATCAATGATCATGTATCATCGTATTACTCCACATTCAGGAATGAAAAGTCCCTGAATTCAGCAGGCGTATACAACGTATCCACGCTTTCCCAGAATGGCCAGCCCATCAGCAGCAACAGTTCCTATATGTTTGATTACAGTGCTCTTCCGAGTCACAACTATCCAGTAAACTCCATTGCACTTTGTATGAATTATACCATGGTAAGCAGCATAAGCCCGGTATCAATGAAATTTGAACTGGGCAGTTCAATGATATTTTCAAAAAATCTCTGTATTGAAAATCGGTCAGGAAGGTTCAGGGCTGAATACAATCTCACAAATCCATGGTTTCTTTCAGGCTTAAGCACTGGAACGAAAATTCCTGTTGCATTCAACATGTCACCAGATTCGAAGCTCACCATATGGCACAGTGCAATCTGCTTTCTTTCAAACAGCACCATAAATCATATGGGCATTGATCATAATTTCATTGTACTTTCAAGATCAGACCTTTATTCTGTTGGCTCCACATTCACAGGGAATGAGGGGCCCCTGGAGAATGGTGGATATTTCAATTCATCAAGAACCGGCCTGTACATGGAGAATGATTCAGGGGCCACACTGGTGGATTCAGGGTTCACATGCGCACAGAAATACCTTGAAGGCAACTATTCTCCTGTGGTAAAAGGCAGCAACAGTGTTCTTGAGATATGGAAAAGTTCCTTCATTTTAGTGAGTACTCATCAATCAACTTATTGCCAAAAGAATATAACATTCACAGGAATGAATGGCAATTACACCAAAGTAATGGAAAACGCACTCAACCTGAGCTGCATCAAAGGAAAGGAAATAATTGGATCAGGAATGCTTCTTCAGTATTTTTCTGAGAATTGTTCATACATTTTTTCATCATACAGGTACAGCATTTATGGCAATGAAAAGTATCTATCACTCCAGGAGGGCACCGTTTTCACCACAACAGGCATAACAAGGCATCTGTATTTCAATAGCACTTCGACGATCAACGTTGCACTGTCTGAAACATACACAAGCACTGATACAGTCACACATGTTGATCTGAAGAGCCTCTATGGGAAATCCTCCTCCATTTATATCAGAATTATGCTGAATTATTCCGGTAAGAATAGTGAGAATAATTTCCAGTTGAACAATCTGTCGATGAACAAATCATTCTGCATGGAACTGTCTCTGGAAAGAAATCATAGTGCAAATGATTCGTATGTTAAAGTGGAATGGTTTCTGTCATATAACAACAGCCTGTTCATGGAAAATGTTTCAGGCAATGAGAACCTGCCTGTTCAACTGTACAACTATACATACAACCTTACAGAATGCGGAATTCCATCATGGCAGGAATGGTCTATTATTGTACAGAACATCTCATATACGTCTATGCAGAACACCATAACCCTGAACAGTTCCAATCCTTTCCTCACTGTGTTTCCACAGGATTCGGGATATTTCAACACTTCCTCAAAAATTGAAAAAATATTTCCCGGAACGACCTATTTTAACTATTCAATTATGTATGGAACCATTGAGTTCATAAATAACGGAAGCAACACATACAATGTATCATGCATTTTCAATTCCCAGAGCAACATCAATGGAAAATTCTGTATGCAGTTGCCCTATGGAAACTACACATTCCTTGTATGTTCAGGTTCATATATCGATGTCAGGCAGGTGAGCATTCAAAGCAACAGGACTGTGCTCTTTCTTGCATTCCCACAGGCTTCGAATGACCATTCCATATATTACGTGGCCAAATATGCCTTCTACACAGTTGCAATCATAGGTTCTGCAATATACTTCACAAGAAGGTATTATATTTCGTTCTGTCCGAAATGTATGGAAGCAAGGAAGCCTTTCGATTTCAGGACTCATAGATGCTGGGTTGATCAGGACACATCAATTGAGAGAAAAGTTGTAAAATGAGAAGTCATAAGTGCCTGGCAACTGCGATCTGACCTCATATGAGAATGTTATGAACTGAACAGGGTAATATGGAACATTTGTCAGGCTCAGGTTATAGATCTGCCTGAAATTTATGGTGAAATTTGAAGTTATTATGTATATGGAGTTCTGGGAATCATAGACAGTTGTTTTATTTGCAGTGCTGTTGAATCCAATAAAAATTGAAAATGTATTGTTGAATGTAATATTGATTCCGTAAAATAGCACAGGGGTTACTATTCCGCCTTTAATGGAAAGGATGGTTCCTTCGCCTGTATAATTTCCATCGAATCTGAGAATTTTATTATTGCTCGAAAGATAGGTGAGGTTTGCAGGTTGATCTGTCAGTTTCATTGAAGATGTGCCAGCAGAATTGGTCAGCGGCATATTTGCACCATTACCTGTTACATTCAGTCCATTTTTCAGGATATAACTGAACTGCTTTTCACCCTGATTGAGAGTCCAACCCGGATATGGGTTGCTAGGAGTGTATGTTGGATACATCATGCCATAGTTGGGAAAAGTAGTATTCTGCTTCAGGGACACAGTTCCACTCGAATAGAATGTACTCTGAAAATTGTAATATGCCTGGATTCTGAAATTGGAATTGTCTGGAAGAAAATACAGTGCAATGGCAGGAGTTATGGTGACATTATTCATTCCATACTTTATATTGTGGTTTGATTTCCAGATCAGGCTGTTGAAATTTGAACCGGTGGAGGTGGAGGGAATGATCCTGAAGAAAACAGGTGAACTAAGGTTCATTCCGGAAGTTGGGTTGTATGTGATAGAAACATCCATTGACGTTATATATCCTGAGACATCAATCGGATCAGAAACGTTTGAGACGGAATTTATCACAAAAATGTGAGTTCCGCTCAGCTGCATGCTCTCATATACAACTGCAGAAGTACCTCCTGCAAAAATTATAATCAGCACAAGTAAAAATGAAGAATTCTTTTTAATGAAGGACTTGAGTTTCTTCAAATCCAGTGGAGCTATACTGATTGTGCTTCCTGGCGTGGAGGGATTCAGGAGTCTTGTCTGTTCCTTCTCTTTGTAAAAGTCAACATAAGCAAGAAGGTCCAGTACTATCCAGTCAAAGATGTAAGTGGTCAGGAGCCTGAAATTGAAGAGAAATATTATGGCTGGAAAGACAAAGAGTGCATATTTGATCCTGTTGAAAAATTTTATGTATACAAGCATGCAGATCAATGCAGTCATTGCGAAAAGAATTGTGAACACTTTGGATGGAATGTTCACAAATCCTGCGAATGCGACCTCGGAAAATCCAACGCCTATTCCTATAACCGGTTGGAATTCAGCCTCAATCATATTCCTCAACCAGTCCTGCGGCTGCATCAGGATGAATGGCAGGTTAGTCAGCAGGAATGTAAACATTGCCCCCAAGATGAAGAACACTATCTGCTTCATGGATTTCTCTTTCTCTCTATATATGAGGTAGAGCATGAATGGGAGTGCAATTATGGGAAGCTGTTTGGCTGAAAGGGCCAGCCCAAACATTGCACCTGAAAATTTAGTGTTCTTACGGTATATGTATGACAGCGTCATGAAAAATATCCATATGACGTCAGTTGAGCCGGACAGGGAAAATCCAGCAACTGTAATGTCTGTGGCAATGACCAGGGTCAAATATGGTATAATATCTGCCATCTTGTTGTTTTTCAGGTAAAGTATAGTAAACAGGAGAAGCAGTATTGAAAAGAAATACAAAGCCGTATAATCAGGCAGATTGAGATAAACAAAGGGTGCAAAGGCGAGAACAGACATGCCGGGATAAAGGAGGAAATATACGTTATTTCCATTCAACATAGGAGTACCGAAAATTGGCGTTATAAACTTGAAAACTTCCACCATGTTTGAATTGACATAAGGATCTTTTCCCTGCAGGAAAATTCTGGCCGCATAAGTTTCAATTATTATTTCATCAGTTGTTGCATTACCGTAGAGACTGGCAATGACTAAGAAAAATTGCACTGTTATGAAAATCAGGCCGGCATATGTCACCAAATTGATAAATTTTTTATTTTCCGGAAAAATGAGAAAATAAAGGATACATATGATTCCTGTTATGAAAAGAAGCCATCCATTAATGATAGCAGCAAGATTCAGGTAGCTTATTGTGTACAGGGTACCGAATGGAACTATTGAATAAACTATTCCAAGGAGAAGATATCTAAGCTTGCCTATCTCAAATTTCAGTTGGGCCATACAGTGAACCTGTATGAACTATTAAGATAAATATATGTGGTGTTTCAATGACTCACAAGTGCCAGACCACACCCTGGCTTCCACCAAAGTTCATAGTGAAGGAGCCAAGTATTCCCACTACATCTGCCCACATGTAATTAATGCCAAAAAATGTAAGCACAAGAACCAGTGAGAAATATATTCCTGATCCAAGGCTTGACATCACATTGTATTTCACGTATCTTTTGATCACTGTTCCAGAGGATGCCCTTTTCCTGTATGTCCAGTAATTGTTCATCACAAAGTTTGACACAATCGAAGCTTCAAGGGCAAGGATTGCACCAAAGACAACTGGCTGATAGTAATGCCCAACCACAATGTTCATTATTAGAAGATTGAGGAGCGCGCCTGTCAAACCAACAAAGGCAAATTTAAGCATCTGGTAATCAGAAAGCCTGAGCACCAGTTTTATGTATTTGAGGAATTCACTAAAACCAAGTTTGCTTTTCCCTCTCTTCCTCTTTATGAATCTGTATGGAACCTCTCCAATGTTTGTGGTGTTAGTGGCCACCAGTATTTCAAGAAGTATTTTGTATCCGTTGGAAACAATTTGATCAGGTTTCACTACATCTCTTCTGAATCCAAAGAATCCGGAAAGTGGATCTTTTATCGCTTCCGTCTTTTGAATATTCATATGGGCAAGAGCTGTTGCAAATTTAGAAATAGCCTTTCTAATGATATTGAATTCAGCAGATCCTCCTCGAACGTATCTTGAAGCAACCACAAGTTCTCTCCCTTTTTCAAGTTCGTTGAGTATCCTTGGAATGACCTCAGGAGGGTGTTGCAAATCGCTGTCCATTACAATTACATATTTGCTTTCTGAATTGAGAAGGCCATCTCTGACCGCAGTTGCAATTCCGTTTTTTCCAGGTCTTCTGACGACTATAATGTTTCCGTATTTTGAGTTAAGGCGCTCAGCAATTTCAGCTGTTTTATCCTGACTATTATCATCTACCACAACTATCTGGCAATTTAAGTCCATCTCCTCTATCCTATGTATTATTATAGGAAGATTTTCAGCCTCATTGTATGTTGGCAGTATAACTGACAAGTCTAATATCGTGTTCACCTCATTCAATCGTATAGATGATATAAGGAATTATTATAATAATGTTACTGATTCCTTCACCGTAAGAATGGTGGACAGCAGAAAAATTACAATTTGAAATTACATTTTTCTAAGAATTTTTCTAATTATAAAAATATGAATATACTTCATATAGAAAATAGATATGAAATATATTAAAAACGCATAAAGTGAAAATATTGAAATTTATCAGGATTCTTGAGGCAGTATTGTAATATGCATATAAAATGTTGATTCAAGTGAAGTGCGTACTTTCCAAAATGCAAATGCTACAAAGTTTCAGCTGTTTTTAAAAAAAAGAATCTAAAACAAAATTCACATGTAAAAAATATATTGAACATAACCATGTGTAACCAATAAGGAATGATTGATTATTACAAACTTCTTGATGTGTCAATAAATGCGTCTGATGAAGACATCAAAAAAGGATACTACAGAATGATTAAACGGTGGCATCCTGATGTAAATGAATCTGATAGAAACCTTGCAGAAATTATGGCAAGGGAGATCAATGAAGCTTATGAGGTACTTCGTAACCCCGGAAAGCGTGCAGAATACAATTTAAAAATATCTGAAAAAGCGGGTGACATTTCCACCATTTACCGGCCCAGTCACCATAAGGGTGATAATTCTTCTATTAGAAAGGGAAAATCGCAGAATCTGAAAAATAATGAGAATAGGGAAAAACTGCTAAAGTGGGCGCAGAATTTTTCCAGGTATATTGAGATTCATCCCTGGTCAAGAAAAGTGTATGATGATCTCAATGAAGACTTGAAGCTGAAGTTCATAGCAGGAGATCTAACAATGGAAGATGTGTTGGAAATATACGGCAACCTTGCTATTGAAAAATCGAATATGGGACTCAGGAGTAATTATTACGCTCCCAAGGCAATAAGGGGAATAATGGAAAATCATAATAGCCCTGATATTGCACTCCGGACAATATCCATGATGGAAGTGTTGATGCAGGTCTATATTCGCATCAATTATGGGCTTATAAGGGCAGAATCAAAAAGTGATGGAAAGTATGCAATCATAAAGAAGATACTGCTGCTTCATGAGTTTCTAGAAAAGAACCCTGACAAATTTTTCATAGGAATAAAGAAAGTTTTCATTACCAAGGATGATTGGGCATGGATGATCAGAGCAATCAATTGAAAGACTCAATGGAATGTCATCAATTCACATTTTAAAATCGTCATGATCTGGTGTAT
>JAKAYK010000004.1 GCA_021826765.1 Thermoplasmata archaeon | reverse complement strand
GAGGAGTACGCAACATGGATAAAAGAATATTCTTCTGACAGGTACAGGGAATCAGTGGAAAGGATCTCAAGCATCGTTACTGAATTTATGGAAATTAACGGATTCAGTGAATCTGATCGAAGAATTCTCAGGAAGAGCGCAATTTTTGAGTATATGTTCTGGGAAACGGCCATGAAGATGGAAAAACCACCCTTCAGGTTATATGGCTGAAATCAGGATTGCGGAAAGCAACCCGAGCAGGACTCCTGCATTCAGGAAAGGAAGGCCCGGAGCAGGTTTCTTAACGAACAGGAAAAGGGCCACCATTGCAACGACTCCTCCAAGAAGTGGCATCACAAAGAACGGGAAGAATTTTCCAAAATATACGTATGATGAAACTACCATTATGTTGGGAATTGCAATATCTCCAAAGCCTAGGAGTATGGACCCTCTTTCACCGGGCGGTGAATCAAGATCTATTGTGGACGGATCAAAGTGGATGGAATCCGGCATTACGAAGAATAATGGTGCCCCAGATTTTGCAGATGCACTGGCAATTTCCAGCATGTGCTTCGTCTTGTAAACTGCAATATAGTCATACACTGCAAAAATGATCATAAGTATGATTGCATAATACAATCCAATGTCTGTACTCCATATGGCTGCCAGTCCTGCAGAGGAAAGAACACCTGCAATATCGATGATCACCCAGTTCTGCCTGAACAATAGGGCATAGAGGAAAACCACAGGAGTCAGGAATACAAGAAACTCATATTCCAGTTCAGTCACGGGAATGTTAACAAAATTCTCAATGAAAACAATAGCGTCATAGTACAGGATGGAACACACATAGAATATGGCAAATGCTATGGCAATGGCGAACAGGTACCTGAGAAAATTCACCTTCTTTTTCCTTGCAAGAAAAACAATGGCAGCAGACAGGAGAAGAAGGGAGATTATGAAATAAACCAGGTACCCTGCACCGCTGGAGGGGTTGCTGGATGTCGTGGAACCGGTCTGGGAAATGATCGTGGATGAGATTGGAAGCGCAAGAAGTGAAGTTATGATGAAAAGGAAAACAAGCCCGATCTCAGGGAGAAGCCTTTTTTGCAACTCTTTTTTTCACCCCTTTTGCAGCGGTCTTTTTCGAGGTTGTCCTTCTTTTCACTGTAGCGCTTTTTTCGTCCAACTCCTTTTTCTTAGCAGCCTTCTTCTTTCCATTGAATTCACAATCCATTTTCGGGCAGAACTCCTTCCTGTACTTCCCACCGTCCACAGTCAGTATTGGTGCACTGCAGTGTGGGCAGACAGCATCTGAAAACGTGAGTTCACCCTTTTGGGGAAGAGGATAAGTCTGCCTGCATTCAGGAAATTTCGAACACCCAAGGAATCTCTTACCATACCTTGACTGCCTTATCATCAGGATTCCACCATCTGCAGGGCATTTCCCAACGTTTCTCCTTCTGGTATTGAATTCGCAGGTTGTCTTGATGCACACCTCCTCAGGAGACTGTCCCCTCCTGATGATGGTGACCACGGGCAGTGAGCATTCAGGGCAGTTTTTCACAGATTCCTTTATCAGCCCCCTGATCTTTGCATAATAGTCAACGCTGCAACCCTTCTGTGCACATTTGAATCTTATGGAATCCCTGATCTTTATTGCGCTTATGTCCTCTCCATGCTCCGGGCATTTCCCTATGGGCTTTCCGGTTTCAAGTGCGGTTTTAATCGTTTCAGTTATCCTGTCCCTGTTCTCATAGAGATCCTTCAGAACATTGGAAAGCATGGTTCTTGAAACTGTCACCACATCGGACATTTCCCTCTTACCTGAGGCTATCTCATCCATGAATCCTTCAAGCTCAGCAGTCATATCCGGTTCAGATATTTTTGAATCCACGCTCATGACACTCTTTATCAGCGATCTTCCAAGCGGTGTCCCACGCACAGGATTTCCCTCTATGAAACCTCTTCCCTGTAGTTTTTCAATGATATCATGCCTTGTGCTCTTTGTCCCAAGGTTCAGTCTCTCCATCTCCTTTATGAGAGAACCCATGTCATATCTTGAAGGGGGTTTTGTCTGTTCCTCTTCCATTCTCCAGTTTTGGCCCTTCACCCTTTCGCCGACTTCAAGATCAGGGTGGTAGGTTTCCTGTATCTTCCTGTAAGGATAAATTGTAAGCCATCCCGGATCAAGAATCCTCTGTCCCTGCGTGAGGAACTTCTCTCCTGATATGTCTATGGTGGCGCTCTTGACACCGCGTTTGCCTTCTCTGTAGATGGTCGCAAGAAATCTCCTGACAATAAGCTCGTACACTCTCCATTCATCATCCCGCATTTTTGTTTTGTCAGCATATTCCGTGGGATATATGGGTGGATGATCGTTTGCCTGCATCTTGCCTCTTGAAGGTCTGATGGCTTCCTGCTCAAGAACCATTGAAGACTCTTTCTCAAAATATCCTTTCCTGAATTTCTCCGCAATCGCTTTCAGGTTTATGCTTTTCTGATATACGGTGTTGTCAGTTCTGGGGTAGCTGATATATCCTTTTATGTACAGTTTCTCTGCTATCTTCATTGCCTTCCCGGGCATGACACCAACCTTGGAGGCCTCTCTCATGAATTCTGTGGTGTTGAATGGAGATGGTTTGTAGATTCTCTCCTCCACATCCTCAAACTTCTCCACCATTCCGTCTTTTCCATCAATCTTCCCGAAAATTTCATCTGCCCTCTTTCTGTCAAATATTCTTCCATCCTCATGGACTCCAGTGAAAACACCATCCTTCATGAAGTCCACTTTAATTTCATAAAATGTTTCGGGAACGAAATTATCAATTTCCTCATCTCTCTTAATCACAATGGCAAGCGTGGGCGTCTGAACCCTTCCAATTGACAGAAAATCCTTTCCAACCCTTCCGGAAACAAGCGAAAAGAACCTGGTGAGAACAGCACCCCAGTAGAGGTCAATCTCCTCCCTTGCTCTGGCAGAATCTGAGAGGTTATAATCAACCGAAATGTAGTTGCTGAAAGCATCCCTGATCTCTTTTCCAGTAAGTGCGCTGAATTTTGCCCTGTATATCTTCCCTTTGAACGAGTCCCCGTCATGAATTATATCAAGGGCCTCTGTCCCTATAAGTTCCCCTTCCCTGTCATAGTCCGTGGCCACCACAACAGAATCCACGGACCTGCTCATCTGCCTCAGGCTCTCGTATGCAGTTTTATTCTTCACATTCCTGTCAAGAACCGATCCTATGAGTTTTTCAAGTGTGTCAAAACGCCAGTCCTTTAGTGCTTTTGGAAAGTCCAGTTCAACTATATGTCCACTCAACGGTACAACATAATAATTGCCGCTTTCATTTTCAAATTCAATGTAATTAAGGCCTTTTGATCTTTTCTGTTTTGCCTTGCCTTCAGAAAGGAAAAAAGCAATTCTTCTCCCTGCATCGGCTTTTTCAGATATTATTAAAGTTGATGCCAACAGTTGCTTAATCAGTTCAATAATTAAACGTTTCCGATCATATGCATAGAAGACCCAAAAATGAAGGAATAAATTATGTATTACCGGGCATGTTCAGGAAGGGGCCAATCTTTTCCTGCATTTGAAAATACAGAACCACCCTCAAGATCTTATGCAATTTTCCTGGATATGAATGGCACAATCATCTCTTCCTGGCTCAATCCTCCATGCATCCCTATCATGGACTCTCCATCATTATAAGGGTCCAGTATTTTCAGGGAATAATCAAAAACGCTTGAGGAATTTTTCATTATGAGAACAAGATCACCCAGAGAATCCACATGATCCACATTATTTCTGCTGTTTCCAAAAAAACCATTCCTTGCAAGGTCCTGGATTCTCAAAGGAAAGAAATTTTCCGGATATTTTTCCTTAAGGTATTCTATTGCAGATTCTGTCCTGCCATTCTCAAATCTCATGAAAGGGGCCCTTGGGTCCCCATACACAGGAGCACTCATCCATGATCTCAATTGTTTATCATGTCGGAAGTCTATGATCTGTTTTCTGTCAAGAACCATATGGCCATGATCTGCAGATATGAAAAGTAAGGTGTTTTTCGGAAGACCTGGTGAATTTACGAGCTGTTCCTTCAGCATCATGAAGATCAGTTCAATCTCCATTGCGGCATCATCTGTGTAGGGGCCAACCTTGTGGGATATGGCATCAATAGTGGAGATGTAGCAGAAATGGAACGTTTTTTCCCTGAAGTTTATGAGGTCCTTCTTCAGCTGAGTGATCATCTGTGAAATCGTAACATACCCGGATATGGAAGAGCCAATTCCGGTGAGTTTTGTCAGTCCGCTGTTTTTAATCGCATTTGGAAGGTACAGAAACGATCTCACTTCATTGGAGTCCAGCTTGGAGTGGATCGTTCCATTGTTCCCGATCCATGGCATTTCATAACCATTTTCCAGGATGCTGGAATCCTTCCTTCCAACAGGGCTCAGTGATATCATGTTGCATACTGTTCCAATTTCAGGAATATATGAATTATAGCCAAGAATCCTGTGCTCAACAGGAAGCATATTGGTGTGGTAGGAAACAGTGGCAGTGGAAGTGGTTGAAGGAAAAACGCTTGTGATCAATCTCATTGCAGATCTGTCGAGAAACTCTTCAAGGTATTTCATGCTATTCTTCTCTGAAGAATATTTGATTGTTGAATACCCAAAGCCGTCAAGGAGCAGGAATATGACATGGTCCGGGGATTCAATATCCACATCCTGAATTCTCTGCGAATTTCCACCATCCTCTATTCCGAAGCTTGAAAGAATTAAGCCAGGAATATCCATTATGCAACCCTTTCCAAAGGCCGGTTTTATGAATTCCCTGTGTTCTTCCCACCTGTATTTATCAATAACAGATTCAAGATCATCTATCTCCCTATTCATAATTATCATCTCCATGCTGGATCAAACCGACAAGTTCTCTAAGCGATGAAATTTCCACAACATCCCCGTCTTCCGGTTTATCTTTTCCAGACATGTTCAGCCATATGGGAACTATGCCTGCATTCATCGCACCAACCATGTCTGCAGAAAAGGAATCCCCAATCATGATGACACCCTTTGGTTCTACATCAAATATAGTCATGGCTTTCTCAAAGAGGAAGTTGTTCGGCTTGACCTCCTCAATTGTCCTTGGAGTGAGAATAACATCAACGTAATCATGAAGTTTTAGCCTGATCATGGTCCTGAACTGTATCTGTGGGTTTCCATTAGTGATCACAGCAACCGGTATTTTCATCTTCCTGCACAACTGCAGAATATCCCTCGCACCTTCCACCATTCTTCTCTTTTTCCAGAAAGCACGCCAGAAAACACTGCTGAAATGCAATTTTTCATCATCAGCATCCATTCCAAGCCCGTTCAATATTTTTGAAAGCCTTATGCTGATATCTTTCCTGTATGAAACTTCCCTGTTCAGCACAGCCTCATAACTGAACAGTTCCCTGAACTGTTTCATCATGTCATCCACAATTGCGTTTTCGAGTTCTGGATAGGATTCCTTTATGGAATTGAAACCGGCTATGACCGGTTCCCTGTATTTTACAATCGTATCGTCCATATCAAAAAACATTGCTTTTATTTCATTTATAGGGGGAATCAACTTCAAATCTCGACACTTCTCTTTATTCATATAGTAAGTAAGAAATATTTATTTATTTAAGTTTCTGTATATATACTAAATTGTAATATATACTAATTTATACTATAATATAGATTATTTGCTTAAAATATATATACTCTGCATGGGATGGCATTACGAGAAAAATGGGATTTAATGGAATATCAGGAATATTGAACTCTCCCGGGGAGATTCCCTGGGAGATAGTGGTTCTGTTCTTCGGTGCAGGACTGATATTTGCCTTTCTTTGGGGCAGAAAATCAGGGGGCCTTGCAAAGTTCACGACTCTGGATCTTATATACATAGGAATTGGAGCTGCCTTCGCTGTTGTATGGGAATTCTATATTGGCGCATTTCTTGGTAAGTTCATACCTTCAAATCCTTTCTTTGGGATTGGATACACAGGAAGGCTCATTGCCCTGCTCATAGTAGCAGGCCTTGTCAGAAAAGTCGGAGTCGGAATGGTTGCGATGTTCATCTTCAACCTGCTCAGCGATCTTATCAGTTACGGATTCAGCGGAGAGCCAATGTACTTCATGTATGAGATGCTCACATACGGACTCATGATGGATATAGTCATTGCTGCAGCAGGGCCAAACCTTTTCGGGATAAAATCACCAGAGAGAAGAAGAAACACTGAAAAGGACAGATCAGCAACACCCAGAGGATTTGAGCGCATCACGAAAATGCCTGCAGAATATCTTGCTGCAATTGAGGGAATACTCATCGGAATATTCTGGGTGGTCCCAGAGCCACTGTTCTATGGAGGATTCATTTCACCATTCCTCTATGGGGGAGTTGTTGATTGGGGGAAAATACTGTTCGATATGGTAGCTTTCATCCCCAGTGCCATAATCATTGGGGCCATTGGGGGCCTCATAACACTTCGTATAGTGAAGGCGGTCGGGCAATGAAGGCTCTGGAAATACAGAACCTGAAATTTTTTTATATGGGCAGGGAAGAACCTGCCATAGATATTGAGCATCTGTCCATAGAGGATGGAGAAACAGTTCTCATCACAGGCAGGTCAGGTGGAGGAAAGTCTACCCTTGTAAACTGCATCACGGGAATAATTCCGCACGTTTTCCATGGGGAATTTGAAGGGGAAGTGAATGTATACGGCAAGAGCACCGTGAAAACACCTCTTTCAAAACTTTCAACAGAGGTTGGAATAGTGCTACAGAATCCGGAAACACAGGTTCTTAATTATACAGTTGAGGAGGAAGTGGCCTTTGGTCCGGAAAACTTATGCCTGGAATCTGAGGATATAAGTGAGAGAGTCAGGGAATCCGTGGATATAACAGGCACATCACATCTCATGGACAGAGAAACTTACACTCTTTCAGGAGGGGAATTGCAGAGGATAGCTATTGCAGCAGTCCTGTCTATGCGTCCAAAATTGCTCATTCTTGACGAACCAACTTCAAACATTGATCCTGAAGGAACTGCAAAAGTATTTGATATAATCAGGAAACTGAAGGAAGAAAAAACACTCATCGTGGTGGAGCACAAGGTTGAGCGTATGCTTCCGTTCGTGGACAGGATCATTGTCATTGACAATGGAAAGATTCTCCTTGACATCAAGAGCAGTGAACTTTCGCATTATGTGGAAAAGATGGTGGAAATAGGAATAGAGGTGCCAATTCACTTTATTTATGCAAGACAGAACGGGATTGATTCCGAAGACATGGATACCATAAGGGAAAGACTCAGGCAGATCAACATGATTCCAGCGCCTCCAAAAAGGGCAGAAACCAGCAGGGTTGTAATGCAGGCTGCTGTGAGTGTCAGTACCAAGGCAGGAAAGAAACTGGTGGACGGGGAAATTGAGTTGCAGGAAAAACAGATCCTTGCAATAATGGGTAGAAACGGTGCTGGAAAATCAACATTCCTCAAGGGATTGATGGGCTTCCTTGACATTGACCTGAACTGCGAAATTCAGGCAGCACTTGATGGCAGGGACATAAGCAGGGAACACATAATAAAGCGCGGGAAAGAGATTGCCTTTGTCCCGCAGAATTTCGACCTGACTCTTATAAGCAAATCAGTCGAACTGGAAGTTGCCTATTCATTGAAGAAAAGGAAGGTGAAGAACTACATGGACAGGGTGGATAAACTCCTGGACATGTTCTCTCTTTCAGACCTTCGATACAGGGACCCTCTGAGTCTGAGTCTCGGCCAGAGAAGAAGGGTTGCGATGGCTTCTGCCATGGCTTCGGGAGTGAAAGTTATCATGCTGGATGAACCCACCTCCGGACAGGACTACTTCCACAAGCAGGTACTGGGGAAGGAACTGACAAGAATCAAGGAAGCAGGGTATTCCATCATAATCGTAACACATGATTCTCGCTTCGTATACAGATTCGCGGATAGGGTTGTAGTTTTCAATGAGGGGAGGAAGGTGCTTGATGGAACTCCTGAATCTGTTTTCATGGAGTCCAGGCAGTACTCCATACTTCCCCCTTCTGATTTCATTTTGAGGAGTGATGAAAATGAACTGGTTAATCATTAATGTTGTAAGCTGGATGCTCTTCTTCTTCGGGGCAGCATTTCCTGTGCTGATTCTCCTGAAGGCCATTGGTCTCACTGGATTCATGAAAGTTACCAGATATGAGAGTTATCACACATTCTACTACAGGATGAATCCATCGGTGAAGATAATACTTGGAATAATGGTCATGGTGGTTGCATCCGTTACCATCTGGTGGATAGGGGCCATAATGACCGTTGCTATCCTTTCAAGTTACCTTACTCTGAAGGAAGGTAAGAGAAAATTCATAACAGGAATGTTTCTCACAATCATGACCGTGATAGGAACCACCTGGGCTTTTGCTCCATACACTCCCTACGTGATATTACAGGAAGCATTCCACAACAGTCATCTCACAACCCTGTGGGTATGGCCTTCCTATTTCACTGTAATGGGCTACCAGCCTGCCCTGACCACACAGGGACTCATATACGGATTCCAGATTTCCATGAGATTCACTGCGGTCTCTCTCATGAGCCTCGTACTGGTCATGACAAGCACTCCATCACAGGTGTTGAGATCACTCAACAAGGTCGGCATTCCGACTTCCTTGACGTTTTCCCTGGTTGTTGCGATGAGGACTGTTCCCAGGATATTTGAATACATAGACACTTCAGTGAAGATCCAGTTCATGAAGGGACTTGGATCAAACGCACCATCAATCATGAGGCCTTTCTACATGCTTGCGGGAGCATTCAGTGGAATTGTGCCTGTAATTGTTTTTTTGGTGAGAGGAGCAAAAGACACAGCAATTTCAGCAGACACCAGAGCGTTCAGGGCATATTCCAAAAGAACATACATGCACCCAATGACCATTGGAAAAGTGGATAAGATGGCGCTCTCAGCAGTGATCCTGATAATACTGATGACTGTTATTATGGTCATGATGGGATTCGGAAAGGGAATATCCTACAATGGATGATTCCACTTTTCTTCATTGGCATCTGTGATTTTCCCATTGTTTTCACTTCAGGAAAATGATCAATTAAGGGAACTCTCCAGTTCAAGCTCATGTAATTAAAAATAAATTTTCATCTCACTCTTTCAAGTGAGAATGAACCAAGATCAAAGTTGTTGTTATGCTGGTAAACCTCAACCCATTCCCTTGTTCTTGTCCTGTTGAAACCAATAGCCCGCACGAATTGCTTTGAGTTTGTACTCTTGAATTCCACAGAGCCATCCATGATGTAACTGATGGTCTGGTAGATTTCCTGATCAAAAAGACCCTCCTCAAGAAGGTAGAAACTGACATTAGGGGTACTTCTCCTTTTCTGGGTGAATTGCTGCCCGAATCTGAGGAAAACCTTCTCGTCAAGCTGCGGGACAAATGCTGTTAGCGACACGAACAGGAGCCTGTAGTATGGGTACTTCTCAAGTATCTGTTCCTCAACAGTATCCATTGCCTTAATTATGCTTGAAAGGTTTGTTATGGAATCAATCTGCACAGCATACTGGGAAGGTGAACTCAACTGGACTGTTTTTGAATATATATCTATGAACTTCAGCAGGCCCTTCTGCTCATAATCTTCCAGTGCATTCACTCCAATATTCATTATCTTGCTTATTTCTTTTTTAATAACACCAAGATCCTTGTCTGCTGCAATGATCACTGCAGGAATGTTCTCAGAAAGCGATTTCACCACAAAATTATACGCAAGTATTTCCTTTGCAGTGAAAGGGGGCCCGAAAAGTACCACATTTGAATGAAGTGGCACACCGCCTAATAGGAGTTCATCAATCTTTGATACGCCGGTGCCTATCCTCTTACCCGGGTCCACATGGGGCCTCTTTTCCGCTTCCTGAACCGCCTCAACGGCTATTTTGGATTTCTGTTCAGGAGTGTCTGCCTGTTTGACCTGAATGAGCGTCTGGAGATATGCTTCAACCTCCTTCTTCTTTCTTGAAGCGTCTCCCATGACTTTATCCAGATCCTTAAGGACTCTCTCTACTTCCTCTATTTTCTTGTTAATTTCATTTACTTCCATCAATTTTCACCTATGTAAGTTCCAGACACAACCCATGGCGGGGACTCCAGATCAAAAGGTTCCATTCCTTCAACCATGTGGCTCTCAAGGGATTTCTGATCTATTTCTATACCAAGCCCTGGCTTTCCAGAAAGCCTAAATTTTCCATTCTCAATATGGTATCCGGATTTCAAAAGCTTCCGTTTCCAGTCTGGCCATGACTCTTCAAAGCTTTCCTGTATAAGAAAATTGTTTATGGTCATGTCAAGATTCAATGTGGCCGCTGTCTGGACGGGCCCAAAAGCGTTATGGTAGGCCACAGGGACACCCCATGCATCAGCAATGGCAGCTATCTTGAAAGATTCCATTATACCCCTTGAATTTGTAAGATCGCCCTGTATTATATCCACCTTTCCCTCTACAATATGTCTCATGAAATCTCTTGCATTCAGTATCCGTTCTCCAAGTGCTATGGGAGTCATCAACTGGCTTCTAAGCTCAGGGAGTCTCATCTCCAGCTCCGGGTGAAGTGGCTCCTCATAGAAGAAACACCCATATGGCTCAAGCCTCTGGCATGCCATTCTAGCAGCTTCAAAGGAAAACCTTCCATGAAACTCAATGAGAAGATCCATGGAGAAGTCAAACTCATCCCTCAGGCCCCTGACTACAGATTCAGCATGATCAAGGGATTTCCTCTCAATTCTGTCAAAACTGTTACCAAAGGGATCAAACTTGATCGCATCGTATCCTTTCTTCTTGATTCCCTTCGCTTTCTCGATAAAATCATCAGGTGAAACGCAATCTGAATACCATCCGTTGCTGTAAGCCCTTACCTGATCCCTGACCTTACCTCCCAGCATGTTGTAAATAGGCTGGCTGCTCATTTTTCCTGCAATATCCCATGAGGCGATTTCCACAGCACTGAGGGCAGAGGTAGCCTCCATTGATCTCGAAAGGTAGAATGAATGTTTGTAAAATTCCAGAACATTAGACGTAATATCAAGAACATTCCTGCCAATGAAGGTTCTCATCACTTCCTTCACGCTATGGAAAACGGGCATGGTCATAAGTGTAGTTGGGGCCTCCCCATATCCTGTGAATCCATCATCTGTGGTGATTCTGACAATAATCATGGTGGAACTCCATGGTGATGACTTTTCAGGCGTTTTTTCGCTAACATTATAAACGTCTATATCCTTGATTCTACCCGCCATGTTCATGCATACAACTCATTGGATTAAAGCTTTCTCACCAGTGAATAAAATTCAGCAATTAGAGCTTTCCCGCTGAAATTATCATAAAGTGTTAACACAGCCGTCAACCGCACTATTTTTCCGTGGGAGGACATCACTTTTTGTCCCATATTATGGTGCCATGCAACAATTCTCCAAATTTCATGATCTTCATCGGCATGAAATTTTTTCTGCATATTTCTATGGCTAAGGGGTGCAAAATCCTCGATCCGGACATGGAAATTCTCATAGCATCGTCATAGGAAATATCTTTCATGAGGGTGAAAAACGAGCTCTTTTTCGGATCTCCTGAATATATCCCCTCAACATCTTTCAGGAATATTATCTCATCTGCACCTGAGAGGCAGGCTATGGCAGCTGCACTGTAGTCGCTGCTGTTCCTTCCAAGTGTTGCTATGTTTCCCTCCATGTCATATCCGAAGAATCCGGTTGTAATGATGCACTCTGAAGTGTAAAATGATTCTTCCACTTTTGGATAAATCATTTCCGATGATCTATCATAATCCACAAATCGTTCTGAACCATTCTTCGTGACAAAGAGCCCAAGAATGTTTGAGGGCACAACGGAAACGGAATATCCCTTGTTTTTTGTGTAGATATAGAACGAAATTGCGGACATCATCTCTCCAAGGGAAAGAAATCTTTCAAGATCGCTCGCATTTAAAGAGTCCATGAACTCATCAAATGATCCTGCACCATTGAACTCCGATATGAGTTCCAGAAACGTTTCCCCTGAATCATCTATGCAGGGAGACAGCAGAGACAGGTGCCAGTTTATCAGATCCATTAAACCAGGAATCCTCTCCCTGTTTCCTTGGCCCCATATTCTGTAAAGGCTGTCTGTAACTCCTGAAAATGCGCTGAAAACCAATATTTTTTTCCCGGTTTCCTCCACAATGCTGTCAAGCCCCCTCAGAGATGAGTAATCCTTCAGGCACGATCCTCCTATCTTATAGACTTTCACAGGAATCCCTCCCTATGCAGAAATTCCGCATTGAGTATGGATGAGCCTGCAGCACCCCTGACTATATTGTGAATGAGTGAGATGAAGGAGATCCTGTTCCCATTTATCCTGACATGGCCAACTGAAACGGGCATACCTGAAGTGAGGAAGCTTTTGCCAGCATTCAGATCAAGATTGGCATGGGGCCTCTCAGGAGAATCATGAAAAACAACAGAACTGTGAGGCAGGGAGGGAAGTTCTTTTCCCGAAATCTTTCCATTCCTGAAATTCCTGAATGCGTTTTTCACATCGTTCTCTTCCACGTTTTCATGCATCTCTGCAAATACTGCTTCTGTATGTCCATCTCTCACAGGAATTCTTGTGCATATGGGGTTTATTGAAATATCTGAAGGTTCAACAGTATCCTTATGGACTGTGCCGAAAATTTTCTTTGTCTCAGAAGAAATCTTCTCTTCCTCGCCAGGTATATGGGGATAAACGCTGGAAATGACATCAAGTGCAGGTGTTCCGGGATATCCTGCACCACTGACTGCCTGCATGGTTGTAACATCAATTTTTTTCACTCCCAGTTCCATGAGGGGAGCAATGGAAAGAGCGAGTCCTATAGTGCTGCAGTTACCATTTGCCACGATGAAACCACTCTTTTTACCCGTAAGGATCATATGCTCGCTGTTAATTTCAGGGACAAGTATTGGAACATTCTGGCGCATCCTGTTGCCTGAAGCATTTGTGAACACTTTCTGGCCTTTCTCTGACAGTTCCAGCTCAATGGAGGATGCAGTTTTCTCGCTGACAGCACTGAATATCAGGTCATATTTTCCGGATAAAATGGAATCAACATCAGTCTTCTCAACACCCACATCAGGAAGTGAATCATTCCCTGCCAGATCCTGGTATGTGATATCATTCCGTTTCTCTGATGCATAGAGTCCAGCAATCTCAAAATAGGGATGCACTGAAAGCCTCCTGCAAAATTCCTTTCCAACAAGGCCTGTTGAGCCGATCACACAGACCTTCAGCTTATCCAAGGATATCGCCTCCGCGTGTAAAGGAAAAGCATCCCCTGTATTTCATAGATGACCAGAATTTGTATTTGTATATCCTTATTATCTCATAATAAATTATTCAAGAGAATAACACTAACAACTTATTACCCAGGATAAGAAAAAATAACAACAGGTAAACGTATATTTTATAAAGGGATTCACAGGCATGGAGACACCGGGAATAGAAGAATTCATAGCGAGAGCAAAGAGGAATACTTACGCTTCAGGGGAAGGAAAGGAGAAAAATCCCAGAGTGGAAGGATCGGTGGAGCTATTTTACAGGTCTGGAAAATATTCCTACAGGGACATATACTTCGGGGGAAAATACTTCAACGGCATTGAAACGATTTACCTGAATGAAAAACCGGTGTGGGGAATGGTGTATTCAGGGGGCCTCACTGAGGGTAATGCAGGACAGGTATACGACTTCCTGAAGAAATGCCTCTATCTTGTGGATGAAGAGGCCCCTTTCAGGGGGCCAAAGTCATACAACAATGGAGAACTCTATTATTCAAACCAGTATGAAGGGGACTTTGAACACTTCATTGGGTACGAGAACATAGAGATGCTTGACGATCTGGTGTATGAACTCCATTATTCTGGAGGTTCAATCATACAATGATTGACAGCAACAATCTCATGAAGAAGATCATGGACCAGATTGAGCTGTATGAAAAGCTCAATACAGATCTTGGCGTGGAAATCAATGTCCTTGCAGAAAGTGCAAGCACTCATGGAGAATCCCTCAGGAAGATCAGGAAGGACTATGCACGAAGCAATGAACTCGTAGGAGAACTGGAGGAAATGTGATGAATATTGAAACGCTGCAGAAGATAATCTCACTTTCCTTCAGAGAAAAGAGCATTCTGGAAAACAATCCGGAAATATTTGGAAAAATTGTGGAGAAACTTGAGGAAGTGCACATGGAATATGTGGAAAATCTGAGAGAAAAGGCATACCTTCAGGGAAGGATAGCATCCATGATTTATGATTCATACGAGGAATTCATGAAGGTACATGAAAATGCGGTTATACTTTCCGGAATGATTGCAGATCTGGAGATACAGGGAAAGTTGAGCAGGAGTTCTATAAAGGGAGACATTCCCTACATCCTGGAAAGATATCTGATCCTTAAGCATCATTGAACTACAACAGTAAGGTTGAGGGGGCCCGCATAATTCCCTGGAGATGCTTTTACAACTATACTTATGTAAATTGTTCCATGGCTGTTTAAGGCTGTGGCCCCAGACAATATTGCATCGAATCCGTTACTGGAATTCAATTGTTTGATATATACAGGAAGGGAAGCCGAAGAAGGTACGTAAAGAGGAACTGTTATGGTATACAGGGAACCAGAATTCATGGTATCCTTCCCGTAAGCAAAAGAATAGCTCTCATTGAATGAGCCTGTAATATTCACATTGATCTGCTGTATGTTTACCGTGCCCTGTTGGAAAGAATTCACTGCGAAAAGAATCGTGAATGACAGAACGATTATGAATATGGAGGCTGCAACTATTTTCTTCCCCGCTTTAGACTTGATCCATGGCCTCTGAATCTCCAGTGGAATCATGAGAGGAAATCTGTTGAATCAATATAAAGCATATTCTTGATGAATGGAACTGAAATAGAAAAGAAATGTCAACAAAACAATATGAAATAGTTTCTTTTCTATTAATGAGCATCCTCTCCCGAATTTTTATGGATTACATTTTCTCAGCTGTTTCTGAAATGGCCCCTCCTCTTTCATTATTTCATAAAATATAAAATTCTCAAAAGGCACTTTATTTATAGAGATTTTGTCTGCTTTCAAAACTTATAAATAAAAATGTAATGAACCCATATGAAATCATCAGACTTCACAGATGTATTGACTGTAGGGCAGAAAACCTACAGGTACGTATCATTCAAGAAACTTGCGGAAAGAAGGAAAGATTTTGGAAAGCTTCCTGTTTCCATAAGGATATCCATAGAGTCAGTTGCTAGAAATGTCGGGGAAGGTGCTGTGAGAGAAGAGGATCTGAAGAACACACTTTCATGGGATGCCAAAGATACAGGAGAATATGAAATACCATTGACAGTTGCCCGAGTGGCAATGCAGGATTTCACTGGTGTTCCTGCAGTTGTAGATCTTGCATCCATGAGGGATACCTTCAGGAAGATGAAAAAAAATCCCGAGGAAATAGAACCCAGAGTGCCTGTTGATCTTGTGATAGATCATTCTGTGCAGGTCGATTATTACGGAACCGAGGATGCCCTGAAACAGAACTCGGAACTGGAGTTTGAAAGGAATGCAGAGAGGTACAGATTCCTGAAATGGGCTCAGGGTGCGATGAAAAACCTGAAAATAATACCACCATCCACTGGAATCATCCATCAGGTGAATCTTGAGTATCTTGCAAAGGTTGTGCAGACTTCCACTGTGAATGGGCAGGAGTGGGCATATTTTGACACTCTCGTGGGAACAGATTCACATACAACAATGGTGAACGGGCTCGGAGTTCTGGGCTGGGGAGTGGGAGGCATAGAGGCAGAGGCTGCAATGCTGGGCCAGCCTGTAACTATCCTCTCACCAATGGTCATGGGAGTGAACATCCATGGAGAGCCAAAAGAGGGAGTCACAGCTACAGATATCGTACTCACTCTTACCGAGATACTGAGGAAGAGCAACGTTGTGGGAAAATTCGTAGAATTTTACGGTTCCGGGGTATCAAAGTTATCCCTTCCCGACAGGGCCACAATTTCAAACATGTGCCCTGAATATGGTGCGACCTGTGCACTTTTCCCTGTCGATGATGAGACAATCAACTATCTCAGGATGACGGGCAGGCCCGAAGAACAGGTACAGCTCGTGAAGGAATACTTCACACTTCAGGGGTTATATGGAGTCCAGAAGGGCATTGACTATTCAGAGGTCTTAGATTTCGATCTTTCCCAGGTAAGGAGTACCATAGCAGGGCCCAAGCTCCCGCAACAGAAGGTGCCACTTGAAAAGTCCAGAGACAGTTTCCTTTCATTCCTCGAGGAAAGTGGGTTCAAGTTCCAGGAAGGAAGGAATTCACAGGTTGCAGTTTCAGTCAGAAATGTTCCTGTAATGATTAACGGACAAGAGGAGACCATAAAAGACGGAGACATTGTAATTGCGGCCATTACAAGCTGTACAAACACTTCAAACCCCAGAGTGATGATGGGTGCAGGCCTTCTTGCGAAGAAAGCTGTAGAATTGGGTCTCAGAGTCAACAGGAAGGTGAAAACCAGCCTTGCACCAGGCTCAAGGGTTGTTTCAGAGTATCTCCAAAACAGTGATCTCCAGAAGTATCTTGATCAGATTGGCTTCAACGTTACAGGATTTGGATGCACCACATGCATAGGAAACAGCGGACCCCTTGATCCTAACATTGAAAATGCCATAACAGAAAACAACCTTTTCAGTGTTGCTGTTCTATCAGGAAACAGGAACTTTGAAGCAAGAATACACAGAAATGTCAAGGCAAACTACCTCATGTCTCCACCGTTGGTTGTTGCCTTCGCAATCGCAGGCACAATCCTGATCGATATGGAGAAGGAACCGCTTGGAATGGATTCCAAGGGAAACCCCGTGTTCCTTAAGGATATCTGGCCCTCAGAGAAGGAGATAGATGAAATAATTGCAGGAAACATAAGCAGGGATCTTTTTGTAGGCAACTACTCAAGGATAAACAGTTTCAGCGATCTGTGGAACAAGATGGAATCTCCCAGCGGAATGATGTATTCCTGGGACAAAAAGAGCACTTACATAAGAAATCCCCCATTCTTCAACGATTTCACTGAGAAGATTCCTGATTATGTTCCCACAATTCAGAATGCCAGGATACTGGCAGTTTTTGGAGATTCAGTCACTACTGATCACATATCACCTGCAGGCTCCATATCCAAAAACTCCCCTGCAGGAAAATACCTCATCAACAATTCAGTCAACCCTGAAGATTTCAATTCTTTTGGATCAAGAAGGGGAAATCATGAGGTCATGATGAGAGGGACATTTGGCAACAACAGGATAAAGAATCTTCTTTGCAGCAAGGAAGGCCCTTACACAAGGACAGAAGAGAATGGGCCTGAACAGTGGATATTTGACGTTTCCGAGCAATACATCGGTAAAGGATTCCCCTCTGTGGTATTTGCAGGAAAGGAATATGGAACAGGGTCCTCAAGAGACTGGGCAGCAAAGGGGCCCCAGCTCCTTGGAGTCAGGGCTATTGTTGCAAAAAGTTATGAGAGGATACACAGGAGCAACCTCATCGGAATGGGAATACTTCCACTTCAGTTCATGAATGGAAGGGATTTTGCAGATATGCAGATCGATCCATACTCTCCTCTGGAGATTGATCTCCCGCAGAAAATTGAGCCCCAGACAGAGGCCAGGTTGAAATACAGGGGAAAAGACGGAAATGATCATGAGGAAATGCTGAGCATCAGGCTGGACACACCTGTGGAAGTTAACTATTATCTTAATGGTGGCATACTTCAGTATGTAATGAGAAATAATATTAAGGAGTCAATGTGATCTTCACTCCCAATTTTCCCAGAAAACTCTTTCATTTCTTTTAAAAATGTGAAATTGAGCTAAACACTTTTCAAGATTGAAAAGGTTCAGGAAAAGAAGTTACAGCATCCAGGACTTCCTGTCGAATCAGGAACTGGTTTTCCATGGCCCCACTGAAGATCATTCTTCTCACATCTGTTCCACTGAATCCGATCTTATTACCCTGATCATGCCCGCACTTTTCTGAAAATGAAAATGTCTCACAACCTCTGCAGTAACTGGCAGCATTGAATTTCATCAGTTCTATGCCAAGATCTGGAAACGCTTCACAGTTTTTCTGTGCATCGAACTCACCATAGTAATTCCCAACACCTGCATGATCCCTTCCTATAATGAAATGGGACGCGCCAAAATTTTTCCTCATTATGGCATGAAGTAGGGCCTCTCTGGGCCCCGCATACTGCATTTCATAATTCAGAGGGGCCACCAGTACCCTCTCTTTTGGGTAATGGGAGTTCACCAGTGCATCATACGATTTCACTATGACATCATCATTGAAATCTCCACTCTTCTTCTTTCCAATCACGGGATTTATGAATAAACCGTCTGTGGCATCAAGAGCTTTCATATGCATGAATTCATGGCCCCTGTGGGGCACATTTCTTGTCTGGAATGCCGTTACGGTTTTCCACCCTGCTTTTTTGAAATGTTCTCTCGTTTCAGCAGGGCATAAAACTCTGTGAGCAAATGGCAGATTATATGGAAAAACCTTTACAAATTCTCCGGAAAGGTAAAGATTCCCGTTTCTGAGAAACTTTGCAAATCCAGGATGAGAAGTATCCTCTGTCTGGAATATTTTCCTTCCGGTATATACAGGATCAATAGTGAACTTTTGATTGATCTTAAGTATGGCTATGGGCCCTGAAGCATCCTTTAGAATAATTTCATCACCATCCATAAGCTGTCTGTAGTTTTCCTGACCAATGGGAAGCATGATGGGAATTGGCCATATGGTGCCATTTGGCAGCCTCTGCTCCTTCAGTATTGTCTCGATTTCATTGCTGGTATTGAAACCTTTCAGAGGGCTGTAGACTCCGGTTGAAACAAGTCTTGCAACTGTCCTGATGCTGCCGGGGACATCAACATGCTGGAAACCTGAAAATTCAGAACTAATGGAGATATTTTCTTCAGGTATTGAAATTAAACTTCCACCATGAGGATTGGGAATCATATGGATTTCACATCCTGCTCGTTGATGTGATGGACTACAGGACTAATTCTGTGAATTCCGCACTCTTTTTTTCCGGTCTCCCACCACCACCTTCCTGCCCTGGAATCCTCTCCAGGCACAATAGCCCGTGTACATGGGGCACATCCAATGCTGGGAAAACCTCTGTCATGCAGGGAATTGTATGGAATACTGTTCTGTCTAATGTAAGCCCATACCTGCTCCTCTGTCCAGTCAGCAAGAGGGCTTATCTTGATCATCCAGTCCCGGTCAGGATCATCCATTATTTTTTGAATATCTGATCTATCTACTGATTGTTCCTTTCTCAGGCCCGTGATCCATGCCTTTCTTTTGCTCAGTTCGATGTTCAGGGGTATAACTTTTCTTATTTCACAGCACTTTTTTCTCAGTTCCACAGATCTGTAGAAAAGATTTGGCCCGTAATCCTTCATAATTTCATTCAGTCCATCCGCATCGGGGTGCAGAAACTTAATGCTGAATCCATATTTTTGAATCACCTGATCAATCAATTGATATGTCTCTTCATTAAGTCTACCTGTGTCGAGTGTAATGATATCCGGAATTTTGGAATCCTTTTCCTTGAGAGTGGAAAGAAGGTGAAGTATGACCATATCCTCTGCACCAAAGCTGCATGAAAAAACAGCATCCTTTCCGAACCTGTTCATGGTCCATGCAAGTGTCTCCAGGGATGAAGATTCTTCACTTCCTGCTGCGAAAATATCCTTGTTTGCCACACATCCCAATTCTGTGTGAATATTTAATGCAATTCATATACTTAAATTATGATAGAAATATGAAACAGTTTCATATTTTTTGAAATTTTATATTGATATAAATTCATATAGAAAATAAACATGCTCTGTCATGGGTCTTTTCCTCAGTGAGGTTATAAATGCATCAAGGCCAAAGCCACATAAAGAGGGCCAGACAATGGTGTTGGACAGGATTTCTGGCAATCCATCCTCCTTTGCAGAATCCATTTCCCAGTACATAGATGTTGCAAAGATAGGATGGGGAATTCCATTCCTGCTGGACACAGAATTTCTTGACAGGTGGGTCAGGGCATGGGATGAACTTGGAGTGAGTGTTTCCAATGGCGGAACACTGCTGGAATATTGCGTTACAAAACAGAAACAGGAAAGGTGTATCCGGTCCCTTCACGCACACGGATTCAGGACATTTGAGATCAGTGAGGGAATCATAGAGATTCCCGGCAATGAGAAGAAAGAAATGGCAGAACTTGCGAGATCTCTGGGAATGAGGCTGCACATAGAAGTGGGAAAAAAAGACCTGAGGAATCAACTTACCCTGAATGCAACACTGGAGAAAATAGGGGCAGCTTTGGATCTGGACCCTGACATCGTTATAGTGGAAGGAAGGGAATCAGGCAAGGGTGTGGCCATCTATGATGAATCTGGAAAAATAAAGTGGGATTGGGTGGATGCTATTATTTCCGAATTTGGAATTAAGAAGATAATGTTTGAGGCCCCGCAGGAAGTTCAGCAGACGGAACTTATAATAAGGCTTGGAAAGGAAGTGAATCTTGGGAACGTGGCCCTGGGAAGCGTCGCCGCTCTGGAATCCCAGAGGCAGAGCATCAGGGGAGACACCTTTGGGGTTCATCCGAGGCAACCAGACATCAATGGGGGCCCTTCTCCAAGGTTTGTATTCTTCATAATCAGTACACATGGAGCAATAGATCAGGAGAGGATAATGAATCTGACAGGACTCAACAGGAGGACAACACAAAATTCTCTCGCATCTCTCATCAGGCAGGGTTTAATAAGGGAAACAAGGGATATGACCGATCTGAGAAAGAAACTTTATTCTTTGAATTCGTAACCTAACAGCACAAATGAAAAATATAATATATATAATTCTATTTGCAATGTATGGATAATTCTACTGGTACAAAGAGATACTGCCATAGATGTGGAAATGAAATTCCACAGGGAGATTTCTGTCCGAGCTGTGGCGCAAAACAGTTTTCCTTAACAAAAGGGTCATCATGGGGTAATGTGGATCGTGAGGCTATGAAGAATTTCAGAATTGCCTCTGCTATAATGATTCTGGCCCAGCTTGGTGCAGTTCCCATACTATTATCTTCCTTTTTTGGTGGAGGTTTAGTCCCGACAACAGCCAATAATCTAATCCCAACAGGTTTTTTGTATGAAATAGCAACTATTGTGCTTATTGCCGCCATTATTGCTGCAATAGGAATGTACTTCTACAGCAAATCTTTTAAAGAATTAATGGAGAAAGGCAATGGAGGTTTCTCCTTCCCACACACATCAGCATTGATTCTTATAGTTGTTGGAGTTTTATTGGGATTTCTTTATTTAGCACTAATATCTATTATGGTTAGCATAAGTACATTTACACCAACGTCAGGTCTTCCACCTGGATTTGGTACTATGATTACCATTCTGGGAGTGATTGCAATTGTCGGCATAATTGGATTCATATGTGAAATAGGAGTGTTGATCGGTCAATGGAGAGTTGGATCTGAATATAATTCAGATCTTATACATATTGGCGTGATCCTGACCATCATTCCATTTTTATCGGTAATTGGTTCCATACTCTTTCTTATTGCCTCATCAACAATATTAAAAAGCATTGCTCCTGCAGAGGAAGGACCCCTCTCTTCTGTATGATCCCAAAATTCCGCTGGGCGGTATGAACCTAATTCGGAGATTCACCATCTTCGAATTAATAATTTATAAACATAACTGAGAAAAAAGTGAAATCAATCAAAGCATTTTCCCCGAAAATACGTCAAACCCCGTTCATAGCCTCAATTAGTTCTTCCTATTTTATCAGTTTTCCAGTTGCTATTTTCCACATGTACAGATCAAGTATCCCTGGCTCCATGGAAAATTCCTCCGCCTTTTTCGTGATTATCTTTTCCAGCTCATAATATCTTTTCCTGTTCAGTGGTTTATTCTCTACATTCAGTCCAGATGTGACCATTCTGATTATATGTTTATCCAGTATGGCGAAGGAGAACACCCCGCAATTTCTCAGGAAGTGTGAAGCTTCTTTGTAGCCTATTCCAGTGAGATTCTCCACAAGGAATTCCCTTGCTGCCCATGGATCCGGATGGTTTAGAATCATGGGAAGCTCCACGGCAACCCATCTGTTTGAGGTTATGTATCTGCTCCTGGTGTTGTAGAACCTGTATCTGGCATTTTTCAAGGCATTCCTCAGCTCCTCCTCGCTCATACCAATGAAAGGCTTTGGGCCCAGTTGATCCTGCATGCTTATACCGAGCTCTGCGGAGGTGTTTGCTGTGAGGATGCAGAAACTGAGCTCGAAAAATATGCTTTCAGGATCACCATTCCTGAATGATCTGAATTCCTCCGCCTTCTTTTGCACTTCAAGCCTGAAATCGGAATCCATCAACTCTGCAACCCTTCTCGCCCAGTCTTCAGACATTTCATCTCACAATGAGAATCTTTATCAAAAAGTCTTGCATCTGTACAATAATGAAAATATACGCAGAGCCGGATTCCGGCATCGATCCTGTTCTTGAATTCATCAGAAGGAGCAAGGGTCACCTTAACATGAACTATTACCTTCTTGATCAGAAAGATGTAATAAAAGAAATAGAAAAGGCAGTCAGCAGGAAGGTACAGGTGAGAATCATAGTTGATGGGCATCCATACGGAGGAAATCAGGGTGAAAGCATAGATTCCCTGCGAAAAACTGGAGCGCAGGTCAATTTTTCCCCCTCAAGGTTTGATGGAGATGAAGTTTTTGATCATGCAAAATACATGTTCAATGAGGGCGAATATTTGATCGGCACTGCAAACCTCACACAGGATGCTTTTTCTAAAAACAGGGAATATTTCGTGGAAGGGAATGAAAAGAAGATTTTCAGATCATTGATGAGCATATTTGAGTCTGACTGGGATGGAAAAAGAGCAGGAATATACGCAAGAAAATATCTTGTTGTTTCTCCAGATTCCCAGAACACATTGCTGGAAATAATAAGGGGGGCCAGCAAGCTTGATATTGAAACTGAGGAGCTTGGAGACGATAAAGCAGTTATTGAGGCCCTTGGAGCAAAGGGGAAAAAGGCAAGAATCATCCTTCCTTCCAGTGTATCTCCTGCAGACAAGCAGAACGTCAGGGAACTCATGGTAAGGAATGTGAATATAAGATATGCTCCTGCTGAAGAACTTTATATGCACGCAAAAATGATAAATACCGGAAGAGCTGTATTTATTGGTTCGCAGAATTTTTCATCCACCAGCCTGATGAAGAACAGGGAAGTGGGAATAATAATCAGGAAAGGAGGCCTGAAAAGATTCGCGACTGCACATTTCTCTTCAGACTGGAAAAAATCCTATGAACCGGGAAAAAAGCCAAAGGGAAAGAAAAATTAAGTTTCTTCCACATATTCCTGATATAAAGGAATCTTGAATTTCACTCCTTTTTTCAGTATCTCCCTTGAACTTTCGTAACCTGCATCTGCATGCCTTATGACTCCAATTCCTGAATCTGCATTAAGCACCTTTCTCGCTTTTTCCTCTGCATCCTTTGTGCCATCCACCACAAGAACAAATCCTGCATGTATTGCATTTCCTATGCCTGTACCACCGCCATGGTGGAGCGATACCCATGTTGCACCAGATGCAATATTGAGCATTGCATTGAGAACGGGCCAGTCAGCAATGGCATCACTTCCATCCTTCATGTTTTCGGTTTCCCTGTATGGAGATGCAACAGATCCCGTGTCGTGATGATCCCTGCCTATGGCGACAGGTGCTGTCACCTCTCCGCTCTTCACAAGATCATTTATGAGGACGCCTATCTTCTCCCTTTCTCCGTATGCTGCATAGCATATCCTTGCAGGAAGGCCCTGGAACTTCACCTTTTCCCTTGCAAGCTTCAGCCATTTTACGAGAGATTCGTTGTAGCCGAGATGATATTCCAGTTCTTTATCAATCCTGAATATGTCTTCTGGATTGCCTGAGAGTGCAACCCACCTGAAGGGCCCCGATCCGACCGCAAAAAGATCCCTGATGTATGCGGGAACATATCCCTGAATTTCGAAGGCCCTACTCTCTCCACCTTCTTTAGCCCTGGTTCTCAGGTTGTTTCCATAATCGAACACCCTTGAACCCTTTTCCTTGAAGGAGATTATTGCCCGTACTTCTTTAACGATGGAGGCATACACAGCTTCCCGGTATTTCACCGGATTTTCCGCCCTGAATTTTTCAGCTGACTGTGGAGAATAACCTTCTGGAATGTATCCAATATTTATGTCGTGTGCAGCGGTCTGATCTGTAACAATGTCCGGTACTATCCCTCTTCTGAGGATCTCATTGTACACCGTGGATGCATTCCCAAGGAGCCCTATTGACATGGGCTTTCCTGCATGAACGTATTCATCCTTTATCCTCAGTGCCTCATCAAGATCATGGGCCTGGACGTCCAGATATTTCCCTCTGAGTCTCCTGTCTATCTTGTCCTGATCGACATCCACTATGATTCCAACACCATTGTTCATGGTGATGGCAAGTGGCTGGGCCCCTCCCATTTCTCCCAAACCGGAAGAGAGAACCCATTTTCCAGCCAGGCTGTCCACTCCAAATTCCTTCTTCGCAATGGCATGAAGGGTTTCGTATGTTCCCTGCAGTATGCCCTGTGATCCAATGTATATCCAGCTCCCTGCAGTCATCTGCCCGAACATTGTGAGGCCCCTCTTCTCAAGATCCCAGAATATATCATCAGTTGCCCATTTTGGGACTATCTGCGCATTTGATATGAGTACTCTGGGAGCATCCTTCGAAGTCTTGAATGCTCCTACCGGTTTTCCGGATTGTATCAAAAGTGTTTCATCGGTGTAAAGCTCCCTCAGCATTGCAATAATTTCGTCAAAATCTCTCCATGTTCTTGCTGCTTTTCCCCTTCCTCCATAAACTATGAGGTTATCCGGATCTCTTGCAACCTCCGGATCAAGATTGTTCATAATAAGCCTGAAAGCAGCTTCCTGCTGCCATCCTCTTGTATTCAGGGTTCTCCCTCTGGGGGCCCTTATCACTCTCTTATTTTCCATGCCTGTTCATTCTTATATGAGTTTTAATTTTTTTCATACTAACAGAACATCAATCAAAAATGAGCCACTTTTGTATAATCGCAGAAGTTTTCCCAATGTTTGCATTTTAAAAAATCTTATGCAAGATATGCCGTGAGCCGGGATTGAACCAGCGACCCCCAGATCTTCAGTCTGGTGCTCTCCCTACTGAGCTATCACGGCTATGAAATCAGGCTCATGATTATGATAATTTATTTAATCTTTAACATTTACGAGCGGGAATTCCCCCCTTTCGCAAGATAGGGGATGAAAGCGAGCGAAAAGCTTATCATCTTTCTAAGGATATTACGATGTCTGCTGGCAGACAGAAGTGAAATAGGTCGGATCGCATATTGCTTCATGCATGCCTGCATCCGTAAAGTCATATGGCTTAGCATGAGGGACAGAGTACCTTCGGGCCGAGGGGAATTCAAGCCCATGGAGATTCCGCCATCAACCTTTGAAGTGGGAAGCTCCCTGCGAAAGCTGGGATAGGAGGTCACGGAAACTGCAGATGAGAAATGCCAAGAATTTTAAGCCCAAATGCAGTACCCTTTTTATGATACCTGGAAAGATGAATTCCAGAGAAATGAGAAGAATGATGCAACAGATGGGTATTAAATCCACTGAGATGGCAGACGTTAAAAGAGTTGTAATGGAAGCCGACGGAAAAAAATACATTATAGATTCCCCACAGGTTATAGCCATTGAAGCTCAGGGACAGAAATCATTCCAGATAACTGGAAACATGCGGGAAGTGAATGTCGCGCAGGCCACACCACAGAAGGAAAAACAGGCTATGTTTCCTGCAGAAGACATTAAGCTTGTGGTTGAACAGACATCATGCACAACTGAAAAAGCCATAGAGGCACTGAAGAAGGCAGAAGGAGAACCTGCAGAAGCCATCATGTTCATACTTTCAGAGAAAAGCGGTCAGTGAATTAATACCGGCATCCGATCTATAAAGAAGATGATGATCTTGGAAAGGCAAAAACATGCGGAACTGAATTTTTCTAAAATACTGAAGAGATACATGCCTGATGAAAACGAGAAAAGAAAGAAGCATGATATAGCTGAAGATATAATGAAGCGGCTTTCTTCAGAAATAGAGAAGAGAGGAATTGATGCAGACACGATTCTCGTGGGTTCCCTTGCAAGGGGCACTGCGCTGAAGAACAGTGATGTGGACATTTTCATAAGATTTTCAAGGAATTATGAAAGAGCAAAGATGGAGAGAGTTGGAATCGAACTTGGTTTTTCAATTTTCCCTGATGCAACTCCAAAATATGCTGAGCATCCATACGTTTCTTCTGTGGTCAAAGGAACAAAGGTGGACATAGTTCCCTGTTACAGAATTGATTTCAATACCCCTAAAATATCATCAGTGGACAGAACCCCTCTCCACACCCAGTATATGAAAGAAAAACTTACAGATAAAAGCATAGGGGAAGTGATACTCCTGAAGCTGTTCCTTAGGAGGCAGGGCATATATGGGTCGGAACTGAAGACTGAAGGGTTCTCAGGATATGTATGTGAACTCCTCATACTTCATTTTGGAACATTCAATAATTTCATGGAACACATGTCCGGGCTGAGCGGAAGGCTGATAATCCAGGATCAGGTTAAGGAATTCCACTCCCCGGTAGTGATTGTAGATCCTGTTGATCTCTCAAGAAACGCAGGGGCAGCAGTGAGCAATGACAGTCTCTCCATTCTCAAGACAGCATCAAAATTCTTCTGCCTGAATCCCTCTGAAGATTATTTCTATTATGATGAAAATGAAAACATTGAGCCTGTAAACCATGAAAGGGGAACATATTTCCTGGCACTTGTCATAGAGAGGCCCGATATAATAGACGACATTCTTTTCCCACAGGTGCATCTCATGAGAAGGAAACTGGATGAGTTTGCCAAAATCCAGAGCCTTCCGATTCTGAATATATTTGATCACGTGGAGGAAAAAACAGTCACAATACTTATGGAATTCGCATCTCCCGCACTCCCTTCCGTGGAGAAGAAAGTCGGGCCACCAGCAGGGAATATGAATGTGGTATCTTTCATTGAAAAGCACATAAAATCTCCAGATTTTGTCAGGGGGCCATTTGTGGAGAATGGAAGGGTTATTATTGAAGTGAGAAGAAAGATCACACAATTCAGGGATATTTTCATGAGCAACCTCGAAAATATCAACTTTGGAAAAAACCTGAGCAGACTGAAATCAGGAACATCAATTATTGACAATCAGGAAGAAATAAAGAAGAGCTATGCTTACAGAGAATTTCTTTCAGTGAAAAGCCCTTATTTAGCCGCCGGAAAAGACCTCAAGAAATAGGAGCTCATCGGATGGATTCACAACGTGATCTCCCGTAACTGGCATCCCATTAAGAATTGAGATGTATCTCTCGCCTGAGAGCTTCATCTTTTCCATTATGGTATCAACAGTCATGCTGGAATCAATGGAATCCGTCAAGCTTGTTCTTCCTTTTACCTTTATCATATCGCACCTACAGCCCCGGGCAGATTCGAACTGCCGTCGCCGGATCCAAAGTCCGATATGTTTGTCCACTACACCACGGGGCTAAAAATTATAAAAAAAAATAAGTTATGGTGTAATTTTTATAGCTCTTGTGGGGCAGACGCTCTCGCATGCCATACAGAAAATGCACTCGTTCTCCCTTACTGGATCGCATTTGTCAGTCCTGTATTTTCCATACTGTTCACTGTCCCCTGATAGGTTCTTGTCGTTTCCTGTGCCCATCTGACCTGGGTTAAGTGCCCATTCATAAAGACTCACTGGGCAGACATCCATGCAAGCACCATCAGCGATGCACGTTTCCCAGTCCACTGCTACCTTTGTTCCGTGTATACCGTTTTTTGTAGGATATGGCTTACCATCTGCATCCGTTCTCTCTGCACCCTCTGCTCTAACTTCATGATCGTGGTGTTTTCCAGTAACTGGATAGTTTGTTGTATCCTCTGCAAAATTTTCTTCTATGGGTTTTGGTTTGTAGTCAAGATCCTCTAACTTAACCATTGAATCACCTGACACCATATTATTAGATTGTTATTTAATTATTTGTATGAGGGGTGTTCCGATTCCTCATAAAATAGCAATAAATCTATATATCATGCAAATATCGGCCCGGATTTCAAAACCAGAACACCAGAAATCTTAAAAAAATTGAATTTTCTGGCAAAGTTTTAAGTTATAATGCAATATCCTTCCATGAGTGAGACCTCTGGGAAAATTTTAGATAGAAAAGGTATAGGCGACTTCACGGCCACACTTATCAGGCAGTTAAAATACAGGAGAAACGATTTTAAATCCATAGGGCCCATGGGAGGATTCACTTCACTTATCGATCTTGGAAATATTGCATTGGCATTCAACACTGATGGGGTTGGCACCAAAGTGATGGTTGCTAAAGAGATAAATAAGTACGAGAGCATTGGAATAGACTGTGTTGCAATGAATGTAAACGACACAATCACATGCGGGGCAGAACCGATTGCAATGCTTGATTATCTTTCACTCAACAATCTTGACACTGGAATTGCAAGGGAACTTGGAATTGGACTGAATGTGGGGGCCCAGATGGCCAACATATCTATCATTGGAGGAGAGACAGCAATGGTACCCGATCTTGTAACGTCACTTGATGTTGCAGGAAGTGTTATTGGAATCGTTCAAAAAAATCAGATAATCACTGGTGAAAGGATAATGGATGGAGATCTAATATTCAGCCTACAGAGCAGTGGAATCCATTCCAATGGATTTACCACGGTGAGGAAAATTCTCCACGACAATGATATTGGCCTCAACGACAAGTTCCCTGGTGAAAACAAGAGAACTGCAGATCTTATCCTGGAACCTACAAGGATTTATGTTAAGGAAATTCTTGATATTCTAAATATAGTGGATATTAAGGGTATGGCAAACATAACAGGGGGAGGTTTCAAGAACATTGTCAGGCTCAAGGATATGAAATATATCTTTGACGATCCAGCTGAACCACAGAATATTTTTAAGAAGCTTCAGGAACTTGGCAACATGTCTTATTCTCAGATGTATGAAACATTCAATATGGGAACGGGCTTCATGGTTGTTATAGATCAGGACAGCAAAACAGATTTCTTATCCACACTCAGAACGAGAGTCCAGATAAAGGAGATTGGACATGTGGAAAATGGTACTGGAATAGAGATTCCAAAGTTAGAAACAAACCTTGCCGGATACTATTGATCACTTATATCAACGTATCCGGATCATTATTTCTAATTGACTGATAATTTTTTTATAATAGTTGTGTTCACAAAGTTAATAAAAGTTGTATTGATTATCATACGGGATAAAAATGAAAATAATAGCAGTTGTAGATGATGAAAATGTCCTGACACCACTGGAATATGGCGAAACAATCATTCAAGTCGATACCGAAACAGGCGAGAAAAAACTTTACGAGAATCCTGGCTTTGGCTCACCCTACCAGGGAAAAGAGAGAGCAATGGCAGGGATTCTAACACTGAAAGCTGATGCAATACTGGTAAAGGAAGGATTCCTTTGTCCCGGTTCATACCACATGTCAAAAGGGAGAATGCAGTACATTCCGGTCGAGGAAGAGAAATTTGACCAGATAGAGCCTAAACTAAACACAATTACGAGCAAAGCAGTAACAGAACTGGACTTTGGTTTATACAGGGAATAATCCCTTTATTTTTTTGAATCCTCAGTCTGAAGAAATCTCCGATTAAACAGATATGGTAATTTTCAAAGGATCCGTGTTCTGGATTGTCTGGAAATATAACAATAGGAACACAAGAATTATGGTCATAACCATATAACATATATCGTGAGTTTTACCTGAAAATGCCTAAAGTCACTCATTACCACAACGTTAATATAATGCAAATAAATAAGGGTGTTACGCACGTTTATGCACCTTGTGAAGAGATATCATAAGGGAAGGGTATGAGGTTAATATAACCGGTGAAGCCGATCAAATAATAGTAAAATGGATTGTGCAGTCTGTGAAACTATCTGGGGGATGGTTCGGTTTGGGAGCCGAGGAAGGACGTGCCAAGCTGCGAAATGTCTCGGGGAGGCGC
>JAKAYK010000050.1 GCA_021826765.1 Thermoplasmata archaeon | reverse complement strand
TTAGAAAGTATCTTTTTCATAACCTCCTCTGGATCCTTTCCTGATATTGTATCGTTATTTGAGGTCATAAATTTGTATACATGTTTTCCTATTTATATGTTTCAACAAAAAATTTTTATTTATCTACCGTGAGCGGGAAGACTCCTTCTGAAAGGAAGGGTATGAAAGCGAATAACAATGATTATGTACAAATGTAATTACGTTAGTAGCATGTTTATGGCTCCTTCTCTGAGTCCTTTCGACTGTTTACACAATTCAATTGAGATATTCAC
This sequence comes from Thermoplasmata archaeon, assembly GCA_021826765.1. Classification (GTDB taxonomy): domain Archaea; phylum Thermoplasmatota; class Thermoplasmata; order Thermoplasmatales; family Thermoplasmataceae; genus Cuniculiplasma. The sequence goes on along the minus strand of JAKAYK010000050.1, from coordinate 6,633 downwards.
TTTCAGCTAAATAAAATTGATAGTGAAGTTTGGTGACCAAATTTAGAACCATGGATTGGGAAAATTAGAAAGCAATTTCATGATTTTAACGGAATTCTTTTTATTTCTTTAATTCCGTCAAAATCGGAGTCGTTAGTGATAACATTATTTATATTTCGTTCGATTGCGGATGACAGGTGAATTGCATCTCTTGGTTTTAAATGATATTTCTCTCTGATCACTTGGCTTCTTCTCATTATTTCATCGTCCACGGGTATGAAACGAAGGAAGGGGAAATTAATGAACTTTTTACTCACTTCAATAGAATCTGTTCTGCCCAACAATCTTTCACTGACGTAAGAGACCTCATCCCAGGTCAACGTTGAGGTATAGGCCTGTATATCTTTGCTTTCTATTTGTGCGAGTATTTTCCTTGCTGTTTCAGATTCTTCGTTGTCTTCATACAAAACCGGATACAGGAAAACATTTGAGTCAATGTAATATATTCCTTTCATACTGTTCCTCAGTGATTTTTTTAATGTCTACTTTCGTTTTAAGCTTCCTGGAATAAGTTGTGCAATAATAATCAACGTAAGAAACCGATTCTGGTTTCAGTTTCTTTATAATTACTGAATCATCTAAAATATCTACTATAACTTCAGAGTATTCCTTTATACCAATTTTATCTCTGATATCCTTTGGTATGACCACTTGGCCTTTTGGTCCGACCTTAGTTTTCTTTTCCATATTAAATTATATGTATAACGACTACTTATACCATTTCATTTCTAATATTTCAAGGGCCCCTGTGTGCTCATGTTTTTCATATTTCTAAATTCATCTCCGAAATGGAAAAAATAAATACGGTTCTGCAATTCTAAAAGATGAAGGTATCACCATCCGTAATATCCTGCAAGCTTGAAATTCTCAAGGAACAGATTCTTGAATCCGTTGATGCAGGAGCGGACTCATTCCATATAGACATAATGGATGGCAATTTTGTGCCCAATTTAACTGTAGGGGCGGACTTCATAAGGGCCATCAGGAAGGTTACTGACATCACTCTGGAGGCGCACATGATGATCCTTGATCCCGAAAAATACTGGAAAAGTTTTGCAGATAGTGGTGCAGATATACTGTATTTCCATTATGAAACACCATTCGACTTTGACTCTGTTCATAAAAGAATTAAGGAAATGGGGAAACAGATCGGGATGGTCATCAATCCGGACACTCCTGTGGATGTGTTGAAGAATTTTCTCACAAGACTCGACATGGTTCTGATCATGAGCGTGTATCCCGGTTTCTCAGGACAGAAATTCATAGAATCAACACCTGAAAAGATCAGAGAATTGAAGGAAATCATAGATGAGATTGCCCCTCATGTAAGAATTGAGGTGGATGGAGGGGTAACGGATATAACAGGAAGGTTATTGAAGGAAAGCGGTGCGGATATCATAGTTTCAGCATCTTACATATATGGAGGAAATATTAGGGAAAGGATCGGCATCCTGAAAAACATCTGATCAAATCAGTATTTGACTATGATTCTTCCTGAATGCTTATCCGCATGCCTCTTCAGTGCAGTAACAAGTTCCTCAAACCTGAAGGTACTGTCAACTGGAACCCTTATCTGATGATTCCTCATTATTTCAAGAAGTTCCTCCAGCTCCTGTCTTGTTCCACCAGTTGAGCCAATTATGCTTTTTTCTGAAGTGTAGATGTTTGCAATATCAATTTCAGAATTCCTTCCTGTGAGGATTCCAAATGTTACAAGCCTTCCACCCCGTGAAAGGTGATTCAGTGAATCCTGGAACACTTCGGAACCCATTGGGTTAATGATAATGTCTGAAGTGAAGTCCTCCGGTATTTCATCTCTCCTGAAAATTTTTACAGCGCCGTATCCCTTTGCCATCTCGTTGTTGGAAACACCGTAAACATCAAGCCCCATAATATTTGCAATCTGCATTCCAAGTACGCCTGTGTTTCCTGCTGCTCCATAGAACAGTATTTTTTCTCCAACATGCGCATTGGATCTTTTAATGGCATGATATGCAGTCAGTGCAGCAATGGGAATGGATACTGCCTGTACGTCTGTCACATGATCAGGTATCCTTATCAGGTTTTTTTCAGGAACCCTCACATATTCCTGGAATCCACCATTTGTTCCAACCCCCCAGATTCCTCCATGAACGCAGAGATGTTCATTTCCGGAGATACACATCCCGCAGGTGGAATCAAAAATTCGGTTGTATACTATGACTCTCTGGCCCTTCCTGACTGAAACACCATCATCCATCACTTCTCCAATAACTTCAGAGCCTGCTATGTGTGGCATTGGGGCCACACCGTACACAACCTTTCCATTCACAAGGTTAAAATCCAGGGGATTGATTGCAGCCATTGTGATCTTCAGCCTTATTCCCTCCCCACTTTCCTCCACGTCCCTGAATGTGAGATTTTCCAGCCCAAATTTTTCAATTACAAATCCTTTCATGGATGAGAATCCGAATTCCTCATAAAAACATATTCACTTTTTCAGTGTAGCATAATTTTTTATGCATATTTCATATAATCAGCATAATGGAATCATCTCTGGAGTCTGACCTTGAAACAATGAGAAGAAAACTCATTTCTGAAAGGAGAAGCCAGGCCACCGTGAAACAGTATCTGTTCCTGTCATCCCTCTTCCTCCAGTTCACAGGTAAAACTCCCTCAAAATGCACCGAAAAGGATATAGAAAAATACAAATTCTATCTTGCGACAGACAAGAAGTACTCAAAGAGCAGTCAGTATTTGGCCATCAAGGCAGCCAGATGCATGTACAGGACACTTGGATTGTCTCCGCCTCCAAATCTCGTGGCCCCTAGAAGAACAAGGAAAATACCAGTATATCTCAACAATTCCGAGATATTGAAACTCCTGGAAGCAAGTAGCAGGGATATCACGCTGCTCTCCATGGTCAACCTTCTCATATATACCGGGATGAGGGTGAGCGAAATCTGTTCTTTGAAGGTTGATTCGGTCGATCTGACAACAGGTTCCATAAAAATAGAAAATGGCAAGGGAGACAAGGAAAGAATTGTACTCATACCAGAATCTGTCTCAGGAATGTTGACCAATTACATCAGATGGAGAATAGAGCAGGGCAGAAGCAGTGAATTTCTGTTTGTGAGCAGGAAGAAGGGAAAATACAGCACGGTCAGCGTGGAGAGAATGATCAGGAATCTTGCTCAAGAAGCAGGAATCAGGAGAAAAGTGACACCTCATACACTGAGGCACACCTTTGCCACCACAATCCTGAAAAATGGTGGAGACATAAGATTTATACAGAAGCTTCTGGGCCATTCCAGCATAGGTACCACAGAGATATACACCCATATAGATGATGAAACCATGAGGGATATGTACTCAAAATACGGGCCACGCTTCAATTGAAATTGAATCTGTTATCTATAAATATCAATATTCACACCAGAATTAAATTCATAAAAGTCGTGAATATACAGTATATAAACAAAGTTGTAGTTAGTAATATATTTATATTGTGAACAACTTAGAAAGACAATGGAAAACAAAAAAGCAATTGTAGCAATTTTTTTGATTGCTCTCATGATAGTAGGCATGCTATTTGTTGTCCCTATGCAGAATAACTCATCTGTTGCATCGTCACATAACGCTGCACCAGTGGTTACAAGCACAGGGAAAACTATTACGCATGTATCTGGGAGTACGGCAAGCCCCTCCACAGGTCTTTCAAGAAGCCAGATGGCACAGAAAGCCATAGAACTGGCAAACCAGAGCAACGTTCCTCTGAAGGATGTTTATCTTCCTAACTTCGCAAGCGTCAGTGGAATGAATGCAGGACACATAACACCTGGTTATTCTCAGTCCCCTGCACCTATGGGTATAGGTTTCTACGGTCTTTATAACAAATCAGGATCTACAGGAACCCAGAATTACACATTCCCTGATCTTGCTGCACACATAAACCTCACACAACTTCAGACAATGAATCTTGCGGACGGCTCACCTCAGGGTGTAACATTCCAGCTTAACGCAGTCCTGAGCAATGTGAACCTGTTTGGAAACTCAAGTTACTCCATGTGGACACAGAATGTTATTTTCTATTCAGCAAGAACACACTCGCTAACATTCATCCTTAACATATGGAATTTCTCCTCACCTGCAGTTGCATGGTCAGCAAATTCCATATATCAGAGCAACTATGGTACTCTAATACCTTATTCAGGGGCATACATAGTTGAGGGCCCAACATACCAGCTTTCAAATTCAAACCTCAATGTGAACCTGTACCTGAACACATCTCTTGTAGGTGGAAGACAGGCAGTGAATTTTAACTACTCAGTGGCTAATGTTCTTGTTAATAGTACAACAGGTGCGGTAAAGACTGAAAGTGGAATGTATAATCAGGCAATATTCAACTCCTCAACGAATGCAGCACCACTTCACTACCTTGTGAGCGGTACAAATCTGACACCAACAGGATTCATACCTTATGATGCAGAGATAATGGTTGGTGGGCCAGGCGGAGGAAGCACTGCTACCATAATGAACATATCTGGAAGCATGAATCTCATGTACATGAACACAACAACAAACACTTTCCAGAATGTACCAAATGCTTATGATATCGGATCTGAAACAGGAGAAACATCTGTTGGAGTAGATGTGCATTACGTTGGGTCAACAGCAATACTCACAGGCGGACCTTCAATGGTTTACGGCATGTGGAATGAGACAAATTCAACATTCCTGACATATAATGTTACCCTGAACCACGGAACAAATTCTTATGTATTCGTTGGTCAGAACGCAACAGTAGCTTCTGAGGGATTCTGGAACTGGGCCCCTGTCAATTTCGGAAAGAATTTTGTTTACTATCTTCCAAAATCAACGTCATATGTATGGAAAGGTCTCTCTAACAACTACAACATTGCCAATGGATCACTGAATTCAACAGGATACACCTATGTGAACTTCACTTCCAACTTAACAATGGGAGTTTACACACCAATCATAATCGATGGAAATGCACAGGCTGCAGCAGTTTCATCATCGGGAGCAGGCACAGCGGCTTCACCATATATCATCTCAGCTAATGCAGGCATGTTGAACACAATATTCGGACAGTTGAACGATTACGCATTCCCAGTATTCCCAGGTTTCCTCGTATATAACACCAATGTTCACATGAACATCGAACAATTCTCAATGGGTGTTCAATACACTGGAGTTGGAGGACTCATAGCAGGTTTCTACGGATTGCCAAGTACCAATGGAATGAACATGTGGATATACAATTCCTCAAATATTGAGGTGGAAAATGGTTTATTCAATTCATGGTATTCGTTCCAGCAGACTGGCTATTTTGAGGGAACACTGACAACATGGAATTCAACGAATCTGTACATATACCATAACACATTCGCAGTAATGAGCATGGGTGCATTCTCATACAACGCACCGGATGTCAAGTCCAACATATCATATATCAACAACACATTCTATGACAACGCACTTAATTTAGGCATACCCCTCACATCATCATATTTCTATACTTTGATGAGTGGGTCATCACCTATAGGACTCATGCTCTTTTCTAACAACACATCACTCCATGGAAATATGTTCAGTGCAGAGTATCCGATCGTGAGCTTTAATTACAATTACTACACAGGATTTTCTGCAAACTACAGTGGTGACAATCTCAACGGAAACTACTGGTGGAACTATAACGGCGTCGGGCCATACACAAACTTTGGAGGAGTATCCACAGGAGCAGAAGACTCCACACCTCTGATATTGCCCGGAGCAAATATCACACTGAACGTTCCATCAGCATCTACGCAGGCAGGAGTTGGAGTATCATCTTTCTATACTGTAACATATAATGGATTGATGGTCACCATTGCACCAGCATATACTGGAAATTCAACTGTTCTATTTGATGTGCTTGCACCAAAAGCACCTAATTACACTGTGTTCACAATTGAATCCACAGACTATGTAATATCTACTATGAACAGTGCTGCGGGCACTGCAGTTGAGGATTCGTTCCTGAGCTCAACATTTGTCAATACATCAGCAGGACAAAATCTGAACTTTAACCTGTTTACAGGTAACATGACCGTTTACAACACGAATCCTGATGGGGCCAGCTGGGCACCAGTACTGAATGGAGTCGTACAGGCATCAACAACTGCATCATACGAGACAGTATCCAATATTCCATATGGTGTTTATTTTGTTGGTGAAAACGCAAACGGGCTGACAACATCACTCACATATTTAACGATCTTGGAATCTGCAGGCACATTTGCTTCAGTGACCACATATACATTGACATTCACTGAAACCGGTCTTGCCAGTGGAACATCTTGGTCTGTTAATGTCGGTGGAAATGTGTTTTCTTCAACCACCTCAACCATATCCATCAATGTTCCTGCGAACACATACTCATACTCAGTAACACCACCTTCAGGATACACAGTGGCAAACGGATCGGGATCAACAACAGTCAGCTCAAACACAACCATATCAGTTGCATTCACCCAGACCAACTACACCCTGACATTCACTGAAACCGGTCTTGCCAGTGGAACATCATGGAACGTCACAGTGAACGGACAT
>JAKAYK010000049.1 GCA_021826765.1 Thermoplasmata archaeon | reverse complement strand
TATTCTATGTTCAGGAATTCTTTGATCCGGTTACACAATTATCACAACTTTACAACGCTTACCAGTCATCCATAGTTGGCGCAGGAAGGATATATGGAATTATAGACAGCCCAAAGGAGATCATTCCAGAAGGCTCCGTTCCAGTGGATACCTTCGAAACTGCACTTGAACTCAGGAATGTCACCTTCAGCTATGGAGAAGACACTGCACTGAATAATGTGAACCTCACTGTTTCAAGCAGGGAGAAGGTAGGAATAGTGGGCCACACAGGTGCAGGAAAAACTACTCTTTCAAACCTGATGTTGAAACTATACCTGCCTGAAAAAGGAGAAATACTCCTTGATACAAACGACACAAGGAACATTCTCACAAGCAGGTACAGGGACATAATTATACCTGTGCTCCAGGAACCTTTCCTCTTCAGGGGAACACTTTACGAAAACATAAGGATAGCCAAAAAAGATGCATCAAACGAAGAAATAGAAAAACTTGCACTGGAATTTGGACTGGAAAGGATATTTTCAAGGCTTCCAGATGGGTTGAATACAGATGCTGGAGAGCTTGGAAGAAATCTCTCGGAGGGACAGAAACAGGCCATAGCCATACTCAGGGCCATCATAAGAGCGCCACAGGTACTCATCATGGATGAACCCACGTCAAATATAGATCCGTTCTCCGAGAAAGATATATTTGCCAGCCTCGAAAAATTCTCAGAGAACAGAACTCTGATTCTGATCACACACAGATTCTCAATGATTTCTCTGGTGGACAGGATCGTGGTGGTTGATCAGGGAAAAATAATAGAAAATGGAGATTTTGACACACTCATGAAAAAGAAGGGCATGTTCTACAGCATGTACAATATAGTTAATGCAAATGATAACTGGTCAGTCTGATATGCTCATTCTTTTCCTGCATCCAGTTTCACGAACCGGAAGAACATAATATAATCATTATATTAATATAATGATATTACTATAGTGTGTTGAATCTGTAAATTGAATAGGCCCTGAGCAATTCGGATTTAATGATGAGAAAATATGCAGGACCGATTAGATGTGGTGAAAGAGATGATAAGTATTTTCCTGAAGTATAGCGAGGAAACAAAGAGTTGATAGCGTGGTCCCTCAAAGACATCATAGAGGATGGAGAATGACATGATAAAATTTCAGTTTTGACATGCCTCATTCCTTCATCATGCTTCCAGATCGCCAAGCCAGAGGGTGGAAAGTCTCCTTCCGGTCAACATGCCTTATTATTGCGGATGGCACAGAGAATAAACCATGTCAAGTCACTTCATCATTAATTATTCGGTGTTGTTAGATTATATTCCATTAACACCCACCATGATTGATCCAGATGGAATTGTTGTGATGTGAAGTGCAATATTCCAAGAGATAGTGTTATTGTGAATGTTATGTTCTCATAGAATGTGAAATTTCCAGGATTTATCATTTTACTGATGTTTGAAGTATTATAACAGGCATAATGATTCTTTTTTATGAATAAAGATAAAGCCTGAGAGCTCGGACAGGATAATATTCTGTAAGTTGCATTCGGGCCAAAGCTATCATTCTTGTTTGTTCCCCCTTTAAACAATGGCTGAGAAATGGAAATTGAAGTGTTGACTATGGAAACTACAGGATTTGAATAAGGAAAATTCAACTTTGTATAATTCGTTAAGCAAATCATACTTGAAAAAGGACCACCCGCTATGTTTATAAAGGACACAGAATCCGAAAGGTTAACATATTGTGTAGACGGGAAAAGATATGCATGATATCCCAAAGAAATCTCATTGCCAAGAAAAGTATAGTTAGAGATATTTTGTATGAAGAACATACCCTGACCCTGAGGGGGAATATAAGTCCAAATTTCTCCACTAATTCCGCTTGGTTCTGTCGCATTTTCATAAGATGCAACCGAAACAAGCAGCACCATTGATATAACAAATACCGACACAATTTTTTTCCATTTATTCATTTTTATCACCCTTCAAGTGGTATATACAGTTGTAATGATGTTGCTACTGTATAAGAAGGGCCAGTATAAGTGTAATATCCAGACCATCCGCACAACCCTGTTGATACCCAAGTTGCATTCACGTAATCACTGGCACCAAATTCATGTGCAACAGGAACAATTGTTTCACTTGTTGTGTATGTGTAATAATTAAGAGCATGGTTGAATGGCCGTCCAACATTTGGAATATTTGGCTCATTGGTATTAAACAGAAAATATTCCATCAGTGAAGGACTGCTCTTTCCATTGTTGGGAATTTGGTAAACTTCAATGTTACCAGGACGTGCCAGATTTCCACCACGAATTATTTTTCTTTCTAGATTTGATGATTGACCATAACTTATATTCGGTCCCAGCATAATGTTGGACCATACAAATCCGTCAGGTTTTGTTATTTGATTCTGGAATACAAACGGATATAATGCAGTCAATATCAATGCGAGTGGAATTGTATCCGGTTCTAAGTACAGTAGACTGTCTATGACTGCATATATGGATTCTTCTGCTAGAAGTGTGGTTTCATTGGTGGTTCCGTTTTGTTTTTGATAATTCTGATTTGCTGCAAAGCACGGATAAACGTATCCTCCTTTTCCCCATCCATACTGGCTTCCTGTGTTATTAAAGTATTGGTTATAGCTGAAAACTCCATATTTGAAACTGTTAGCGGATGAATTATCATATGGCGAGAAAAAGAAAGAGGAAAGCCCAAAATAAAGTGAATGGGAATTTGAATAATTTTTTTTCGTTGGGCCATTGCTCACAGTCGTTCCTAAGGTGCCTAAATAAACTCCCTTTGAATTATAAAGCATGTTTTGGGAATAACTGTCTGCTATGCATGGGATACCACTATAAATTTGGTTTACTGGCCTGGAATACACATCAAAACTGTGTCTGTAGAATGTTGTCGCTGTACCAGTATTAGTGGCAAGTTGAACGAGGAAACCGCCATAAACACCTGGCTGTGTTGTCCAAGTGAAAGATACATTACCATTTCCGCTGACGTCTTGATTACGGTAAATTAGATACTCAACCACCCCATTTGAGCTAAGTGCGTATACCGATATTCCCAAAGGCACTGCACCAGGGGGTGGCCCATGAGAAATCAAATCGGGTGATGCTGTGGGATTGGAGTTCTGTGCATATGTATTCACATTCCCATTTCCCATATCTGCATTTTGGTACGGTATATCAAATTTCAAATAACTTATAGTCGCTGGAAGCATGAAATTTGTATAACATATACTTCCATTATCTGATGCATTATTGATGGCATCTGATAAATTATTATAATCTTTTGAGCCTAACCCCATATAACTGACTGCTACATGTCCTAATGATGGTTGAGACCCAGTAAATGCTATGTATTTTTTTTGTATCCCATTATTTACTGTAACTGATCCACCTAATGGAGAAATCGTGTAACCATTCATTTTTCCAATACTGTATGAATAGGTTCCGTCATATTCACTGAAAGTTATGCTGTTCGAAGATGAGGATACTGTATTCCCAGATAGAGTGACATTCCATGAAGTGCCTGATGGAAGGCCAGATTCGGTGAAATTGACAGCATACATTGAATTTTGAGTATAAGCCAGTGCAATGGCCTGTGAAGTGCCAGATACTGAAACAGTTCCGCTTTCTGGAGAAACTGAATAATGATCTACTGATCCAATGCTGTAGTAATATTTCCCAATTGGTTCACTGAAGGTTATGCTGTTTGAAGTGGCAGACTGGAATACTCCGTCAAGTGTTGCTGACCATGGTGTCCCTGATGGAAGGCCAGATTCCTTGAATGTAATGTCACTTCTAAGTCCAGAACCAATAGGCCCAATTGGGCCACTTGTTCTGTATGTATTGTAATATACCATGGGATCTATTGTGTATGATTCGTTGTGGTAAAGCATTCCTGAATAAAATGGGAGGATTATCTGGTCACCTGATGAGGTTTTACTGACAATGCCTGAATGGAATATAGAATCTTCAGACTGCCAGTTTATGGCAATGTTGCCCACTGACACATTCCAGTCATTGGATGGGATGATGCCCGTTCCGGAAGAGATGTTCTGGTATGACGGATAGAATCCATTAATAGACATGGTGCTGTTCATGCCCATCCCAAGGGAGAATGCACCAATATAACTTCCTGTTACATTGAGGTTCTTCATCACAACTGTTGCATCTATCCCATTATTGTAGAAAGAGAATATCTCTGCTATTCTCACATAATGATTCCACCTGATCATCACTGCTGAATCCTGATAAAGTGATACAACCCTTTTTGATGAATAATGGTTGAACGTCTCCTCAATCATGGGGCTGTTTTTTGTGCCTGTTCCAATGGAAGGGGATATGAATGGCGAGGCAATGTGCCCCGGGGAATAATTTGGATTCAGTTCAAGCACATTCCATGATACCGGGAACAGGTTGCCGTTGAAACCTATGAATATGTTTGATCCCACAAATTTCACCATCTCATTGTGTTATGTATACGTTTTATCTGTAACAGCAGAATTTTGTTCCTGAATATGCTGAATTACGGGTATTACCATTATTGAACAGATTACCATGACAAGAACCACTTTAAGCGATTTGAATTTGTCTTCGTTTCCTCTCTCTCTTTCTAGAAACATTGAATCCATTATAAAATCAGAAATATATGAACTAATGATTAATAAAATGTATGACTTGTGCAGATAGTCATGGGGGTCGGTACATAATCACTTATTGCCCGAACCATAGATGTTCGCCATTGCATCTTCAATGGATGAGTACTTCATCACGTATCCCAGCTCTTCCATCCGTTCACTCCTGATTACCTGGCTTCCGGTCACAAGATCTGATGCTTTTCCGAACAGTGATCTGACGACGAAACCCGGAATCGGCAATCTTGATCCCCTTCCCATGGCTTTTCCAATGGCTCTCGAAAATTCTCTTGATGACACACACCCGGCAACGGAGTTCACAGGCCCTGAAAATTCCGGATTTGACATTGCCCTGATTATGATCCCGACCTGATCGTCTATGTGAACCCATGGAAACATCTGAGTTCCGGGGGAGATATAGCCACCAAGGCCCTTCCTGAAGTATGGTTCCAGTGATCCAAGGGCCCCTTCGGATCTCTTAAGCACCAGGGAAGTCCTGATGAGTACAGTCCTTATTCCGCTTTCCTGTGCCCTGAGGGCCTCCTTCTCCCACCTCTCCACAAGATCAGCCCAGTAGTCCTTCCCTGCCGATGATGACTCAGAAGCAACAACATTTCCCGTATAACCGTAGAATCCCGCAGCGGAACCATTGATAAAAACTCTGGGTTTTTCTGAGCATTTCGTGATTGCGTCCACAATATGCCTTGTTCCCAGAATCCTGCTGTCGTTGACCTCTTTCTCGTAATTTCCCTTCCATCTCTCAAATATGGGAGCACCTGAGAGATTTACGACAGCATCCGCACCTTCACAGAACTTACTCAACTGTTCTGTGTCTTCCTGATCCCATCTGCAGAATTCTGAAGCATAGGGTACTGATTTCCTTGCCCTATCCATATCCCTTGTTACAACAGCTATATTTCTGCCTGCTTCAAGAAGTGCTTTTGAAAGTGAATTCCCTATGGAGCCTGTGGCCCCTGAAATGATAACCTGTCCCGTCATATATGTATAATTCACTCAACATTAATATAATTTCTAAAATAAACTCTGATGTTCACAAGGCTTATCTATTAACTGGCAATCACAACATGTGAAGTATAATCCTGCCTCATTCTGGGGAAAAGTGGTGTCAGATGCAATGAGAGAAGAAAAAATTGTTATTGACAGGATAGACATAAATGGAGAAGAAGTCCCTCATCCATCACTTTCCGGAATGTTCCAGAGATCAGTAGGCGAACTGAAGGGTCAGGTTTCTGACTGGAGAAGGGGCATAGACGGCAGGGACGAAAGTGTACATGTGGTGGAATTCAGGGACAAATATGAAATCCATCTGGATCATTATGATCCTTATAAGAAACCGGTTCATCACCTGCTTTTTGACAGTCCCAAATATGGGGCCCTTACTGCGATTGCAGTTTCTTTCATTGCCATTTCACTTTTCAGAAAATTATCCGGTAGATAGGTTTTCAGTCAAGGATATCTTCATTCTCCTCTATTTCCCTGAAGATATTCTCGTACTTTACCTTGAGTTCCTCTTCCACTTTTACAGCCTTTGAGAGCCGGTCAATCTCCTCCTTCTTGAGTTTCCAGAGGTTCACTCTCCAGATCTTCCCCTTTGGAAGCGTCAGTTCTTCCCTCTGTGTTTTCAGGAAGCCGCTCTCCTCCAGATCATAGAATGCATCTCTTTCCGGGGAAGAGAGAACATTGTCCAGAACGTAATCCTCATAACCAAAAAATGCAAGGATGAAATCACAAAGGGCAATTACATCAACATGACTCACTCCCCTGGCCCCATATACATTTTGAAGAGCCCGGATAAGGATGCTTCGTTTGAGGACTCCCATGATAATCAGCGCATTATGCATTATTGTTTATTAAATTTCCCTTTTCCGCTAAACCGTATATAAATATGAATGCGGTGCAGATTCTATATATGAAAAATATGAAATTATTTTCTCTATATCCGTGAGAATGCATATCACGAATGGCCTGATGGCAAGTTCTGCCTTGCCTTTTCACCCATAACCCTGATGAGTTCTATGATTCCCGGATCATCAAGTCCAGTTATATCTCCCGGATTCTCTCCCATGAATGCGCTTTTCACGATTCTTCTCATTATCTTTCCGTTTCTTGTTTTTGGAAGGGTACCTATATGGATCACATGCTTTGGAGAGAAAGATTTGCCTATGCTGTTCTCAACCTCTTTCCTGATCTGTGTTTCAATGCCTTCTATTCCAGTATAAAATACCACTA
>JAKAYK010000048.1 GCA_021826765.1 Thermoplasmata archaeon | reverse complement strand
TGCAAGCAATGGAGTTGCAAAGGGGACAATGCCAAGATCAGGATTCTTGAATGTTTTTCCCGTGGATTTTGGCCGGTCTCCTTCCCTGACCATCTCAATACCCATTATGAGCAGGATTATGCCTCCTGCTATCTGGATTGCAGACAGAGATATTCCCATGAGGGACAGTATGATATTTCCGGTGATGGAGAAGAACACAAGGATGATTGTTCCATACACGAAAGCATCCTTTGCGGCAACCTTCTGCTCAGATACTGAATAATCCGAAGTCATGGTCAGAAACAATACCATCGTTCCGAATGGATCTATCACTACAAATAGAGGAAAGAATACATCCACAAATCTCAGGAGAAAGTCTGCCACTGCTCTATTAATTGCGAGAATGTATAATATGTTTCCCGATTTTCATTAGTATGTTAGGTACTTGATGAATTGAAATGCTTCGCCTGAATTACGGAGAGATGTGGCATGGAATATTTAATTTTCCACCACAAGGATGCGGAGACCTTTCCATCTTATCTTGTAGCCCGCTTTCTCCAGTGTCTGGGCAACAGGAAGGCCCATGAATTCAAGATAATCCGTCATGGCTTCGCTGTCCGGATATAGATCCTTAAGATGTTTTGTTACTTTTTCCATTTCCATGCCGGACGGGATTTTATCCTTATTCTGTTCAATCTCCTCGGGAATTTTCTCTGTCTCCTTCCTGTATCTTCTTTCCAGTTGATCTCTAAGGGAATACCAGTCCACTGAATCTTTGAAGCACAATGCACCCTTAGGGCATTTCTCTGTCCTGCCAATGATGCATAGTAATTCAACTTCTGTCCCGTTTTTGCGGATACTTGAAATTTCACCATGATCTTCAGAAAAATACCTTGGTGTAGTCAGTATAATATTTATCTTTGCTGAGTCTAGAGATATTGCATAATCCGGATATATGGTTCGCTTCCCTGATTGGAACGGTGGAGGATTGGACACCACAAATGCAGGAAGTTTTTCCTCGTTCTGATCCTGAAGGCCCGTATATTCAGATACAGAATGATCAAGATGATACCTGAATTCTTCCTTCCCATCTCCGCTCTTTAACTTCACGGATGCATCGAGTTCCCAGTCACTGAATTTAATCATATACCTGACAAGAAGTGAAAGCCTTGATCCGTAACGCTCACTCTGCTCAAGTATGGAAACAGGTCCACTTACCCTGATGGAATGAATGCCGTCCTGATCTGATTCTGAATAGAGGAGGCCCAGTGATCTTGCTTTCCTGATAAACCTGCCCATGTTTGATGATGTGTGGATTTCCATCCACAGGGATTTCAGTATGACAGTCTCGATCTGCTCTATGTTGTACAGATTGGAGAGTTTTTCCGGCTGGATGGATGGCAATTCCCTCAATATCTCATTATCCTCATTGTCTGCGTACATGGCCATTCTGACATCCTGGACTGAAGTGTGCATCTCCTCAGCGACCTCACCCAGGATTCTCTCCCTTTCCTCTTCTGTCACTGCAGGTGCTTTTGCTTTTGTGAAAATTGAGTTCCTCACACCTGAAGGGTCAAGCAGGGATGGTCTTTCCATATTTGAAAGCCTGAACATGAGTGTGGCAAGTCCACGCAATATTTTCGGGTTCTGTGACTTCAGTTCCACAATCTTGAGTTCCTTCTCGATCTCAAGCCTGCTTTTCCCGATGCACCGGGAAAACACATCAATGACAGATATGCTGTAGTCAGTGTTCTCTTCAGACAGGAAAACACTTCTCACTATGCCGTTCTTGCTACGCCTCACTGTCATTAACTGAACTGGGAACACCTTTTCTCCGCCTCCTCGAAGTTCCATACTCACTTGTGCCACTTGCAATTATCTCATACATGATCGCATGCTTATTCGCTGAGGGACGCAGGAGACGGCCCAGCCTCTGCCTGAATTGCCTCGTGCTGCCTGAACCACTCAGCACTATTCCCACCGAGGCATCAGGCACATCTATACCTTCATCCAGGACTCTTGATGTTGCCATTGCGGTCACCTCCCCACTCCTGAACATGTCCAGATATTTCTTTCTCTCTTTTCCCGGCGTAAGGTATGTAATGCAGGGTATGAGGAATTCTCTTGAGATAAGATAAGCTGAAGCTGTGTCATCTGAAAATATTATGGTCTTCTCTCCCCTGTGCCTTGAAAGTACATATCTCACAGTATCGATCTTGACTCTTGCATTGAATGCTATCTCCCTTGCAGTCCTCCATGCGATCAGAGCTTCCCTTCCTTCGGGATTCCAGGAAGATAGTATGAATTTCTCAAAATCCCATGGCCCTCTCATTGTGATGCGGTGCCTTCTCAGGTATGAAGTAAAAATCTCCCGATTCCTGTCATATTCAACCTCCTCTTCAGGCTCAAGTTCCACAGGTATCCTGATTATTTCATAGTTGGAAAGGAATTCAGAAAGCTCTTCATACCCGAGCTCGAAAATTTTTCCACCCATGAATTCCTCCAGTTTGGTGTGGAGCATGTCTATCCTTTCAAAAGTTGCAGTAAGGCCCATCCTGTATGGTGAAGCATACATTCTTGCAATTTCCATATATTTTTCAGATGCAAGATGATGAACCTCGTCCACAAGCATGAACCTGAATCTGTTTCCAAGCGTTTCAGCCATCAGGTATGCTGAATCATATGTGCTCACAGTAATTTTCCTGATGTCCTTTTCTCCACCGCCGATCTGCCCAATCTCAATTCCAAGCACCTTCGAGAGCCTGTCACGCCACTGCTGGACAAGTTCTATGGTTGGTGCTATGATGAGCGTATCTGTGCTGAGGCGTGTTATTGCTTCAATGCCGATATGCGTCTTTCCTGCAGCCGTGGGAAGAACCACTATTCCTGAATAATTGTTTGAAGACCAAATATCCACGGCCTGCTTCTGGTACGCCCTCAGCTTTTCCGTGTGGGAAAGAGTCATTACAGAATCTTCAAACACCTCATCAATCGCATCAGGGAAATTCTTCCTGAGGGATGCATAGTGAAATCCCTCGGAAACATATTTCCCTATCCTGTCATCAAATACAACATAGCCCGGTAAGACTGCAGGTGTTTCATCAAGTACAATTCTTCCCCTGTCATAGCTTAATTTCATTTATTATTACAGTAACATTGCATTCATATTAATACATTTCAAAAGTATCCCGGCTTTGCAGACAAGGGTATTCATGTGTATCCAGAGAAATGATTATATTCTCGTGCTGATGTCAAAACACATGAAAGTTTCAATCCTCGGCATTGATGGATATATCGGCTGGGCACTTGCACTGAGACTCATTGGAAAGGGACATCAGGTCGTTGGAGTGGATTCACTTTATACACGGATGAGGGTGAAGGAAGTTGGTTCCCAGTCAGTGACACCCATTGAGTCCATGGAGAACAGGATAAAAATACTCAGGGAGAAAACAGGAGAAAATATAGAATTCTTCCAGGGAGACGTGAATGATCCTGAATTCATGTATTCTGTTGTGGAGAAAACAAAGCCTGATGCATTTGTTCATCTTGCAGAACAGAGATCTGCACCATATTCCATGATTGGCCTGAAGCAGGCAAGAGAAACACTGATGCAGAACATGGGTGGAACAATCAACCTTGTCTATGCCATGAAAGATATAGTGCCGGATGCACACCTCCTGAAGCTTGGAACCATGGGTGAATACGGGACACCGAATATTGACATTCCTGAGGGTTTCTTCACAATTGAATACAACGGCAGGAAGGATACACTCCCCTTCCCGAAGTTTGCAGGATCATGGTATCACTGGAGCAAGGTTCATGACACCAACAATCTCATGTTTGCAAACAGGGTCTGGAAATTGAGGATCACAGATGTGATGCAGGGGGTTGTCTATGGAACACGCATTCCAGAAATAACAGACACTGGCCTCTTCACAAGGTTTGACATAGATGAAGTATGGGGAACTGCATTGAACAGATTCTGCACACAGGCAGTCCTTGGATTGCCTGTCACTCCATATGGGAAGGGAGACCAGAGAAGGGGATTCCTTTCCCTTGAAGATGCCGTATCCTGCCTCATGATAGGGCTTGAGAAACCGCCGGAAGAGGGAGAATACAGGGTATATAACCAGTTTGACCAGCACTATTCTGTGAATGAGCTTGCAGGCATAGTTAAGGAGAGGGGAGAGAAAGTCCTGGGAAGAGATGTCCATATAGAGAGGGTGGAGAATCCAAGGGTTGAGATGGATCAGCATTACTACAACCCTGAAAATAAAAAACTCAGGAATATGGGATATGTGCCTGTGGGAGATCTCAGAAAGGACATAGATTCCATATTGATGGATGTTGACAGGTTCAGGGAAAGGGCTGAACAGGTAAAGAATGCTATTGCACCAAGGACATTCTGGAAGAAAAGCGTTGGACTGCACTGAACCTGAAAACTAAAATGTGCACGGTATTAATATTTATTAACGATTTTACCATTGGTGACTGATGACCACCAATGCCTCTGGTAAATATTTAAAAATTGTGACTGCAGCCATAGCCGTTGTTATGATAGTGTCATTTTCACTTTCCATATACACTTCATCACCCCCCGTTTCCTCTTCAGGTTCAGGAAATACTCCTTTTATATCATACAGCCAGCCTGTCCTGAAAGATCAGTGGGTTAACTATTCAACGTCAACTGGCCCTGCACCAATGAGCAATGCAACCATGTCATGTTTCGAACCATCCAGTGAAATTATACTCTTTGGAGGGGAATACATGGCAAACGTGACTTCCGGAAAGGGAGCAAATGCAACATACAAGGATGTAACTGAATATTCCAATTCCACATGGGCTTACTCCAGTGGAACCTGGAGCAGTGTGACCACAGGAAGTTCCATCCCGCAGATGGCGGGTTCTGCTTCCGCATATGATGCATCTGCGAAGAGCGTGATCCTCTTTGGCGGAGAGAATAATACAACACTGTTCAACCAGACGTGGATATACACAGGCTACACATGGACCCAGTTGAAACTGGCTGTCGCACCCTCAGCAAGGGCTGATGCTTCCATGGCATATTCATCTGCATTGAATGGGTTGATTCTCTTTGGTGGGCAAACAGCTACAGGCTATTCAAATTCAACATGGGTATTCAAGAACGCAGAATGGCAGAAACTCAATGGAGCAGGTGTTATGCCTGCAATGAGTGGTTCTGCACTTGGCTCAACTGGCAATGGAAACCTTGTGCTATACGGCGGATTTAACGGAACAGCATACAGTTCGAACACATACCTGTTCAATGTTTCTTCAATGAAATGGTCAAAAGTCATTGAATCCGTATCTCCACCTGCACTTGCATTTGCACACCTGAACTATTTCTCATACAACAATGTAACAGTGCTTTTCGGTGGAGTTTCATCCACGGGAACACCCTATGGCGGAACATGGATCTTCAACAACCTGTCCTCATGGGAAAGCGTTTCGACATCTGCTCCATACACTGCATACGGACAGGCAATGGCCCATTACAGTGCAAACAATACCATAGTCCTTTTCGGCGGAACACAGAGCAATTCAGTTTCAGGATACAATAATTACACATTCCAATTCGTTAACAACACTTACAACTGGGTTCTTTTCAAAGAAACAGGGCTTCCTACAAATTCAACATGGGGAGTCAAGGTAGGATCATCCTACAACAACACCACATCTGATACTGTGGGATTCCTTGTTATCCAGGGAACGTACAACTATACAGTACTTGCACCATCCGGATACCAGTCTTCTTCGGGAACAAACTTCACGATGTATTTCTCTGAGACAAACGTTTCAGTGGGTTTCTCAAAGATACCCGGGTTGCTTTACTACAGCTATGGAGCCATAGCAGGTATAGCCATCGTTATACTTGCACTGGTTGGGGAAGTTGTCTATAGAAAAATATTCAAGTGATAAACTTATTTTTTCACAATTTATCATTTTTTGATCTTTCGAAATTGGAATTGAGATCATCAGTATAATTGTGCCCGGAATAAGAATATCAGCAAATTGCGTACGAAATTATTATATTAAGATTGTGTTACTGTAATATTAAGATGAAGATATGAGTAAAATGAATAGTGAAAAAGGAAAAAAATTGGAGGTGGGCAATATGAAGAAGGGCATATTTGAAGAGGTTGAATTGGCCATTGATTTGCAGCAATACATAATGCACAGCAAAGACGTAAAAATAGAACAGGACCTTAAAAACGTTATAGCAAATTTTAATCCTGACACATTGCTTTCAGTCACAATGAAGATTCAATCGCAACTCGAAATAGTAAGCGTCAAAATAGTTGATGATGACTTTATAAAAAATGCTTTCCCAAGCGTAAAAATTTAATTATTTTTATTTGTGATAAATATGATTCTTAAATATCCACATAGATTATTGATTGATTATGAGTTTGTTGAGAAACTCACTAATGGAGATATTGCAGTAAAGGAGTTAGAATCTATGAATGCTTTTAAAATTTGTCTAAACATTCATTCACAATTTTGAATATAATAATATCAAGAATTGCGTGGCTTCTCGCATTATACTTTCTGATGTGAACCCACAAAGATTCGGATGTCACGTACTTATAAATATAGTCAGGGAATGATAGTGACCTCCTCTCCCAGCTTTCGCAGGGAGCTTCCCACTTCAAAGGTTGATTGCGGAATCTCCATGGGCTTGAATTCCCCCCCGGGACGAAGGTACTCTGTCCTTCATGCTAAGCCATCTGACTTTACGGATGCAGGCACGCATGAAGCAATATGCGATCCGACCTATTTCACTTCTGTCTGCCAGCGGACATCGTAATATCCTTAGAAAGATAATAAGATTTTGTTCGCTTTCATCCCCCATCTTGCGAAGGGGGAATTCCCGCTCACAAGTGTTAAAAAATTTAGTTCTCTAATCTAATGATGACCACATTATCTTCTGTTAACAATTAAGTACTCTATTCCAAGTTTTCTGCCCATTTCTCCTTCCATGTCGTCCCTGTCCCCTATAATGACAGAATTCTTAAGATCTATATCGAAATTTTCCATTGCCTTCTGG
>JAKAYK010000047.1 GCA_021826765.1 Thermoplasmata archaeon | reverse complement strand
ACCTTGTGGTTCCATCCTCAAATGCAGCCCTGGTTTCTGAAAAATTCAGGGAAAACAGTTTTTCCAGCCTCTGTGTGATAAGGGCCTCTGCATTTTTTTCCATTCCGGGCCTGACAAGAAGAATCAAGAACGAATCCCTTTCATTCTTGCAAACTTTTCCATGAATATGATCCCTGTCTTCAGCACTGAGTCCATATGCAGGAAGTTCGTCATAGTGGATTATCCCGTTGATTCCGATCAATTTCAGTGCATCTGCGATTTCCCTGCCAATGGTATAACTTCCATTCTTCAGGAAACCCTTTCCATTCAGGAGTGGAGAGATGTAAACGCCATTTCCATCCTCAATTGCCCTGTTCACCATCTTTGAATTCCATGTTCCTATTATGGAATCATGCCTGATGAAGTGAATTCTGCCGAATCCTCCCATGGCCTTCCAATTTTCCACCGCATCGTGAAGTGCTTTCTGCCTGGATGCCTCCTTCAGGAGAATATCCCTGATCTCAGAGAGTTTTGACACACCCTTTATCTCAACCCTCCCGTATCCCATGGAAAAATTGACATCCTGCCTTATGGAATCAGCACCCTTTCTCAGCATGCCCATCACTATGATCCTGTTTCCAATCTCCCTTGCTATTTCCATAGCTTCTTCAGGTGTTTTCAGGTCAGGTTTTGTAGATATCTCAATTAATGGTATGCCCAGCCTCTCCAGTGAATATGTGACAGTGTTATCCTTTTCCTCAATTTTCCTGCATGAATCCTCCTCAAGGCAGATCGAGGAAATGGCGGATACGGCATTTTTTCCCTGTATCTCGCCACCAAAGGATATTATGGAAGTTCTCTGGAATCCTCCTGTGTTTGATCCATCTATCACAATCTTCCTCATGACAGAAATCCTGTCAAGGATGGAACTGTTGAATGATTTTGCCATCGCCATAGCCACAGACAGTGCTTCATTGCTCATTGTTTCCGGAGGTTGCTCATCCAGCTCCAGAAGGCAGGAATTATCCGTAACAAGGTACAGGTTTCTCCTCTTCTTTGACTCCTCACTCATTGCAGACTCATCCACAATTCCTGCCTCTCCTGATGTAGTTTTTAGATCTCTTATGATTGAAAGCCCATTCTCCTTTCCTTCAGTTCCACACCTGCAGAACAGTTTGCCTGTTCTTATCTGCATATGAACTTCCAGCCCTATCATTGCGTTTTCCGGGAATGAATCCATTCAGAGATCACCAGCCTGTTCCCTGCAGAGTATCTCACCCTTCATGTTCATCCTCATGACTCTCTCAAAGTCAGCATCCTCATAATTTCCAAGTACATGCATCATTTTCACCATGGCAACTTCAGGAAGCATATTTTCAACCCATGTCACACCTGCAGCAGCAAGCTCCCTGCCTGTGGCATACACGTCAAGGTTAACAGGTCCCATTATGCACTGGCTTGTCATGAGTATCTTCCCACCATTTCCAGTATAGTTCCTGATCGTGTCAAGAAACTTCACAGCCAT
The DNA here is from genome assembly GCA_021826765.1 of Thermoplasmata archaeon. GTDB lineage: Archaea > Thermoplasmatota > Thermoplasmata > Thermoplasmatales > Thermoplasmataceae > Cuniculiplasma. Next base: position 5,605 of record JAKAYK010000047.1, on the reverse strand, counting down.
GTGACCGAGGCCTGTGCCCATGATCACCACTCCTTTTTTCTTTTCAATATATCTTTCAAGATCCTCTATCTCCATACCCGGATGAAAATAAATCATTCCAACCTTCTTCTCCAGTTTTCCATCCAATTCGGTAGACTGATCAGGTTTCCTGTGATTCCCTTGAATTTCCACTCTTCCATTCTGGAAATATCCGATTGGTTTCTCACCTATGCTTCTGAATGCATCCCTTCTGGTGGAATGCATTTTTCTTGTTCTCACTCCCCTCATGAGTGCTATTCTATCATCGCTCATGGTTTCATGCATTGCAATGCACACTTCGCCCACATGAGTGCCTGCGAAATTGATTGCACCCTCCATGTTCAAAAACGAATCACTGCTTGGCCTGTCAGAACTTCTCTGTGAACCTGTAATGATCACAGGAAGAGAAAGTTCTTTCAGCAGGAAGGCGAGTGCGGCTGCAGTGTAGGACATGGTATCTGTTCCATGGGAGATCACAATCCCCTCTGCTCTCCTGCTCTCCTTCACCACTGTCTCCGCAATCCGGACCCAGATGTCTGGCTCCATGTTCTCGCTGAGTATGTTGAGGAAGTCCACATGCCTGATCCTGAATTTTTCCTCAATGTAAGGGAATTTCGATGTGATATCTGTTATGTCCAGGGATGGAAATACGGCTCCAGTTGTGTAATCTATCCTGCTGGCAATGGTTCCACCAGTGGTGATCAGCGATATCTCCTTCCCTTCCCCTGCAACACTGACCTTATTTACCTTTGGTGCAGAATGGCTCTTTGCGCCCTCGACAATCTGCACCTGTTCAGGGATAATGAATACATCATATCCGTTCTCCATCTTGATATTATAATAATCTCCATTCTTCCCGAGAACAGTTCCAATGTATCTTGTGCCATGATAAGTGAACTCTATTCTTGCTCCCTGATCTTTGTTAGAATAAACAGGCATGCATTAAGGATTGCAAATAGATATTTTATTTTTGCATGAAAAAAGAATGGGCACTTCCAATCACATGATTGAAAGTTCCTTCAGCACTTCCCTGGATATGATGAGTCTCTGAATCTGGTTTGTCCCCTCATAAATCTGGGTAATCTTCGCATCCCTCATGTGCCTTTCAGCATCAAGGTCAGTGGTGTATCCATACCCACCAAAGAGCTGGAGTGCATCTGTGGTGACCTTCATTGCAGTGTCTGAAGCAAAGAGTTTTGCCATGGAAGATTCCTTCACGCAAGGAAGGTGCTCATCCCATCTTCTTGCTGCATCGTATGTTAGAAGAGTTGCTGCGCTTATGGAAGTCTCCATGTCAGCAATCATGAACTGGATTGCCTCAAAGTTTGAAAGGGCCTGGTTGAACTGCTTCCTCTGCTGGACATATTCCACTGCCTCCCTGAAGGCTGCCTTTGCTATTCCAAGCGCCTGGCATGCTATGCCAATTCTGCCTGCATCCAGTGTTTCCATTACGACCCTGAATCCCTCATTCAATTTTCCAACAATGTTTGTTTCAGGAACTTCCACATCATCAAAAACAAGCTCCACTGTTGAAGATCCTTTTATTCCAAGCTTTTCTATGTCTCTTGATATCCTGAGGCCATGTGTGTCAGCATCCACAACAAATGTGGATATTCCCCTGTGGCCCCTGCCTGGTTCTGTCACCACATCCACAACATAGAATTTTGCAAGCCTTCCGTTTGAAATGAATATCTTCGTGCCGTTTATAACGTAATTGTTTCCATTCTTCACTGCAGTTGTTTTTATGGCTGCTGCATCGCTGCCCGCTCCAGGTTCCGTCAGTGCAAGCCCCCCAATGGTTCCTTCTGCAACCATTCCAAGATATTTTTTCTTGAGTTCTTCACTTCCAAACATCAGGACCGGTTCTGCAAAAAGGGTGAGGGCCCCATCAAGCACAAGAGATGTACTTGGGCATGCCATGGAAATTTCCTCTATTGCATGCATAAGGAACTGAAAACTCATCCCGTATCCTCCATATTCCTTTGGAATGTAACTTGCAAAAAGTCCAAGTTCCTTCATCCTGTTAATTAAACTTTGAGGCACAGTCTTTTCTTCATCTATCTTTTTTGCCAGTGGCCTGATCTCTTCCCCGGCAAATCTCCTGACGTATTGAAGTACATCTATCTCTTCCTGTGTCATTTCTGCCATATACCTGTATTATGAATACATTTATAATTTTAAGTTTGAGGAGAATCGGATTCTGCTATCTCCATATGTTTTGGAATGTGTTTTCGTCAAGAGGGCATGTGACACCCTATCTCACGTATAATGATTCAAATTTCCAGAAACGTTTTATATAGCAATTTAACATCTATAAATGATGAAAACCACCATCACGCACATTAAGGCAGATATCGGCAGTCTTCCAGGTCACACTACAGTTCATGAGGATGTAGTCGCAGCGGTTAAAAAGCATGTGAAAGAACAGGGTGAAGGAATAATCTGGGATCACCATATCAGCCACATTGGAGACGATATTCAGATAACAATGGTTCATGGCAACGGAATCAACGCGTCAGAAGTGCATAAGCTTGCATGGGACGCCTTCAGGTCAGGAACAGATATAGCAAAGAAACTTGGATTGTATGGGGCAGGACAGGACCTCCTGAAGGATTCATTCTCAGGAAATATAAAGGGAATGGGCCCCGGAATAGCAGAGATGGATATTACACCAAGGAAGAGCGAGCCCTTCATAGTATTCATGATGGACAAAACAGAACCAGGTGCATTCAATTACCCTATATTCAAAATGTTTGCGGATCCATTCAACACACCCGGTCTTGTCATAGATCAGAACATGCATGCCGGGTTCAAGTTTGAGATCTGGGATATTATCAAGGCGAAGAGCATAGTTCTTGAGGCCCCGGAAGAGATGTATGATATTATCTCCCTCATTGGGACCAAGGGAAGATATGTCATTAAGAGAGTTTTCACGAGGGAAGATCACGAGAAACTTCCTTCAGAGAATGTGGCTGTAATCACAACAGACAAACTTTCATTCATTGCTGGAGAATATGTTGGGAAGGACGATCCTGCAGGCATTGTCAGGATTCAGTCTGGATTGCCTGCCTCTGGAGAGGTAATGGAGGCATTCAGCCACCCGTACCTTGTTTCTGGATGGATGAGAGGCTCATTCAATGGCCCCCTTATGCCAGTTGGCCTCCAGCATTCAAAAATGTCCAGGTTTGACGGTCCTCCAAAAGTTGGAGCACTGGGCTTTGTCTACAAGGACAAGAAACTGAACGGGCCCGTGGACATGTTCGACGATCCTGCTTTCGACAACGCAAGGCAGAAGGCAAACGACATCGCAGATTACATCAGGCGCATGGGCCCCTTCGAGCCACACAGGCTTCCGGAAGAGGACATGGAATACACCACACTTCCAAAAGTGCTGGAAAAGTTATCCGGCAGGTTTACTGATCTGGACGAACCCGGAAAGAGGAAGAGCGAGAAGCCAAGTACCATGGACATGGATTGATCCTCAGTGGCAGAACAGCGCCAGCCAACATGGGACCAGTATTTTATGGGCATGGCCCATTTCGCTGCCCTGAGGTCGAACTGTGTTCGCAGGGGAGTGGGTGCAGTCATTGTCAGGGACAAGCATGTGCTTGCCACAGGCTACAATGGCCCCCCTTCTGGTTCCGTTCACTGTGACGTTGTCAGTTGCATCAGAGTGGACATGCACGTGCCATCCGGTGAAAGGCATGAACTCTGCCGGGGATTGCATGCTGAACAGAATGCCATTATACAGGCTGCAGTCCATGGAATAAGCATAAGGGATTCCATCATCTATACCACAACACATCCCTGTGTGGTCTGCGCAAAGATGATAATGAATTCCATGATCAGGGAGATTGTTTATGCAGAAGGATATCCTGATGAACTTTCGCAACTCATGCTGCTTGAGGGAAAACTTGTAACAAGACAGTTCAGGATGACTTCTGAAGACATTATAGGACTGTTCGAAAAAAACATAAAGAAAACTGAAGAGGAACATTGAATGACATCTGTAATTACATCACTGATAGAGTATGTGGTAAACCTGACCATTATGATAATCCGGGATTTCAACTATCCCGGAATATTTTTCCTGATGTTTCTGGAAGGATTGCTTCTTCCCGTGCCATCTGAAGTCATAATGGCTTTTTCAGGATATCTTGCACTGACGAACCAGCTTCCTGTTTATGCAGGAATACCGGCATATATGCTTGCACTGATTGCAGGCAGCCTTGGAAATGCCGTGGGAGCAGGTACAGCCTATGCCATAGGTTACTATGGTGGAAGGCCTGCAGTATTGAGGCTTGGAAAATACATAAAGCTTGACGAGAGGGCCCTGTCAAAAACAGAGAAATGGTTTGAGAAGTATGGTGCAGCCTCTGTATTCCTTACAAGGCTCGTGCCTGTTTTCAGGACATTCATATCCATACCTGCAGGACTTGCAAGGATGAATTTCTGGAAATTTTTCATCCTTACCTTTTTGGGCGCTGTGCTCTGGGATTCCATGCTCATATATCTTGGATTCATCCTTGGAAGCAACTGGCAGAACATACTTGCCCTGTTCAATGATTACACATATGCCGCTCTTGCACTGGCATTCCTTGTGCTCATATATGTGTACATCAAATTGAGGAACAAGTCAGCAAACAGTATTGCACAGGCAGACAAAGTCCAGAAATAGGTCCCAATCCTATTTCTTCAGGCAATTTTTTAATGCCGCGGTAGTATACACTCTTATGGTTCTGGGAAAAGAGGTTGCAAATATCATTTCAGAAGGAAATTTCACATTTATTGAGATCAACTGCACGCCTGACAGGTTTGAATCCTGTTTCTCCAAGATGGAATTTATCACTGCATTCCATTATATGCAGGATCTCATGAAAAAAATTCCTGTGAAGCCAATAAGTTTCATACTTCCAGAGTCAATTTACAGTGGAAAAAGTGAAGAGTTCAGGATGTATATGGAAAACAGGAGAAAGATACATTCCAGAAGGGGGGCCACAGAAATGGAAATGGAATTTGAGAGGGAATTCAGGAACATGAGCAGGAATTCACAAATAAAGTGCGGAACCATGTCTCTGTTCGATTCCATGGATGAAGATATGCAGGGATTCAGGGAAAATATAATATTCACCGGGTTCAATACCGAGATAGATATCATGTATAACGTTATGATCGCAGCAGATCGTGGTTTCCTGCCTATAGTGCTTTCAGATGGCGTATCCAGCCCATGGGAAATGAGGCATTTCAACGCCTTGGAAATGATATCCCGTTTCAGCTATGTCATAGATACAAGGGATGTTATGGAACTTATGGGTGATCATATATGAGCAAATCATACGTCCTTCTCATAGGTGGCGTTCCTGGAGTCGGAAAGACGAGCATTTCTGGTTACATTGCCAGGGAACTTGGAATCAATATTGTCCTATCAGGTGATTACATAAGGGAGAGTCTGAGGCCCTTCTTCCCGAAAGATGACGTGATAAACCTGAGCGTGTATGACTCTTGGAAACTGTTTGGTGAGAATACGGTTGAAAATTTGATCAGAGGATTCATTGAACAGGGCAAAAAGGTGAATCTTGCAACACAC
>JAKAYK010000046.1 GCA_021826765.1 Thermoplasmata archaeon | reverse complement strand
ATGAAACATGTTTCAGGCAATATTAAAGAGTATTTCCAGCATATGTATATGTATGAAACACAATCTGGAAAATATAATATGGATATTGCTCATCTTTGTCCTGATAGTATCTGCGCTTGCCATAACGACTTCAATAATTTTTGGTGCAAACATGCTGCATGGCGCTTATGGCCCACAGTATATGATGGGTGGATATCCCGGGTATTCCATGTTTTTCATCATGCCTGTGATTGGGATCATTTCACTTATTTTCTTCCTATTATTCATTTATTTCATAATTGATGGGCTGCATGAATCAGAATCAAGCGGAAATGCCGGAAATCCAACAATAGCAGAACAGATTGCAAAGGAACGCTATGCAAAGGGAGAGATCACCGAGCAGGAATACATAAAAATTGTCGACACACTCAGGAAATAGGTATAATCATTTTATGTAATAACATTATACTTTGCATGGACGGTTGATGAGATGGATAAAAACACATTGCGTAATATTTCAGAAATTGCTTCCTTACTGGATCTGAGTGCAGATGAATATGATACCTATGGAAAATACATGGCCAAACTTTCCCTGACTGTGCTTAACAGGATAGATAGTAAGAAGAGAGGGAAGCTGATCCTTGTGACTGCCATGAGCCCCACAAAGGAAGGAGAAGGAAAGACAACAACAACCATAGGTCTCGGGCAGGCTTTCAGTAAACTCGGAAAGAAGGTTGCCATAGCCATAAGGGAACCATCCCTGGGCCCCTGTTTTGGCATTAAAGGAGGGGCCACAGGAGGGGGCAAATCAAAGGTGGAACCCAGTGACAATATAAATCTGCTTTTCACAGGTGATTTCCCTGCCATATCTGCAGCCCATAATCTTCTTTCGGCATTGATAAACAATCACATTTATCATGGAAACAGGCTCAGGATTGACCCAAGAAACGTAATGTTCCCAAGAACTATGGACATGAATGACAGATCATTGAGAGAGATAATTGTTGGAGCTGGAAATCCTGATACTGGAGTTATGATCAGGGACAGATTCGTTATAACTCCAGCTTCAGAGATCATGGCCATAACGGGACTTGCAACCAGTTATAAGGATCTGAAGGAGAGGCTTTCCAGAATAATGATAGGGCTCGATTATGATGGCAATCCGGTATTTTCCGGCCAACTGAAAGCTGAAGGTGCCATGGCAGCATTGCTGAAGGATGCACTGAGGCCGAATCTTGTCCAGACAACTGAGGGAGTTCCCGCATTTATTCACACGGGCCCCTTTGGAAACATAGCACATGGAACTTCAAGCATAATTGCTGACAGGATGGCGTTGGGACTGGCAGACTATGTGATCACCGAGGCAGGATTCGGGTCGGATCTGGGGGGCCAGAAGTTCATCGATATGGTGTCTGTTATGGGAGACCTTCCTGTGGATGGAATCGTAATTGTGGCAACTATAAGATCTATCAAAATGAACGGTGGCGTTCCCAGTTCTTCAGTTATGGATTTAAATGCTCTGGAAAAAGGGTCGGGGAATCTCCTGAAGCACATAGAAATCATGAGAAATTTTGGTTTCGAACCCGTCGTGGCAATTAACAAGTTTCCGTCGGATCATGAATCAGAAATAAAGAGACTTGGTGAAATTCTGGATTCTGTTAAAGTATCATGGGCCATTTCGACAGTCTTCGCTGATGGGGGGGCGGGTGGAATGGAACTTGCTAAGAAGGTTATCCATTCACTGGAAAAGAATTACAATATCAGGAGAACATACAATGATGAGAACAACATAAGAGATAAGATTCTAGCCATTTCGCAAAAAGTATATGGGGCCTCCAGTGTAACATTTACCAAAAAGGCTGAAAAAGATATCAGGGATATTGAAAAATTTGGCTTTGGAAGGATGCATGTATGCATGGCAAAGACACAGTACAGTATCACTGACAATCCAGAACTTATTGGATGGCCAGAAAATTTCACTATTACAGTTAAATCAGTCAGGATATCTTCAGGAGCAGGTTTCGCAGTTCCTATGCTGGGAGATATAATGACAATGCCCGGGTTGCCTAAGATTCCAGCTGCAGAAAATATTGACCTGGCAGATGATGGTGAAATCACTGGATTGTCCTAAAAATTTATAATTAAGCATTAAAAATGATATAAATACCCAACTCAGCACTTTCAAATCAGTAAAGTATATATAAATTATATTTCATATATAAACGACTGTTTTATAATTTTCCTTCACTGCAGTTTTTTGTGCATACTGGGAAATAATGAAACATTGTAAATAAAAACAGAAAGATGCACAAGAACTGGCTACATTCAACGTGTATTGAAGCAACACCTGAAAAGATAGGATAGGATGGTTAAAATGAAAGAATATCCTGACAATGATGAATACGAACGCTGGATGGCTCATGCAAAATTAACTTTCAAAGCCATCGTGAATGATAGAAGTTCCGGCTCCTATAACTGGGCATGTTTCAAATGCCAGCAGGCAACGGAATATGCCGTTAAGGGTTTTCTCAAGGGTGTTGGAAAGGATTCTTCCTGTCATTCAGTATCAATGCTCCTCAAAAAAGCGGAATTTGACGATGATCTGATCAACATTGCAAAACAGATTGACATGTATTTTGTTCCCATCAGGGATCCAGATTCATGGCCTGATGGAGTGCCAAATGATTTCTACACGCTTGATGATGTGGATGAAGCTATACGAATCTCAGAATTAATCATTGGGGCAATAGACGAAAGATGGAATATGCTGAAAACACCCTCATCTCCCATGAAGAGAAATTAACCTTAAATATTCTGTCTATTAGTTATCAGGCATTTATCTGCATCACTTCATTCTAATCAGTTCCTGAAACCTGAAGCATTCCTCAAGGTGGTCATTCACCAGGCCTGTAGATTGCATATATGCATAACAGATAGTAGAACCCACAAAACTGAAACCTCTTTTTAGAAGAACTCTGCTCAAAGCATCTGAAAGTTCAGTTCTTGGGGGAATTTCTTTAATAGATTTCCAGTGGTTGACTACAGGTTCACCTTGGACTAAACTCCAAACAAAATTATCAAAGGTTCCAAACTCATCCTGAACCTCTATGAATTTAACAGCATTCGTGATTGCAGACTTGATTTTCCTTTCATTTCTGATTATCTCCGGATTATTCATCAATTCATTGATATGGCTTTCTCCAAACAATGAAACAGCCTCAGGATCGAAATTTGCAAAGGCCTTCCTGAATGAATCCCTTTTTTTCAAAACAGTTAGCCAGCTTAGACCTGCCTGGGCCCCTTCAAGAACAAGCATCTCAAAAAGATGGTTATCATCGTGCAGTGGCACACCCCATTCCCTGTCATGATATTCGATATATAAGGGGTTATTCCCGGTATAACTCCAAGAGCAACGTAACTTTTCATGCACTGTCCATGATGCGCAACAATTTATTAATTCTTTCAAAGAAATTCAAATAGATAGACAGCATTAATTGAGTATATTTATCTATTACAAAGAAATTATCCTGTATGGCAAAAGATGTAATGTGTGGTATGAAAGTGAAGGAAGACACTCAGTTTACAAGCCAATTTCAGGGAAAAACATTCTACTTCTGCAGCAGCAACTGCAAGACTGAATTCGATAAGAATCCACTGAAACACAGCAGATAATTGGTGCATATATGCCCACAGATCCTGTATGCGGTATGTTTGTACCGGAAAACAGTGATATTTCTTATAAAGTTGACTTGGAAACTTACTATTTCTGTTCAACTGCTTGCAGGCAGGTATACAGTTCTCCGGAACTTGAATATTCAAAACTCAGGAAACGACTCACTGTAGGCTGGTTTCTTTCCATTCCCGTATTATTGATAAGTTATGCAATACCCCCCTCATATTTTGCAGGTATATCATATAAAGACTACATGCTTCTGGCTCTCTCATTTCCCGTGCAGTTTTATTCCGGACTTGGTTTCTACCAGGGAGCTTATCATGCTGTCAAAAGTTTAACGGGAAACATGGATCTTCTTGTATCTATAGGAACTTTAACGGCTTTTATTTTCTCAGCATTTGTAACGCTCAGTGGGATGGCAAACAGGTTTGATGTTTTCTTTGATGCATCTGTGTTTATCATAACATTAATATTAACAGGAAATTTTATTGAAAACATAACAAAGAAAAAATCCAACAGTGCATCAAGAAAACTTTTATCGCTAATTCCAGACACCATCCATCTCAAAATGGACGATGGTGTTTTTCAGGACAGGAAGGCTGATTCTATCAAAAGTGGTGATATTATACTCATTAAACCAGGTGAGAGCATACCTGTTGATGGCCTTATATCGGCTGGTAAAAGCGAGGTGGACGAATCAATGCTCACCGGAGAGCAGATCCCCCTGCTAAAGCAGATAGGTGATAAGGTATATTCTGGAACTTTGAACCTGAATGGTGCTGTCGAGGTAGAGGTGACTGGCACGGGGAAAAATAGCACTGTAGTACAAATATATGAAATGTTGCAGAAAGCAGTTTCTGGAAGAGCAAAAGTCCAGAGAATTTCGGACGCATTCTCATCGCTGTTTGTTCCTATCGTCATTGTCATAGCAACAGTTTCATCTATTTTCTGGTATTTTTATTTGAACAGTATTGGATTCACTTCAGCAGGTGAAATATCGCTCTTGGCGTTCGTTTCCGTGATTGTGGTTGCATGCCCATGTGCAATTGGTCTTGCGGTACCCATAACACTGCTAATTTCATCAGGAAAAGCTTCTGAAAGTGGCGTGATTATTAAAAACCCAAATGCATTTGACAGGCTGTCGAAAGTCACAATGGTCATGTTTGATAAAACAGGGACGCTTACAGATTCCAATCCGACTATAGGAAAAATAATAATTGAAAATGAAACAGTATCAGAAGAATATGTATTGCAGATGGCTGCATCTGTTGAATCTAAATCTAATCACCCTGTTGCAAAGGCAATAGTTAGCGAGGCTTTAAAATCAGTAAAATCATTGAAAGAAGCATCAGACATTGTGGAGACTCCAGGTAAAGGGATCTCAGGAATAGTCGACGGAATGAAGGTTGAAATTTTAAGATCTGGCACGAAAGGAGTTTCGTCTGTTTCGGTGAGTGTTGGTGGTAAAATAATTGGAAACATTTCATTGATTTACAGAATAAGGGAATCTGCATTTTCCGCAATCGCAGGAATCAAAAGTATCGGTCTAAGTGCAAGCATGATAACTGGTGACTCTGAAAGTGAGGCAACCAGAGTGGCAAGAACTTTGGGAATAGATAATGTCTATTATGAAGTTCCACCTGGCGAGAAAGCGGAAATAATCAAGAAATACCAAGCAAAAGGCGAATATCTGATGTTTGTTGGGGATGGAATAAATGATTCTGTGGCCCTTGAAACTGCAGATGTTGGAGTTGCGATGGGCTCTGGCACGGATATTGCAAGGGAGAGCGGAGACATCATTCTCATGAATAACGATCTTGAGAAGGTGCAGTTTGTAAAATTCATCGGAAATAAAACTATTTCAAAGATAAAACAGAACATGGCTTGGGCAGTCGGATACAACGTCTTACTTATACCTGTTGCAGCAGGAGTCCTGGTCCCATTCGCCGGCCTCTCGATATTCTTTGTATTGCCTATGATTTCTGCATTTGCAATGGGTATGAGTTCAACTTCTGTGGTTATAAACTCGTTATTTCTGAGAGGGACGATTGAGAGGGCCAGGAAAAATGTCAAAAGGAGCTAATTTACCAGTTCAGATAAGAATTGTTGATAAAAATAGTTGTTGAAGAATATTATCCAGGTGACTCTATAAAGGAGATAAGATTCGGGGCACCACTAGACGAACCACACAAGAATACTATATTAAACAATAGTGACATTTTCCATCAGAAAACGCAGGAGATTCAAGCCCTCATATGTTAAATTGAATTATGAAATGAAATGTGTCTATCCAATGGAACATTCATCTCTGCATGTTAGTTTTAGTTAACTTTAAACTGAAATTTACATTACCTCGAAGTGTTTGCCCAGAGATCACCAATTGTCATAATCCAGAACATTCTAAGTGCAATTTTTGGTATGACAGGAATGTTCTTCATTATAAAGTATATAGGGACTACCAGTTGGGGATTTCTCGCCTTTGGTATGGGTTTTGTGGGCATATTTACTATAATTGGTGATCTTGGTTATTCTACTGCTCACACCATAAATATAACACATGGTGAAGATATTGAGGAATGCAACGGGACATATCTTTCAATCAAGCTTGTGATGGGGGCCGTTTTTTCAATTATTGTCATCATCTCACTTTTCATATGGACTGAGATACTTCACAAAGGTTTTCAGTCACCTGTTGAGTACTGGGTGATCATAGCACTCATACCATACTTCTTTTTTAAGAACATGACTGCCTTCAGTTCTGCCTATTATGTAGCCACACTAAAATCCGTGAGAAATTCAATACCTCCACTGATTGAAGCAGTATTCAGGAATTCTGTGTTTATTATTATGGCACTGTTGATTGGAACCCACCCATCACTTTATGGATATATTGATGCATTGTATTTAGCAGTAATTTACAGTGTTTCATATACATTATTCTTTGTGGTTTCAATAATGCTTGGCAGACCATGGAAGATTGGCAAGCCAACAAAGAGGATGTTCAAGATATATTCAAAAATTGCACTTCCCCTGATATTCGCACTTTCAGTAGGAACAGTGAGTGGAAATATAGACAAGGTAATAATTCAATTCTACTGGCATGCAACCGCTACAGGAGCATTCTACACTTCTCAGACCATTGCTGCACTTATCACCACACTCTCAGCATCGTTATCTATGTTCTTCATGCCTCTTCTGATCAAGTATCAGAAAACATCAGGAAAGGAAAAACACAATGAGTCTATACATGAATTTGAGAGGCTCATATCTCTTTATACTCTCCCACTTGTTATACCATTGTCCCTTCTGTCACTTGATGTAATGAATATATTCACGGCAAATTACATGGCTTACAACATCATGCTTTCCCTTCTTGCATGGAGGGCTTATTTCAGTGCCATCAACACACCTTATAACTCAGCAATCATAAGCAGGAAAAAAACCAAGCTGATTGCTGGAGTAGACACTATGCTGATTTTTTTCAATATTGCTCTCATTTTTATTCTGGTGCCCCCAGAAGTACTGGGGACGAGCGAATATTCTATGGG
>JAKAYK010000045.1 GCA_021826765.1 Thermoplasmata archaeon | reverse complement strand
TGAAAATGAGGATTTCCATTGAGGAAGAAATAAGGAATCTCAAGAAAACTTCTCTCTCTATACAGATCAGGTCAATGGAAATTGACATGAGCAGTTATAACCAGAGTCTTGAAGAGAACAGTGCAAAGAAGGAATCATTTTCCAGAAAGACAACGGAAATAGATCTGCAGGAAAAGGAATTGAAAGAGAAAAAGGAAGAGATAGAGACCGGCATCAGCATTGAAATGAAGAATCAGCTTGCAGAAATAAGGCAGAAGCTGGATTCCCTCAAACTTGAAAGGGCAAGGAATGATATCAATGCATCAAATAAGAAGAATTCAATGTCAGAGAGAAGGACAAAGATCGAATTCAATTCAGAGAAGATAGAGCAGATTGAGAACGAACTGAAGGGTATATCTGAAAATTACGTATCACAAAAGAAGAAGGAAGATACCCTTAAACAGGGGCATTCTGTGATGAAAGCCCAGATTGCACAGAAGATTGAAATTCAGAATTCCATATCAAGCCAGTATCAGAAGGCATCAAAGGAACTGAAGGAGACTGAAAGTGAACTTCAGAAACTAACATCATTCATGGCCAGCAAACACATGGAGGAAAACTCCATTACCGGTGAAATTTCAGCTCTCACTGGAAAGATAGGAAACATGGAGGAAACACTTACAAACGAGAAATACGGAATCAGTGAAGCAAAATGGAAAATTTCCAAAATCAAATCCGGAGACGGTGAGAAAAACAACAGGAAAGAAACACTCAGCGAAGAGTATTTTTCATCAGGTAAACAGATCGAATCATATGAGAAGAAGAGAACAGAACTGAACGAAAGAATTGAGTTTCTGCTTAAGGAAGTGGAAAAGCTCAGGGGACAATTGGGATCACAGGGAAACATAAGCAGGGCGGCTTCCATCATAATGGATGCAAAATCAAAGGGGAACATTTCAGGAATACACAGAGCACTTGGAGACCTGATTTCCTACGATTCAAAATTCCAGACAGCCATTGATGCAACTGCAGGAGCAAGGCTGAAATCTATTGTTGTGGATAATGAGGATGTGGCTCAGGAATGCATAGAACTGCTTAAATCAAAACAGGCAGGAAGACTGACATTTCTTCCATTAAACAAACTTGCAGGCGGAAGGGCCCGGGGAAAGGCAATACTTATCCTTAATGAAGGGAAGAGCCTTGGACTTGTAAGTCAGAATGTGAAATACGATGCCATTTACGAAAACGCCATATGGTATGCTTTTCAGGATACCATAGCAGTGGATTCTATGGATGTTGCTAAGAAATATATGACAGGTGTAAGGATCGTGACCCTTGATGGCGATATTTTCGATGCAGGAGGGGCCATCACAGGGGGATTTACTGAGAAAAGAGAGAAGAGGGGAAATCCACAGGACTTGATTAAAATGGAGGATGAACTTGTCGCACTGAGGCAGACAAGGCAGGAAGTTGAATTAACACTCAAGGAAATAAAACAGAGGCGTGATGCTACCCAATCGGAACTTATGGAAATGTCCAGAGAATCCAGCGAGGGAAAGGGCCAGCTCGGGGAACTTGAGAACAGGGTTGCAGAATCAGAAAAGAAGATTGCAGGAATCACTGCCAACATCCACACTCTTGAGAACGAGAAAAAAGAGAAGGAACTGATTCTTGTTGAGATAAGGAATCTGATTTCCCAGACAAAAAATTCACTGGAATCATTGACAAGGAAGAAAACTGAACTTTACGAAAGGATAGGTGACAATGGAAACGGAGAGAATGATCTGACAGAGATGCAGAAAGAACTTGAAAATATTACAGGTGAACTGTCTGAAACGGGAAAGGCAATTGAAAGCATCTCCACCAGCCAGAATCTTCTCACCGCAAGAAAGAAAGAACTCATAAAAGAGAATGAGGATCTTCATAATGAAGTAGAACAATTCAAGAAAGACATTGACAATCTTTTATCAATCATCAGGGAGAAGGATGAGGAAATCCAGAAACATGCTATGATGGAGAATCAGATCAACCAGAAGAATACTCAGATTTATGCACAGATCAAATCCATTGAGGAGCAGGTGACAAAACTGTCCATGGAGAAAGAGAAAATTGCAAGGGATGTTGCCTCAATAGATACAGCCATCCTGACTGCGAGGATCAAGCTGCAGAGTTATGAGGAGAAGATTTCATCCCTGAGGACGGAGATGGCATCAATAGGCGGAGAAATACTGCAGGATTATTCAAGCGTGCAGAAGATCTCTCTCAGGATACAGGAACTTGAAAGAAAGATTGGGGAAATAGGCCCGGTCAATCAGCTGGCCCTGGCAGACCTGGAAAAGGAGGGCCAGAGGCTTGAAGAACTCAGGGGTAAAATAGAAACACTGAATGGAGAGATAGACAGCCTGCTGAAACTCATGGCTGAACTGGAGGACGTGAAGAAATCCACGCTTATGAATCTTTATATGCGTGTGAGGGATGAAATGCAGAAAATATTCATGAGACTGACCAATGGAGGGGATGTAAATATGTACTTATCCAACGAGGAAGACCCACTCAATTCTGAGCTTTTGGTAAAGGCCAGGCCAAAGGGGACTATCTATTCAAAGCTTAATTCACTCAGTGGAGGGGAGAAAAGCCTTGTTGCCCTTTCATTTATTTCCGCTATACAGAGAATTAAGCCATCTCCCGTGTATTTCCTTGATGAAATAGATATGTTCCTTGATGGAGTCAACGCAGAGAGCATGGGAAAACTTCTAAAGGAAAATTCACTCAATGCGCAGATCGTCATGATAACCCAGAAAAATGCCATTACAAAATACGCTTCCTCACTTTTTGGCGTTACTTTGAACAGGGAAACGAACACTACAGAGATATTCAGCAAGAGTTTTGACGTCGGGGAAGGTGTTGCTGCATGATCAATGGGGAGCTTTATGAACTCAAGAAAACACTCATAACACAGGCGTCAGTTCTCGGATTGAATTACATGTATTATGAGAACATAGACATCACGGAAGAGAGTGATGACAGGAAGATTAAGGAAATAATGGAGGCATGTATTTCCAACGATATTGATCCATGGAAGATCAATGTTATCGAATTTTCAAGAATTATAGGAAAATTAGTTAAAATGGGTTATGTCACACTGCCTGAGGCAGGATATATCATCATGAGGTCATGGGTCATCGTCCATCTGCAGTCTGAGGAGCTTTTAAGAAGTTTTGAAGCAGGAAATAATCATGAAGAAATAGAATCCGATGAGATGGTTGAAATATCTGAGGTTATGGCTGATGATGAGGAAAAGGTTCAATGGGAGAAAATACACCCCCCTATATTCCATCACGAGACAAGGAAGGTAATGCTTGTAGAGCTCATAGAAGTGATGAGGGAAACAGAAAGGTCCCAGTTTGTAAGGAAGAGGCCCGAGATGCTTCATACAGCAAGCACTGTTGAAAATATTCTTTCTGTCCTGAACATGGAGGAACCTGAAAAGGATCTTGAGGATGTTGCAAGAAACATCATGAATCTCACGGAGGAAGAGTTCATGATGGAGGATGTCTGGGGTGACCTTAAAGAGGAAAAGATAAAATTTTTCCTGTACTGCATGTATCTTCAGAGAAGAGGTATGATAAATATGGATCAGGAGGTGTCATATGAATCGATCAGAATCAGAAAATCAGACCAACAGACCTGACCAGTTTGTTAGTGACAGCGAGATTGCAGAGTTCAACTTCTGCAACGTTTCATGGTTTTTTTCAAGGAATGACATAAGGTTCAGGGAAAGGAGGGGAACGATGCCATACAACCAGTATGGGTACACATCAATGCCTCCACCGGGAAGTTATGGCAGAATGCCTTCCAAAAGGGCATCTGAAATTTCGATCTCAATCATAGCAGCAGTGATAGGCATAGTGATCATGATTGCACTGATCTTCTTCTGACATGTCAGCATTGAATATTTTTTATGAAATGAGGTTTCTCTTCTTTCTAATTCCTCTGATATCTCTGAGAAGGAACAGGGAGGATGTCTATACACAGATGTCTGATGAAACACTGATGATGGGAAATGTGCTCATGGAGAGGAGAACGATCTATTCACGCAGATTCGGAATTTCAGGAACACCGGACAGGATCATAGGAACTGTAGATTCGGTCATTCCTATGATGTTCAGGGAAATGCAGGCTTCAGATGGCCCAAAGATGTCCCACATGATCCAGATGGGAGTTTATTTCCTGATACTTCCTGAATTGTATCCTGGCATGTTTGTCAGGTATGGTGTTCTGACATACACAGATTCTAAATACAGGGTGGCAAATTCACTCACACTGAAGAATGCTGTACTTTCCAGGCTGGATGAGATGTCAAGAACAAGCAGCCTTCCCACACGCAATCATGACGATCCTGCAAGGTGCATGAACTGCCCCTATGCCAGCGGCTGCATGCAAAGATTAATAGATTAGATTTTATAAGCGGATCATGCTCCAGATCGATCAGAACCTCTTTCAGGAAATTATAACAGTGGAAGATTTCAATGCACTTGAACCTGGATGCAGGGGATATATTGGTTTTGAACCTTCAGGAATACCGCATATTGCACAGGTAATGGTTACGGGAGAAAGGATCAGGGCCCTGGCGAAGGCAGGCGTGAAGATGGAAATACTCCTTGCTGACTGGCATGCACTGATAAATGACAAACTCGGGGGAGACATAGACAGAATAAGAGAAAGCGGGGAATTGCTCAAGCGTTCTTTTGAAATTGTTCTTAAGGATTCCAGCGTGAATTTCCTCTGGGCCTCTGATCTGATATCCAGAGAGGGGTATCTGCAGAGCCTGATCAGGACAGCCAAGGCAACCACTCTTCAGAGGATCAAGCGAGCCCTTCCCATAATGGGTAGAACTGAGAATGATGCAGATTCAGACTTCAGCAAATATATCTATCCTATAATGCAGGCAAATGACATATTCATGATGGATCTGGATATTGCAATGGGTGGAATGGATCAGAGGCATGCACATATGCTTGCAAGGGATATTGCAGAGAAACAGGGAAGGAAGAAGGTTGTATCTCTTCATACGCCTCTCATTGGAAGTCTTAAGGGTTCAGGAAGGATGGACAACTTTGCCAAGATGTCCAAAAGCGATCCTGATGGCTCCATACTGGTCACAGATAAGCCGGAGGATGTTTCCAGAAAGATAAGGGGAGCATTCTGCCCTCAGGGCGAATCGGTAGGGAATCCAATTGTGCAGCTTGCCACCATGATCATCCTGCCCCATGAGGGAATCATAACCATTGACAGGCCAGAGAAGAAAGGGGGGCCAGTAAGCTTCACTTCAGGAAATGAACTGGAACAGGTATACAGCACAGGCCAGATACACCCTATGGACATGAAGAATGCAGTGGTTGAATCACTGTCCAGGATCATGAAACCGCTGGAGAAGCTCAGTTCAGAAAAATGAATCCAGGCTGGACTGGGTTCCTTTTTCCATGAACAATTTCAGTTTTTCAATGTACGGCCTTACCCTGTTCTCAGAGAAATTATGCTTTTCCACCAGAATTGAGATGATTTTATCATCGTCAGGCATGCTGAATGATACCTTTGGATCATGAACCACATCCGGTTTCAGGAATATTTCTCTAACCATGTCCAGATCAGGAATTTCAAGTTTCTTTTCTCTAATCACACCATGGATGTTTCCATATTTTTTCACATACGTGAGTGCTGATTTTGGTCCTATTCCCCTGATGCCATCATTGAAGTCTGTTCCTATGAGTATGGCCATATCTATGAGCTGTTCCCTGCTTATGCCCATGTTCTGAAGATTCTCCTGAAGATCAATATATTCTGGATCCACTGAAACATAGATATTCCTGCTCGAGACTCTTCTCCTTCCGTATATGGTGAAGTTTCTCAAGACCTTCCTTGCACCGAAGAGCATGCAGTCATAATCCTGGGAAATTACAGCCTGTACCTGAGATTCTGCAGACATCACAGAGGCCTGTGCCTCTCCTTCGGAAGGGGCCTGAACAAAGGGCAGTCCCATAGCCTCAAGAAGAATCTTGCCCTCATCTATCATATCTCTTGTTATCCTGTTTATGGATCTTTTTAACCGGGCTACTCTCTCCAGATCCTGTTCTGCAATGGCTGTTTCCAGATCCATTTCAGTTTTTTCCCTTGCGAGCCTCCTTTCCTGGATTGTCCTGAGTTTCAGTGGAGATGGTTTGCCATCAAATACATAAACTGGCTTCAATCCTTCCTCCATAAGAGCAACTGTACGGTAGAATAAACCACTAAGGTGTGAGGTGATATTTCCTGAAGAATCCATAAGTGGTGTGCCATCATGTTGTCTGATTCCACTTAGGAACTGGTAAAGCATGTTGTATGCATCCACAGAAACCATGTTTCCGGAAAAATCTTTGATAGCTGTCTTATGTTTCACCAGAACAGGGTCCAGATTTACTCCCATATGATCACAAGAGTTATGGGACTTTAAATAATTTATGCATCTTTGCTATTTAAATAAATATTCTTACATGCAGAGATATTTTTTATCGGGATGTACTTTCAGAAAGTATTTTTCTATGAAGTTATTTATTACTTATTGTTGTGGTGAACAATTGAACTAGGACACATCCCCCATAATTTTAAAGAGCCTGACAGTATTCGGTTAATCTTTTAAGTTAATATTCGATTATCTCTCCTTTAATATTGATTAAAAACATTGAAGAAGTAAAAATTAATGATAATATATCACTGAAGGTAAATTTTAAAAATATTAACATATCAAAAAGCGTATCCATTTTGTATATTATAACTCGCTTGCATAGTCGAATTTTTGTCAAGGATTCCTAACAATTCTGTAATCGGATTTACCCGGAAATCTGAACAGTTGTAAATAGGCTTTAAAAAAGTTTTCCAGATACTTTCCACAATATTATGGATTAGATAGAATTTAGTAAGGACAGTAAAGAAAATGGCGTTTTTAGAGTACGACCGAATTCAAAACCAAATCACAGGCTGTTCCATAGGTTGTTCTCAAGCCCCTGCAGAGATATTCCGGGGAGCATCTCTTTTATGCCTGAACGCAGTTTGGCAATCTTGCTTTCGAATTCCTCATTTGAGATCGGTTCGAGTGGACAATGTGCAAGCATTGCCTTAAAAAGTTCCTTGGAGGATCCTAATCCACCACTTTCTTCGGAGACTATCCAAACGTGAAATGTGTACTTGAGAACCCCTCCCACCATACTGGTGAAGGT
>JAKAYK010000044.1 GCA_021826765.1 Thermoplasmata archaeon | reverse complement strand
GGTGTTGGATGAGGTTTTGCTCTTCTGGGTAAATTCGAATCTGATGTCAGTGAGGAGGGTTAAGTCATAACAAGGTATCCGTAGGGGAACCTGCGGATGGATCACCTCCTAAACAAAATTGAAGCGACAATCATCATATTCTCAATCAGGCTTTTGCGTTTTTATTCTTTTTAAACTGAAATAAGTTCTTATGGTATTCAGAAAAATGGCTATGGCAATGTTAGTTTATGGTTTGTGAAACTTCCTTTAAATTTTTAACATCCTGATACTGATGTGAAATATATCCACCGAAAGCTATGATCCACAGTAGTATGGGATAATATACCATTCTTTCAAGCCCTCCGGGGCCCAGAATAATATACATCCCGAAATATCCGGACAGGTATGAACCAAAGGAAGCAAGTCCAGCAACCATGGATAATTTAGATATTGTGCCCGTGGCAATTCTGGATCCTGCAAGGCAGCTCAGCACCCCAAAGATGAATATGAGTTGTGCTCCGATATAATGCGTGAATGGATAGACATTCCATGGAGAAGTGCCCACTAAAATGAATCCAATTCCGGCAAGATAGAAAAATTTTGAACTGAATTTTCTCTTCTCAATGTGGAAAAACAGGTATGAACTCCAGATCCATAGGATTCCCACAATCACCACACAGATATTCCAGAATAGTTCTGTTGTTGTGCCTGCACCCCCAAGATCACTTATGGCATCATATCTCGAACTGTAATTTGGAAACATAGCTGATGCAGCAGTGATTGAAAGTATTGCAATTCCTCCTGCATAGGCAAATCCTGTTCCAGGATTCCATCTCATTCCGGTTTCCTGTGTATTCAACAAGAGCCACCTTCAATTCCTGTGGAGTGAGAATTCTTCAATTTCATAAAAGCACCATTTTTAAGAAGAGTACGGGTTATATATGTTTTTTCTTCAAGAAACCACGGTATTTTGCTAATTCTATGGGTTGCAGGGCAGCCGCGCAGTTTTCAGCAAAAAGACCTATTGAAGCATGTTCCGGAAAAGGAATAAGAGTTTTGAGATGATTATTCTGAACAGTGAAACAAAAACTTATTTCATAAACTTTTTTAGGAAAGTTACATTTAAGTAAGCGTAGTGTAAGCATGGCATTAGAAGAAGATATGGTTGAAATCCAGAAAAAGGTGGAAAAAAGGTTTTCAAACATAGGAAAGGGAAAATATTCCAGAATAATCAAGATGGCAAAGAGACCAAACCAGGAGGAATACATCAAAGTGCTTGCCATAACGGGAGTGGGCATAATACTTCTGGGCGCTCTTGGATTCGCAATATACTACATAATGAGTGGATATCTTTAAGTGATTTTTATGGCAGCTCAACAGGATTTTGAGTGGGTGCAGTTTTCATCCAGTGGAGAAAAGGCATATTGTGGACAGAGGATGCAGTATGACATCATTATAGCAAACAAGAGCAGTGAGAAGAGATCCTTTCATGTGAGAATGAAGGCAGAATTCAGGCAGCAGGATCCAGATCTTTCATGGGAATTCATGCACTTTGGATCAGTGAACAGGAAGAATGTTGCAAGTGAGTCACAACCCATCCTTCTCAGTCCTTCAAGCGAGAACAGTGCTGAGAAAAAACTTGAAATAGAAGGAAATCTCAACAGGGAATTCCAGATTATTCTCGAGGCCCCCAGGGGTGCATATTCAGGGGACAGGATCAGCCTTCTCATTACTGTATCCTCTGATGATGGCATTGAAAAAAAGGAATTCAGGACAGATGTGGAGATCACCACAGTTATCGTGGTTGCAAGGGCAAACGTGGGAAAGGAATTTGAGGTTGCACAGAATCTCATAAACGCTGACAGGAGAGATTACGAGGAGAGGATGGAGACTAACCCGAAGGCACAGAAGGAGATCATTTCCGTTCTGTCACCATACGAACTTAAGGGATACTTTTACCTGGAGGTTATCCATCCGGACAGGATACCTCTCATCGCAAAGAAAATGAGGGATTTCAAGGGAATCATCGATCCTGAAAAAGGATTTGTGAACCCACAGGAACTTGCAAAATACTTCGAACAGAAACCCTCAGTCACGGGAATAAACATAGGGGCATTTGTTGAATTGATAAAGGGCCCCTTCAGAGGCGAAAAGGCCAGGGTTATGGCCATAGACCAGGAAAGGGAAGAAGTCACAGTGCAGTTTGTAGAGTCTGCTATGCTTATACCCGTCAAGGTCAATGCGGAGGATATAAGGATACTTGACTCTGGGAAACCCTGATGAAAGCAAAGAGAGAATCAAAGGAGAGCAACAGAACAAGAATACTGGAAATAGAAAAAATCCTGGAAAATCCAGTTTCCCTTGTTCCAGATTGCCTTGATAAATCCATGTTCTGCCCTCTTGATGGCTACAGGAAAAAACTTTCAGGCGGAAAGGACATTGAAAAATTTTCAAAATCAAAGGATGAATTCCTCAGGGGTTTGGCAGAAACCAGGAAAGCTATAAGCGATTCAGAACTGAGTTTTTCTGCAATAATAAAAACGCCACATGGAACCGCAACATTTTTCAAGAAAGGCGATACGGATCAGTATGTGCTCGCAGGAATACAGAACAGCAGCAACGATGTATTCAGGATGCTCGCATTCTCCAAGGACGTTCTCACAGGAAAACTTGTGCTTTATTCCGCAGGGCAGTACTACATGGGAACTTGCAGGAACACCCCTCCGGGAAAGGAATTCATTGGTGAGGCTCTCAGGAGAGAACATACAGAATTCACTTTAGATGAAGACGGGGTTCACAGAACCGGAAGTGGAGAGATTGAAACATCTCTTTTCCTGCTCGGAATGGAAGCTGTTCGAATTGGGAGTTCTTCGCATTTCAACACACCATCCAGGATCATGAAGCACATGCTTTTCCAGTCCCATGAGAACATATTCACTTTCAGATGCGAATCCCTGGAAAATTCTGCCACACGGCAGGAGAGGGAAATATTCTCCTCATATCTGTCCGGGGGACTCACAGATTCCCAGTTCATAGATACCATCTACAGGAAGCGTCTTTCCTCTGCTATTGATGCAGGGAGTTTCATCATTGGCAGCAAGCAGTTCCAGAGCCTGGAGCAGTTCGCAGGGGAAATAGACATGCCACAGGAAGAGAGAGTGGCACTTCTCCAGGTCATGAATGATCGAAAGGGCCTATACCTCCAGGACGGAAGCAGAAGAAAACTTCTGGAAGCCATATGGCACGACAGGGGCAGGAATTTTCTCCATGCACTCTTTCCTGATATGGAAGATGCAGAAACACCATCCCTGAAAGGCAATCCTGTGGAAATCATAGACAGGATCAGGGAAACCAGAGAAATATCTGGAATTGAAAAATCCTTTGGTTTTGTTCCATGGTCTGAGGCATCCTCCTTTGCTGCAAAATCAGCCGTCAACATGAGAATGGGAAAGGAAGTCATAACAGACATCAGCACAAGGGACAATGATACATTATCAGTGGAATATGCATTTGATCTCCTGTCGGGAAATCATGCAAACAAGGCATGGAAAATACCTGACGATGCAAAGGTGAAAGGCTCAAAGATTCTCCCCTACATCGAGAAAATGGTAAAGGCGGACAGGGATGAGGCAAGGGAAGCATTCAACGAGCTTAAAAAATTCATAAGGTGAAATATGGCAAGGCATGTTTTATCAAAAAGGGATATGAAATTCTTTGAGGGAAGAATGAGAGATTATGGTCTGTGGGCAGATTTCATGGGCACATCTAAGATAGAGGTGGACGAGAAGAAGGACAGGAGGTGCTTCTTTATCGGGAGCGTGATTATAAGCGTGGAGAAGGAAGAACTAATACCTTCTATTGAGCTGCTCAACGCAGTCAAGCCAAAAACAAGAACAATGGAGGTGGATGATGGTGCAGCAATTCACGTTCTCAAGGGAGCAAAACTCTTCATCAAAGGGGTATTATCTATTTCTGAAGACGTGGTTTCAGGGCAGCTTGTTTACATAAAGGACAGAACGGGAAAATACATAGCGGTAGGCAAGGCATCAGAATCAAAGGAGGTTCTGGACAAGATGGAAAATGGTGTTGCAGCCATAATGGTTCTCACTTACGGAATAAATCCATGCGATGCTTGATTTCAGTGAAAGATTACCTGTCAGAGTTTTTATTAGAAAATATTAAATCAAGATTAAGCTATATACTCTCATGACAGAAATACTTAAAGCAGGTCAGAAAATTCCAGAGTTCAATTCAGTAGATCAGGAGGGAAAGGCAGTATCAAGCTCAAGTATCAGGGGAAAGCCCTCTGTGATATATTTCTATCCAAGGGATGATACGCCTGGTTGCACAGTGGAAGCCTGTGAGTTCAGGGATTCAATGGGAGATTTTTCAGGGCTCGGAGTTGGGGTTTATGGAGTGAGCGTTGACTCGGAAGCTTCCCACAAAAAATTCCATCAGAAATTTGGACTGAATTTTCCCCTGATTGTTGATCATGAAAAAAAGATAAGCGAATCCTTCGGCGTCCTGAACGGTAACAGTGCAAAGAGAACAACATTCATTGCAGATCCGGATGGAAACATTGTTCATGTGTTCGAGAAGGTTTCCCCGAAGGGCCACTCCTCAGAGGTGCATGCAAAATTGAAGGAACTCAAGCTCATAAAGTGATCTCAAAAAGGATCAATCTTTCGTCGCCTTAATTGCAAACTTGATGTGCCAGGAAACATTGAGATACCCGGCAAGACTGGGCAATTCAGGCTGCTGTAGTTGGAAACAACTAAAGATGGGAACTGTCAAGTTTCCCTATAAGATAGGTTCCTGACGCTTCAACGATTTCCACATCATGCCTGCTGTAAAGATCCAGTTTATCTTTGACGACTATGGGCCTGTAGGAGTCATCCCTGCATACTGATGTATCGTTCCTTCCCATCTCGGTGACCATGACATTCCTTCTCTTCCCGATCTGTTCATTGAGCTTCTTCTCAAGTATCTCATGGTGTATTCTTGTATATTCCTGCGACCATCTCTTGACAAAGTTTGAAGGTGGTGGGACCCTTGAAAAATCCTTTGTGTACTGCCTTGGGGAAAATTTGGTTATATTCACTATGTCCGGTTCTGAGGTTTCAAGCAGTTTCATGGTATTCTGGAAGGATTCCTCATCATCATCCGGGTACCCCGATATTATATCTGTTGAAAGGACAGAATCTGGAAATGTTTCCCGGAATCTCCTCACAATTGAATAATAAACTTCAGCATTATATTCCCTGTTCATGGATTCCAGAATCCTGTCATCGCCACTCTGCACAGGTATGTGAAGGAATCTGTACACCTTTTTGTTTCCATAGGATTCCATCAATTTTTCCAGAATTTCTGCAGTGTTCCGGGGTTCCATCATCCCGACTCTGAGCCTGAAATCATAAGGGATGCTGCAGATCCTGTCAATTAGTTCAGGAAGCCGGACTCCTGTATCCTTGCCGTAAGCTGCAGTATCCAGAGAACTGATCCTGACTTCCCTCACACCCCTCTCAATCTGCATCCTGACCTGCCCGCAGATCTTGTCTGCATTCCTGGAGAGAAGCTTTCCCCTTGCAACCCTTGAGATGCAGTAGTTGCAAGAACCAGTGCATCCCTGGTTTATGGGTATGCCATCAAGAATGGATGTTTCTCTAATTTCAACATCATCCAGTGTGCCATTGTAGAGCCCCCTGAATTCAAGGGGAGACATCATCTCAATATTCTTCATGGATATGGAATTCATGGAGACCGGAGGAAGACATCCTATGACCCTGGTGGCCCCAGAATCTGAAAGCGCACCAATTCTCTCCAGCATGTGGTTTTCTGTTTTCCTGATTACTGCACATGTACCGATGACCCTGACATCAGCTTCCTCAGGACTGTGGACTATGATATCGTCCTTTTCCATCATGCCGTTTACATAGAGTCCTGTCTCTCCTTTCTGAAGGCTGCATCCATAGGACTCCACGTAGATCTTTCTTCCCATTTGCAGTGTCATGCATGCTTGCGTTAAATAATTTTTTTAATATTTGTATTTTCATGAAAAGGATGATGGAAGGTTCACCATCTGAGTTCAGACGCAAACCTCATTGCTTCGCTAACACCTTTTCTGACTGCAGTCCCGAGATCATTCTGCTTTTTTTCAATGATACTCACTGAGAACCTGTCATCTGGTTCCTTCACAAAGGTTATCCCACTGTCCTGTGCAATCTTCCTGAACACATTCTGCCTGCTTCTGTCAAGGGAGCTGAGGGATCTCTCGGTCATGACAATTTTCCTGCTCCCTGCAAGCCTGAGGCATTCATCCAGATGCGCATAAATGTTTGAATCCACGCACATTTCATCCTTCTCTATGATTTCGGGATACCTGTGCCCTTCTGCAAGCCAGATATCCACATCTTTCTCTGACACCTCATGGTTTAACTTCAGTTCTATGCCCAGTCTGGCTGCCTCAGCCCTGTAGAAGGATACCAGTTTCGAAAATTCATTCTTCTGGCTTGTTTCGTATATCTCATTGATCTGTCCTCCAATATTTCCCGATTTCTCAAAAACAGTCACATGCATTCCACATCTTGCGAGATATATGGCAGCCTCCATGCCTGCAACACCTGCACCTGCAATCTTCACATCTCCATGAAGTTCCTGAATCTGGAAAACAGTCTCTCTTCCTGTCTCGTAATTTATCGTGCATCTCACCTGTCCGTGTGCAAAATTCCTGCATGCCTGGTTGCACCTGATACAGGGCCTTGGCATAATCCCTTTTCGTATCTTCTCAGGAAAGAAAGAATCTGCAAGAGATTCTCTTCCTATGGATATCATATCAACAGTTTCCAGAACATTTTCAACCGTTTCCTTGTCCGTTATGGAACCCACAATCATGGTTTTGACTGAAGGCTTCCCGGTCAGCCTTTTGAATATATGTGCATTAGGGTAATAGAATGGCGCTGACGAACCCGGAGGAGCATTCCTTCCAGCAGAGAAATGGATATAATCAATGTTTTTCAAAGATTCTGCAATCTTAAGTCCATGTTCAGGCGCATAGCCGTCCTGGTCATCCTCATAAAGGCTGAGCCTGATTCCAACAGGTATTGACACTTCCTCTCTTACTCTTTTGATGATCTCCTGTGGGAACCTGAGCATGTTTTCCAGTGAGCCTCCCCACCTGTCATTTCTCTTATTAAGTGCGGGGGAAAGGAATTCATGTATGAGATACCCGTGAGCCCCATGAAGTTCGATTCCATCAAATCCTGAGAGTTCAGCTATTTTTGCAGA
>JAKAYK010000043.1 GCA_021826765.1 Thermoplasmata archaeon | reverse complement strand
ATTTTTAAATGAAGAATTAGCTGTGAGGGATGCAATAAAATCGGCACAGGACTGTGCACCATACTCAACAGATGTATCAGTAAATCCAATGAACATCCAGAAGAACACATTGGTTGAGTCCCTCTGGAAGAAAGGCCTCTACAGGCCCCCATGGCTCTGGAGTGTTGCTAGAGTTCTTCTAGAATGTGAGAAATTGCCTGTGGAAGTTCTTTCCTATCCTACGGGAGGAAATTCAGATAGAGGGGCACACAACAATTCAAAGGATCCAGAACTTCTGAAACTCATATTTGATGCTTCTCTTGAGCAGAATTTTGATGCACTCAGGACATATTACAATAATGCAGATCTTACTGTCTACAGGAAATACATGGAAGTTGAAAGTGGACTCCTGGAACCCATAGACATGGATTCCAGAATAAGGAAGATGAAGAGCGGCACGGTGCAGTTCTGATGAATGCCAGGAATAAGGGAGAAAGGGAAATCATAAAAAAAATATTTGAAAATGCAGGAATTTCTGCACCTAAAGATGATTGCTCCATAATTCCTGGAAAAAATAGACATAAACTACTCACGACAGATTCCATAACGCTCCGAACACATATTCCTGAAGGAGTCAGTGCATTTGATGCAGGAGTGTTTTTTGTGAACATAAACCTCAGTGATATTGCCGCAATGGCCGCAGAACCTGAAGTATTTATGGCATCATTTGTGATCAGGGACGACCTGAGTGAAGAATACATCTCTGAATTTGCGAAGGGTATGAGATCTGCTCTTGATAAATTTAATGTACAGTATATAGGGGGAGACACTAAATCAGGAGAAGATAATGTATTCACCGGTTTTTGCATGGGTGAACAACTCAAGGACAGAATCAGAAAAAGATCAGATATAGGAAAGGATCAGATTGTGTGCGTTACAAACTCCATCGGAAGAGTTGGTGCAGCATTTCTGAATTATAAACATGGAGTAGACCTTAAAAATTCCACTGAAATAGTTCGGATAGAGCCAAGAATCCATGAAGCTATGGAACTGAGCAAATATGGGGCAAGATTCATGATGGATATTTCTGACGGCCTGTTTGGTTCAATCTCGCAGATGAGAGATGACTATGGAATAGGTTTCAGAATTGTCCAGAGCGAACTCCCACTTCACCAATCTGTCTTCAAGGCTTCTGAAAGATATGGAATTTCAGCGCTGGAAATTGGATGCAACATTGGAGGAGATTACGAACTCCTGTTCACCATTGAAAATGACAATTATGGCGATTTTTCTAAAAAGATGAATGAACTTGGAATACAGGTGAGCTATATTGGCACAACATGGGATGGCGACAACATGATTTTTGATGGGGAAATGTGGAATAATATAGATAAAAAAGGATGGGACAATTTTTCAAAGGAGTATTGAAATTTTAACATTCCTTCCATCTATGTCCCATTCCTTCTCAGCATCATAGGCTCTTTTCATTGGATTTACCAGATCTTCTGTAAGGGTTTCTTCCTTTATCCTTCCTCCAAAACCCTTCAGGACAGCATCAGTGAGTTCATCCCCTTCAACGCATACTTTTATTTTTCTGTCATATTCCAGATTCAGTTCCTTCCTCATTATCTGTATACGCCTTATTATCTCTCTGCTCATCCCCTCCTGCTCCAGCTCCATGTCTATTTCCCTGTTGAGATATACTTCTATCCCTGAATCACTTTCCATGGCATATCCGGGATCGGGAACTTCAGTGAAAGTGAGTGAATTTTCGGGAAGTGCTGTGCCCATGAACTCCGCATGCTCTTTCAGGATTGTGTGTGATGTTCCATTGCGATTAGCATTTTCAACGAGATTGATGAATGCATTAAGGTTTGCCTTGAGCAGTGGGGCAACTACAGACATATTCACCCTGGCAATGGGTTTTGAAGGCCTTTCTTTCATCTCTATGACTGAGATCGTCTTCGCATTGAGCTCTTCCGATATTGAATCTATACCGTCCTGTGTTATTTTTTCAGCGTATATCAGAATGCTTTTTACAGGTTGCCTCCCTTTTATTCCGGCTGACTGCCTGGCCCTGCGTGTAAGTTCAAGCACTGTGAGTGCTGATTCCATGGACTTTTCCAGATCAGGGTTAATCATATGGGAATCGGGTTCAGGATATGCTGCTGCATGAACGCTTAGAGAATTTTCATGAAGGTTTCTGTATATATATTCAGTGGTGAAAGGTGCTATGGGCGCAAGCAGAAGGCATAGGGTCTCTATGGCATTAAACAGGACACTGTAAGATGGAAACTTGTTTGCCTGTGAAGTTGATGAATCCCAGAATCTTCTCCTTGAAAGCCTCAGATAGGAGTTGGATGTTTCCTCTATCAGGTTTGCTATGTGTCTCTGTGCATCATGAAATTCGTATGAATCCATTGCTTTTGACGTATTCAATATGGTCGTGTTTATTCTTGAGAGAAGCCATCTGTCAAGAAGGTTGTCACTGACCATTATGCCCTTATGCACATATTCATCCAAAGTTGCATTTGACGCAAAGAAATTGTAAAGATTGAGAAGTGTGCCGAGTATTTTTGTTTCGTTTTCCCTGACAAGCTTTTCCACAAGAGGCTTGGGCTTCCATACGGCAGTTGAGTAGAAGAACAGCCTTGAAGAATCTGCCCCAAACCTGTCAAGCAGCTCCATTGCAAGAGTGCCATTTCCCTTGCTCTTGCTCATCTTCTTTCCTGTTTCATCCAGTATGAATTCTGCACATAGAACGTTTTCAAAGGCATTTGTCCTGAAAAGCATAGTTGATATTGCATGGAGTGTGTAGAACCACCCTCTTGTCTGATCTATGGCCTCTGCTATGTAAGATATGGGAAGTTCAGGGAGTTCAGTTCTTTCATGTGGGTAATGGAGGGCTGCATAGGTTGCGCTGCCTGAATCAAACCATGTGTCAATGACAAATGGTTCCCTTTTCATTATACCCCCACAATTTCCACATTTTAAGAATATATTATCAACATAGGGCCTGTGCAATTCCTGTGGAAGTTCAGCTGCTCCGTTTTCCAGAAGCTCTTTTTTTGAGCCTATGGCTTTGGTGTGCCCATTTTCGCAAGTCCAAACAGGCAGTGGTGTTCCCCAGTACCTGTTTCTCGAAAGATTCCAGTCCTTCGCATCCTCTATGAAATTTCCAAATCTTCCGTTCTTTAGATGTTCAGGGACCCAGTTTACTCTGGAATTGTATTCCACCATATCTTTTGAATAGGCCGAAACCCGGATGAACCATGCATCTATTGGATAGTATAGAAGGGGAGTATCACACCTGTAGCAGAATGGATATGAATGTTCGTATTTTTCATTTTTCAGCACAAGCCCCTTCTCCTTGAGATATTTCACTATGGGGATATCTGCATCCTTCACGAACAGGCCGTTCCAAGGAAGTTTTTTCTCATTGAACCTTCCATGAGCATCTACCGGGTTGAGAAGGCCCGTGCCATGTTTCTTGCCAAGATCGAAATCATCGGAACCAAAGGCCGGAGCAGTATGTACTATTCCAGTTCCTTCATCCAGTGTAACATGGCTTCCGTCAACTATCCTGCATGCCTTATCTGCTGCATCGAGAAATTCTATTGGCCGGACATAACTCTTTCCCAGAAGTTCCTTCCCCAAATATGTATTGAGTATTCTGTGGTTCCCGGGGAATATCCTCGTGACAAGATTGCTTGCCACTATATACACGGATCCTTCGTATTCCACATCGGAATACTCTATCCTGCTGTTCACTGCGAGAAGCAGATTTGAAGGAATTGTCCATGGTGTGGTTGTCCATGCAAGTGCATATCTATCCTCATCCTTCAGCCTGAACTTTACATATATGGATGTGTCTTTCACGTTTTTGTATCCCTGGGCAAGTTCGTGTGAACTGAGAGTGGTTTCACATCTTGGGCAATATGGAGATATCCTGAAATCCTTGTACATGTCATTCCTTTCAAATAACGTTTTCAAGGCCCACCATTCACTTTCTATATAATCATCCCTGAGTGTGACATAAGCGGAATCCCTGTTTATCCAGTACCCTATATTTCTGTCTACCTGATTCCAGTCGTCTATGTACCTGAAAACGCTCTCTCTGCAGTATTTATTGAACTTCTCCACGCCAAATTTTTCTATTTCATCCTTTGACTTGAATCCAAAATGTTTTTCTGCCTCAAGTTCAACAGGAAGGCCATGGCAGTCCCATCCCGCATCCCTTCTCTCTATGCTGTATCCCTTCATTGTTTTGTATCTCAGTGCCGTGTCCTTCATTGCCCTGGTGAGAGCGTGCCCCACATGTGGCCTGCCGTTGGCTGTAGGGGGGCCCTCGAGAAATATGAATTTTTTTGAGTTTTTCCTTGATTCAATGATTTTCTGGAATATATCCTCAGATTCCCAATATTCCAGAACTTCCTTCCATATGTTCCTTATGGTGTTATTATTATTGATGGGCTTAAAACTCATTTCGTTCTCCTCTGTATTCAAAACTAACTCATAAAATTATTTAAACAACTGACGGGATAAACCATAATAAACCAATTAATGATACACCATCATGAGTTTCGACAGTTATGAAAAATTGCTTAATGACGCTTCAGACATACTTTCTGCATCCACAGTGAGTCAGGAAAGACTCAAGATTCCAAAACCCATGCTCATGGAAGAGGGGAAACAGACCATTGTGAGGAATTTCATGGACATACTTGACATCATAAACAGGAATGACAGGGATGTTTCCAAGTTCTTCATGAAAGAGTTTGGCATTGGCGTCAACGTGGAGGGAAGGAGACTCATAATCAACAGGAAAGTCACGGAGGAGGAGTTCAATACAAAACTTGAGCAGTACCTGAATGTATATGTCAGATGTTATGAGTGCAACTCTCCCGATACAGAAATTGTGAAGGAGGGAAGGGTGAATGTGATCAGATGCAAGGCATGTGGTGCACAGCACCCCATAAGCCCTTCAAGGGAGCTTACAATAAACAGGGACCAGATAGAGGAGGGCAAAAAATACACCGTCACTATAATTGAAATTGGGAAGTCTGGTGAAGGAAGAAGCAAACTCTTCGGATATACCATAATTGTTCCGGGCACTAAGAAAGGCCAGACAGTTCTGGTAGAGGTCAAGAAGATAAGAGAAGGTACAGCAATTGCCCAGGTTGTCAAGTAAAATAGCACTGGCTGATACAAACATCCTGATGTATTCTGTCATGCAGAAGATAGACCTCATAGGAGAGGTGAAATCCCTGGGGTTTAATCTTGTTACTTCCAAATGTGTAATGGAAGAGCTTGAAAAACTCTCAGGAAGGAATTTATCAGCAAAGATTGCAATGAATGTTTATTCAGGAATAGAAGTTGTTGGTGGTGAAGGAGCTGGCGATGACTGCGTCCTTGATGCATGCACTAAAAACAGCCTGGTACTTATCAGCAATGACAGAATACTGTGCGACAGGGCAATGAAAAAAGGAATAGCAGTGTTGAACATTGAAGACGGGAGGAAGTTGACATGGAGAAGATAGAGAAATTCAATGAAAAATATTATCATATCCTGAAGGTTATAGCCCAGAAAATGGGTGACGAGAAAACCCTGAGAATTACATCCGGTGAACTCGCTTTACTCACTGGAATGAGCCAGCAAAATGCCTCCAGACTCATTCTTGAAATGGAAAATGAAGGAATTATTGACAGAAAAATTTCAGGAAGGCATCAGAATATTTCCATCACTGAGTCAGGGCTTGATATTCTCTATGGAGAATTTGCGGAGCTTTCCCAGATTCTTGGAATCGGAAAATCAACATCCATTTGTGGAACTGTTCAGAGTGGGCTTGGAGAAGGTAGATACTATGTTGCAAAGAAACCCTACCTTATTCAGTTCAATGAAAAACTTAACATGATTCCTTACCCCGGAACGCTCAATGTCAAGGTAGACAATAACGATGAAAAAACTCTAAGGCATATCAGGGCAAGGAAGGGTATCCTCATAGAAGGGTTCAGTTCAGACGACAGGACATATGGTGCTGTCAAAGCATTCAAGTGCAATATTAAAGGTGTGGAATGTGCTTTGATTTTTCCATATAGATCCATTTACAGGGATGTATTGGAAATAATCTCGCATATCTATCTGAGAGAAAAACTGAACCTGGAGGATGGGGACAGCGTAGAAATAAAATTTGATATTTAGAAGATATTTTCCTGATCAGATTGAAACATCAAGTTTCCCTGAACTTATTTCTTCTTTCAATTTTTTTATCCTGTCCATTATCTGCTCCTCTGTCAGATTGCATTCCAGGTATTCCATATACAGCTCAAAGGATTCCTCATTGATTTCCCTACCGTTATATACTGTAACTGCTCCGCAGTTCCTTGAAGCATCAAAGTTCAGCCTGTATGTGCAGAACAGCGTTATGTTGTGGCTCTCTATGTATTCTGTGTGTTTAAACAAATCATCCATCTATATCAACCCGTCAAGACCATGTTCCCATACGTTTCTTATATATGATATTTCAAGATCAATCATTTTCTGGGCATCATTCCATATTTCAGCCCTTTTGCCCACTGTGGCCCCAATTCTTGAAATCTCCATATCCCCAAATATTTCAAGGACCTTTTCGACATTCTCTTCCCTGACCTCTATTATAATCCTGTTTCCGGATTCGGAATATATTTTGTTCAGGAATCTTTCGTCAGAATGCCCTGAAAGATCAATTTTGAAACCTATCCCTGAACCAAATGACATCTCAAGAATTGCAATTGCAAGTCCTCCTGTAGATATATCATGAGCAGATTCAAGAAGAGAATCTTCATTGCATTTCAATATGCTTTCCTTCAATTTTAAAAGTTCGCTCAGATCAACTCTATCCAGTGACCCTCCAGTAAGGCCTCTTTTTGACGCATACAGGCCCCCGGCAAGATTTCCACTCGAACTTCCGGCGACAAGTATTGCATTGTTCTCACTCTTGAACTCAGGTGTTATGACTTTCCTGTAGTCTTTTATCAGACCTGTCAACAGTATGTTTGGAGTTGGAGGAATATCATTGCCCTCCAGTTCATTATAGAAACTTACATTTCCAGCAACCACCGGGAGTGTTGTTTTCCTGCAGAAATCCCCTATGGCTTTGACACTTTCCACAAACTGGGACATAATTTTCATTTTGTCAGGATTTCCAAAGTTCAGGGAATCAACCACACTGTGTGGATTGCACCCAAGAGAAAGGATATTTGTGTATGATCTCGATAAGGTGGCAATTGTTCCAATATAAGGATCTTCATTCATAGCACTTATGTTGCATCCGGATGTGATGCCTAATCCGTAATACCCGTCGTCTGAAACTCTCATTACTGCACCATCAGGGTGCGTTTCCCTGTTTGGCATGCCAACTATGGGTTTGATTACAGTATCCCCTCGTACAGTGAAATCATACTGCCTCACAACATTGAATTTTGATGAATTGTTGTAATCTGTAAGGAAAAGCTCCAGATCCATATTGAAATCATCTGGATCAGGTGGCTGAATCCAGTGCTTTATCTCATCTTTTCTGTTAAAGTATGGCTTTGCATACATGGGCCCCGAAGTAAGGAATTCCAGTGGAAGGTCCATAACAATTTTATCCTTAAAGAATAACTTCATCCTCTTCCCCGGAACAGATTTTCCGATCACGCTGTGATCGATGTCCCATCTTTCCATGATCTCACTGATCTTCTCAACATCATCTTCATGCACGCTTAACAGCATTCTTTCCTGGCTTTCGCTTACCCATATCTCCCATGGAAACATGTTTGACTCTTTCAGCAGGACCCTTTCGAGGTGGATTTCTCCTCCGGCCTCACCTGCAAGGCACATCTCTCCTGCGGCACTTGAAAGGCCCCCTCCGCCAAGATCCTTCATTCCTGAAATAAGGCCCGCACTGTTTGCCTCCA
>JAKAYK010000042.1 GCA_021826765.1 Thermoplasmata archaeon | reverse complement strand
GTGCGCAGGATATAATATTCTCCACCCAGAGTACAAATTTTCTCAGGTCAGGGGCCTCTCCCTGATTGAAAACTCTCACTATTGGGTACACAACCAACTGACCTGGACCATGGTAGGTCACATCTCCTCCTCTCTCTACAAGAATAGGCTTCAATCCAGGAAAATTATCCTGTTTTGAGTTTCTTCCCATGGTATAGACAGGTTCATGTTCAACAAAAATAAAGATATCAGGGATCTTATCCCTGCATCTCAACTCATGAATCTCTCTCTGCAAATCGAGGACGTACTGGTAGTTTTTCGTATGGAGATCAAGAGATAGGCTTGAAGTGCAGTGGTTTTCCATACGCTATCTGAGCCGATTCTTGAATACCTTCTGACACAGTTGGGTGTGGATGAATAGTTGCTCCAATATCCTCAACATTAAGGCCAGCCTCTATGGCAAGGGAAAGTTCAGAAATCATTTCTGAAGCATGTGGGGCAGCTATGGCAGCTCCAGTGACTGTACCATCGTTAGTGTAGTAAATGGTATAGAATCCCTGGGACATGTTGAGACCCTGGCTTCTCCCGTTAGCAGCTATTGGATATCTGGTGCTCTTTTCGCTCTTTGCTCCGGTGAATGCGATTTCCGGATCAGCAAACACTACGTAAGGCATAGCGTAGTAGCCAACCTCTGTATTCTTTCCACTAATGTTATCTGCCGCTATTTCTCCCTCGTAGAATGCCTTGTGTGCAAGCATCACACCTCCGGTCACATCTCCAACTGCATAGACTCCCTTCTCACTGGTTTCTTTGTGTTTGTCGGTTTTTATGGCGCCATTCTCCATTTCCAGTTTGAGATTTTCCAGTCCAAAGCCATCCACATTTGGTTTCCTTCCAATCGTAAGAAGAACATAATCTGCAGAAAGGTTTGCGCCAGATTCCATTCTCACATAGTATCTGTCTCTCTTCTCGACTGCAGCCACCTTTGCAGAAATCATGATTCTTATTCCAAGTTCCTTCATTCTTCTCTCAACCGGTTTTACAAGTTCAGTTTCGAATCCCGAAAGAATTCCCGGAAGCATTTCAATAAGGGTAACCTGGGTTCCCAGTTTTGCAAACGCAATACCAAGTTCAACTCCAATATATCCTCCACCAATTATGATGAGATCCTTTGGAATTGTTTTAAGGTCAAGAATTTCTTTGTTGTAGAGAATGTCCTTGAATTCACCCCTCTGAATTGGCGAAGATCCTGTTGCAATCACTAGCTTATCGCATGTGTGTGTTTCCTGCCCCACTTTTATATGCTGTTTGTCAATAATGTGTGCATCACCCTGTATAATTTTCACTCCAAAGGCCCTGCACAAAGTTTCTACCCCGGATACAAGCCTGTTAATCATGGTCCATTTCCAGTTCTGCCACTGGGACATGTCCACATTATAGCTCATTCTTACACCTGGAAGTGTCTTCAGATATCCAAGGCTGTTTGCCATTTCTATGAGCGCTTTTGAGGGTATGCATCCATAATTGAGGCATTCACCTCCAATCTTATTTTTTTCCACAAGCAGAACAGTCTTACCCTTCTGGCCCAATCGTATGGCCGCAGAGTATCCTCCTGGCCCCCCACCTATTACTATGACATCAAATTTCATTTTTTCACCGTATCAGGAATGTTATAGGATTGTGCAGGTATTCCCTAACCTTTGATATGAATCTGGCAGCGTCTGCTCCGTCTATGAGTCTGTGATCACATGACAGGGATATGTATGTATTCACCCCATCAAAAGGCCTGTGGACAGCAAGAATTGCAACTTCTGGATAATTTATGATTGGCGTGGATAACACACCGCCAATGGATCCAACATTGGATAATGTAAATGTAGAATCCTGAACATCCTGAAGTGAAAGCTTGTTCTCTCTTGCCTTCTTTGCAAGTTCAGCAATTTCATCTGAAATCTGCATAACAGACTTGTTGACTGCATCCTTCACAACAGCCACTGTGAGACCATCGGGAGTGTCAATTGCAACACCTATATTGACGATCTTCCTGAAGATATATCTCTTGTTTGCCTCATCAAAGTGTGCGTTGAATTTTGGGAATTCAGTAAGGGCGACGGCCACTGCTTTTACAAAGAACGGTGTCATTGTGACCTTGACGCCTTTTTCCTTGAACTCATTGAGTGATTTTGTGATAAGCTCGATATTTATCGTTTCTGCTATCATGAAATGAGGCATGATCTGCTTTGATTTTGTCATCTTGTCATAAATGATTCTTCTGAGCCCTTTCGGTTCGTATATCTGATCGGATTCTGATGCCGCAGGTTTTTCCTTCCCCGCCTGTGCAGGTGCTTCGGATACTTGTGCTGCTGGTTGGTCATGATGTTCTGAAGTGGGAGTTTCCGCTGCATTTGCTTCAACAATCTGTACCTGCTCTTTTGCTGGTTCCGCAGCTGGAGGAGGAGTTTCTACTTTTGTCTCCTTTCTTTCCTTAAGCTCCTTTTCTGTTCTGTCAAGGTCCTCGATTGTTATTCTTCCATTTGGACCTGTTGGCTTTACCAGGTCAATGTCAATATTCCTCTCCCTCGCAAGCCTCCTTATGGTTGGTGTTGCTAAAGCTTTTCTTTCTCCAGGTTTTTCATCCATATTATTTTCTCCTCCTTTTTCTTTATTATGAGTTTCTGATCCTGGCGCTGTTTGTTTCTCAGGTTTTTCCTCATGCATTGGTTTCACGGGTTCTTTCTTTTCCTCCACATCTGGTTTCCCGTCATCAATTTCTATGATCTCCTCTCCCACCTTGACTACTTTTCCGGCAGGATAGACGAGTTTCAGTACTTTCCCCTCCACTGGGGAAGGTATGCTGATATTGACCTTATCGGTCATTATCTCTACCATTTCCTGATCCTTCTTAACTGTCTGGCCCTCAGATACGAGCCACTTGATTATTTCTCCTTCCGTGACTCCTTCACCAATATCCGGTAACTTAAACTTAAACATTTCGATCACCTGAATTCTTGAACTCTATTTATGGCTTTCAGTATTCTTCCCTCATTTGGCATGTAATATTCCTCTAGTTTGTATGGAAAAGGTATATCCGGTCCGCATACCCTCAGTATGGGGGCCATAAGATAGTCCACTGCCCTCTCTCCAATGAAGGCAGATATTTCCGCACCCATGCCAAGTGTTCTCGGGGCCTCGTGGACTATTATCACTTTTCCTGTTTTCTTGACAGAGTTTAAAATGGTCTCACCGTCATATGGCATTATTGTCCTGAGGTCAATAACATCTGCATCAATAGAATGCTTTGTCACTGTATTCACCACGGTGGGAACCATAGAACCATAGGTAACAAAGGTCATTTTGCTCCCTTCATGGACAAGCGCAGCCTTCCCGATTGGTATGCTGTATTTCTCATCAGGAACATCAGACTTGATGCTTCTGTAGAGTCTTTTTGGCTCAAGGAAAATAATTGGGTCCTTTGATTTCATTGCTGATGTCAGAAGTCCTTTTGCATCGTAAGGGTTTGAAGGTGAAAGCACAGTCAAGCCAGCCGTGTGGGCGAAATAAGCCTCTCCACTCTGTGAATGGTATAATCCCCCCCTTATTCCTCCTCCATATGGTGTTCTCAGAACCATTGGAACGTTGTATTCTCCACCACTTCTGTATCTCATTTTTGCTGCCTGATTCACAATCTGGTCGAAGGCGGTGAATATGAAATCCTGGAACTGAATTTCAGGGACAGGTTTTAAGCCAGAAAGTGCCATTCCAATGGCCATTCCAACAATTCCAAGTTCCACCAGTGGGGTATCTATAACCCTATCAGATCCATACTTTGCCTGGAGGCCTTCCGTGACCCTGAAAACTCCTCCATCTTTTCCTATATCTTCTCCTAACAGAATGATGGAATCGTCTTCCTTCATATGCATATCCAATGTGGAGTTTATTGCCTGAACCATGTTTAATTGTTTTGAACTCATAATATCTCCTCCTTTTCCTCGTCAATAATCCAATTGTTTTTCTCGTATATGTCAGTGAACATGGTGTCAGGGCTTGGTGGAGGCAACTTTTCCCTTTCCTCGAATATTTTTTCTATATTTTCCTTGGCATCCGATTTAATTTTTTCAATTTCCTCTGCAGTGAGGTAATTGTGTTCAATCATCTTTTTCTCTGCAATGGTAATAGGATCTTTCTCACTTCCATCTGTTATTTCAGCTGTACGGTACTTGTTGGGATCATCTGAGGTCGAATGGGGCCCTATTCTATAACTCACTGCCTCTATTAGAACAGGTTTTTTCTCCTTCCTGACTCTCTCAACTTCTTTCTTGGAGGTTTCATACATGGTGAAAAGATCATTGCCATCCACCTTCAATCCCCTCATTCCATATGCATCTGCCTTTTTCCATATCTCGACTTTGGTCTGTTTCTCAACGGGGAGCGAAATTGCCCATTTATTATTCTCACAAAGAAATACAACTGGAAGATCAAAAACTGCTGCCAGGTTCATTGCAGCATGGAAATCAGGAGTAGAAGTGGAACCATCGCCGAATGTTGTAACTACGATGTCGTTTTTCTTTCTGTATTTTATCGCATAAGCTGCACCAGTTGCAGGGGGCAGGTTAGTTGCGACAGGACTCTGTATGGACATGAAATTGTGCTTTTTGGAACTGAAATGTGAAGGCATCTGTCTCCCTTTCTCAATATCAGAGCTATTTCCCATTATTTGATCTATAATTGTTTCTGGGGGAACTCCTCTGTGGAGCATGAAAGGGACGTCCCTGTAGTACTGATAAACGATGTCTTCTTTTTCAAGAGCCATGGATAATCCAATCTGGAGGGCCTCCTGACCTATGGTAGGAGTATAAAATCCAACTCTGCCCTGTCTCTGAGCCATAACAATTTTCCTGTCCAGTGCTCTTGAAAGAGCCATAGCTTTGTATGCTTTTACAAACATTTCCTTTTCATCCATTTTGTTTTTCACCTTTTCTTGAGTGTAATATTTTTCATTGCCCATGCCTCAAAGGCCCGGTAAGACGTCCTCACAAGGGGGCCACTTGCGACAAATCTGAAACCCTTCTCCTTCGCAATGTCTTCAAACATTGTGTATCTTTCCATCGAACAGTACTCTGTTACAGGTATCTGTTTTCTTGAAGGTCTCAGGTACTGGCCAATGGTCAGGATGTCAACGCCTGAATCCAAGAGGTCATCCATGGTTTCCAGAACTTCCTGATCTTTCTCTCCATGCCCTAGCATTATGGATGACTTTGTTGTCATCTGCTGGTCGCTATCCTTCACATATTTCAACACACTTAGAGATTGATCATATGATGCCCTGGCATCTCTGATAATGGGTGTGAGTCTTCTGATCGTTTCTATGTTATGTGCAATAACATCCGGTTTTTCATCAATAACCTTCTGAATAAGGGCCCTGTCTCCTCTGAAGTCAGGTATCAGTGATTCAACAAGAACTCCTGTGTCTCTGACCATCCTGATAGTTTTGGCGTAATGCTCCGCACCCTGATCCGGTAGATCATCCCTGTCAACTGAAGTTATGACAGCAAATTTCAGGTTCATGTTTCTGACAGCATCCCTGACTTTTACAGGCTCAAGAGGATCAAGTTCTTCCATGTTTCCATGAGTTACTGAACAGAATCTACATCCTCTAGAGCAATTTTTTCCAAGTATCATGAAAGTAGCAGTCCCGGACTCCCAGCACTCCGACAGATTGGGGCATCTGGCCTCTTCGCAAACAGTGTGCAATGCCCTTGTCTTAAGAATATTGTTAACCTCTGAGAATTTTTCTCCAGAGGGGAGCCTAATTTTCACGTAGTCCGGTCTTTGCATTATTGAGGTTGTATCTTTTTTTGATATACTAAATTATCTCTTTTTATATGTGTTAGAATCGGATGTTCCGGGCACAACCTTAGAAACTTTTATTACTCAATGAAAAATCATGGCTGCTCAAATGGGGCTGTAGCTTAGCATGGTTGGAGCACCCGGCTGATAACCGGGAGGTCACCGGTCCGAATCCGGTCAGCCCCACTTTTTAGCAAACCTAACCCTTATATGCCTCAAGTGTCGCCAGCTGTTTTTGAATCTATTTCTCGTTTCCAAATTGGTCTAGATGTGTGACTGCAAAGATTAAATATATCAATGATGAATTAGTTTTGTGGTATTAAACAGAACAGGTGTCAGGCAAATGATTGCAGGTGTTGTCTTCCTGAACATTCCTGCTTTAGTTTTGGCATATATGGTAAACTTAGATTTTCTCCCCACCTTTTATTTCATTCCTATTGTCTGGTCCGTTTTGATTCTGACTACTTGGCTCTTCCTTAGAACCTTGATTGGTCACCCCACTTATCTGAGAAATGCATTTTTTGCAATATATTTCCCTGAAGCTTCTCTATTTACCATGTTCACTTTTCTTCCGCAGATTGGCTCTTTCAATCAACGAGTCATGCTGGTTCTATCATTTGTAACAATATTAGCATATCTCATTCCTATTGGGATTGTTCTCATAACGGGAACCAGGGAGATGGAGACAGAATCCTATATTGATGAAGCAATGACCGCAAGACTCAGGGATATTGTAGGGAAAAATCATAAAGCCATACCAGAGGTTCATATAATGCCTGCTCCGAATTATGGAAAAACTCACCTTGTTTCACATGATATTCGCGCAAAGAGAATTCTCATCACGAAACAGCTTGCAGAAACTCTGTCAAATGATGAAATGAATGCAGCATTGTGCAATGCATACTATATGGCAAAGTCACACTG
Source organism: Thermoplasmata archaeon (assembly GCA_021826765.1). Lineage (GTDB taxonomy): Archaea > Thermoplasmatota > Thermoplasmata > Thermoplasmatales > Thermoplasmataceae > Cuniculiplasma. The sequence continues at coordinate 1,214 of JAKAYK010000042.1, read as the reverse complement.
TTCTGTTAAAAACTTATTTGTTCTCTTCACTCCAATTGTTGCGTTGACTGACTTATTCATCTATTTTATCATGGGAGGTTCTCCTGCATTGGGGGTGATCCTTGTTCCTGTGACAGGTGTGTTACTTGTGTTGGGTATAATATCTTTCCCTGTGCTTTCCACTGTTCTACTTGCGAAATTTAACCATTCATGCGCCATTATTGCAGATAGGTTTGTGGTAAAAACCACAGGTAATGTTGCAGCTCTTCTTTCAGCTCTCAACAAAATCCAGACGATTCAGGGAAATCTAACAATCTCGGACAGCAAACTCGCACAGAAGTTTTTAAGTGTAAACGAGAAGCGCTATCGTAAAAGAATTATGAAGTTAGAGAAGATACGACTGTAGAGTAGCACCAAGTATCAGCAAATTTGTATCCTGCCACTATGCAGAAGTTTATTCAGAAAGCGGGTTCTAAACTCAGGAAACGATCATTATCTCACGATTTCCGAGAGTTATTCACTATCTTTATCGTTTTTCATTGGACAACTTATCAGGCTTGAAATCGACCATGATCCGATACATAACAAGTCCCATGTGCAATGCATACAGTTTTGCAATGTATTCATAATATGATTCAGGGGTTTTGCCTCCCGCTCTAGAAGTCATAAAGTTAAAGAAACTGTTGCATATATTAATCAAGAGCATTAACTTATGATTGATACAGAATTGAGGGAGAGAAGGCCATATGTCATCCTGAATATGGCACAGAGCATCAATGGATACATATCCGGCAAGGATGGAGAAAGAGTGCAGATATCCTCTGATTATGATTCCAAAAGAGTCATGGAATTGAGAAATAGCGTGGATGCCATAATGATAGGTGGAAACACTTTGAGATCAGACAATCCTTACCTGAAATCAGATAATTGCAGATTCAGGATAGTACTGAAATCAGACGGAATCCTTCAAATGGACTCAAATATCTTCAAGTCAGCAGGTACAGTCATTATTGTGAATGAATCAAAGGAAACAACACATGGAAATACCATCTGGATATCTGCGGGAAAACCTGTGGATCTTAAGATAGCAATGAACAAGATTTATTCCATGGGAATCAGGAGGATACTTCTGGAAGGAGGGAAGAAGACTGCCATGAATTTTCTCAGAAATAGATTGGTAGATGAAATGTATTTGTTCATAGGGAATATTTTCATCGAAGAAGGAGGAATAAAGA
>JAKAYK010000003.1 GCA_021826765.1 Thermoplasmata archaeon | reverse complement strand
CACTACGTCGCGAGACAGTAGGGTTGCTTCTCCGTGGGAGTGTTCGATATCTGAAGGGAAGGAGCCTTTAGTACGAGAGGAACGGGGGTTCGTGGCTTCTGGTTTACCGATTGTCCGGCAGGGCATTTTGTCGGGTAGCCACGCCATACATGGATAAAAGCTGAAGGCATCTAAGCTTGAAGCCATCCCTGAAAAGAGATATCGTTTGAAGCCACTCTTAAAAGAAGAGATTGATAGAGCTGGGATGTAAGTATCGAGGTTCGCCGAGGTATTCAGTCCACAGTCACTAACAGGCTGAATGTACAATCCATACTTCATTAAAATTGATCGGCAATCATACCAAGTGCTTTTTTTTTAAAAAGGCCATATGGTACTTTAAGGTATGATAGATTACATTCTGTTTTGATAATTTAGATAGTTTTTGAAAATAGATCAAATCTTCTTTTAAATTCTATATTTCCATTTGTCAAAAATTCTTTATGAAAATTTCATGAGAAATAAGAATTGTTCATTTTTCAACAATCCTGGCAACCTTTTCAGCCACTTTTTCATATATGTTCCTGACATCTTCTGAAGCCACAACAGCTGGCACTCCAGTATCGGCATTCTGCACTATTTCAGGGTATATTGGTATCTTCCCAAGAAATTCTATACCAAGTTCCTTTGCAAGTGTTTCTGCACCTCCTGTCTTGAATATATCTGTGACTGTTCCACAGTGAGGACATGAAAATCCACTCATGTTCTCCACTATTCCAAGAACCTTCAGGTGAAGCTGTTCAGCAAAGTTGATTGCCTTTTTTGCATCAAGCAGAGCCAGTTCCTGCGGAGTCACGACTATTATCACGCCTTCCACTTCAGGGATCATCTGTGCAACAGAAAGTGCCTCATCCCCCGTTCCTGGTGGAAAATCAATTATCACATAATCCTTTCCGCTCCATGTTGCATCTTCCAAAAACTGTTGGATTGCCTTATGCCTCAGGGCCCCTCTCCATATAACGGCAGTGTTCTCGTCAGGAAGGAAAAATGCCATGGATATCAGGTCCACACCAAATTTTGTCTTCAGTGGAATAATTCTGTTATTTTCAACATGAAGTTTGTCCTTTGAAACACCGAGAAGCATCGGGTCATCAGGCCCGTTTATATCTGCATCTATTATTCCAACGCTCCTGGTTTTTCCCAGTGAAACTGCAAGATTCACAGAGAATGTGCTCTTTCCCACGCCACCTTTGCCGCTCATGATCATGATTGTATGCTTCACTCCGGAATATTTTGTTGAAGGTTGAGGTGCTGTTGGAGTGGGCGGTGGTGGTGTATTGATTTTGATCTTACCCTTTGCCATAACTGTACATTTATGTGTTTTATTTAACCCTTAACCCGCTTTTTTTTCGTAATATGTCAGGATCATTTTCAGATTTGTTAACAGGTCAGAAAGTGTACAGAAAGTTGTGTATTATATGCATTATACTACACAAAGAGAGAGAAGTTAAGATTTGACCGCTCCGCCCAAATACAGTGAGTTCAATAAGGTTTAATAAAAAAGAATAACTGTAAGTTAGGTTGTTTAATGAAATTAACCTACATACTTGAAATTCATGAACCCCAGACAGGTTTCTGTCAGATCACAATGAATGTTGAAAATGTTTCTGAAGATATAACCATGATCACAATGCCTGCCTGGACGCCCGGCTCCTATCTTATCCGTGATTTTTCTTCCAATGTCAGACTCCTGAAGGCAAGGACACAGGACAATGAAACCATCGATATACAGAGAAAGGACAAATCCACCTGGAAGATAATGAATGGAGACAGCAGAACATTCACCATAACTTATGAGGTATATGCAGGATCACTTTCCGTAAGGGAAAGCCACATTGATTCCACTCATGCATACGTGAATGGAGCAAGTGTTTTCATGTATCTCGAAGGATATAAGGATCAGTCCGTTGAACTTATAATCAAGCCCTATGAAGGATGGAAAATATCCACGGGGATGGAGAAGAGCGGAGAAAACAGGTACAGGGCAACAAATTATGATATATTTATAGATTCACCAATAGAAATTGGAACACACAGATCCTTCTTCTTCACTGTTGAAGGGAAGGAACATGAAATAGCAATATATGGCACGGGAAATGAAAACGCAGACAGGATAGTGGATGACACTAAAAAAATAGTGGATGCATACAGGGAAATGATGGGGGGCCTGCCATATAAGAGATACCTCTTCATATTCCATCTCCTGAATGGAACAGGAGGTGGGCTGGAGCACCACAACTCTACGACCATAGAATTTGAGAAATTTGATTTTGCAGATCCAAACCGATACAAGTTATTTCTCTCCATAGTTTCCCATGAATTTTTCCATATATGGAATGTTAAGAGGATTAGGCCTGCGGAATTGGGCCCCTTCAATTACAAGGAGGAAACACACACCACACTGTTATGGGTATCGGAAGGAATCACAGAATTTTATGGAAATCTCATGCTTCTAAGGGCGGGAATTTATTCAAAGGAGGATTATTTCAAGCATCTTTCAGAGATCATAAAGATATATGAGAGAACCCCTGGCACTAAATATGAATCTGCATCAGACTCATCCTTTGATGCATGGATCAAGCTTTATAAGTTCAGCCCCAATTTGATAAACAGCTATGTATCTTATTATCTAAAAGGAGAGATTCTTGGAATGATGCTCAATTCAAGAATATGCGAATACACCAAGGGAGCGAGAAACCTTGATGAACTGTTCAAGCACATGATGGAAAAATACAACAGAGATGGAAAGGGATTCACCGAGAAAGATCTCCTTGCAGCACTCACTGATATTTCTGGACTTGATTTTGTCCCGTTCTTCAACAGGTATGTGAGGGGAACAGAAATCATCGATTTTCTTTCAGAACTAAAGAAAATTGGGCTTTCTTTGGAGAAAAAATATTCTGCAGATCTCGGGACTGATCAGCCAGCCTATATGGGTCTCGGGTTCAACACCAATGGAAATCCAGGAAATGTGATGTTTGTGCTGGAAAACTCTCCTGCACAGAAAGCAGGAATATATCCCGGAGACGAGGTAGTTGCCATTGAGAACTTTAAGTTCGGACCTAACTTCATGAGAAAATTAACCGACAGGTCATCCAATATCATGGTGGAAAATCTGGTTGGATACAAACCCGGCCAGAAGGTAACCGTTCATGTATTCAGAAGGGGCATATTGATGACTTTCGCTTTTCTTCTTGGACTTGCGCCGCATGACGCATATTCCATAAAGGAAATGGAAGCAGGGGATACCACCGCATTGAGGGAAAAATTTCTCATGGGATAATGGTGGCTTGGAAGAGAGAAAAGGGAAGGGATGATTGATTTGCCTGAATGTGTTTTCTGCAGGAATATTGTAACTGGAAAGGAGGCGCACATATTCTACAGGGATGATCATGTGATCGGGTTCATGGACAAATATCCCGTAGAACGTGGCCATTCACTGATCATTCCAGTAAAACATTTCGAGAACATATTCACCATTGATATGGAATACTACACAAGGGTACACCATACTGCCAAGTACGTTTCAATGGCCCTCATGGATGTCTTTCATGCGGATGGAATAAATGTTGGCCAGAACAATGGGTCCTGTGCAAGGCAGATAGTGATGCACTATCATCTCCATGTGATACCCAGGCACTGCGGAAAGGAGATTTCATGGGACAGGTTATTGGTAACAGACGCAGAGCTTGAGAAGGAAGCATCCCTTATCAGGAAGAAACTTTCAACTTTTATGGATAAATTATAATATCTTTTAGGGATTTATGAGACGTTGATATATGTACAGCCTTGAGGAATTATACAGGAAAGCAATGGAATTGAAGAGTAAGGGCATGTCGGATAAGGAAATATCCACAGAGCTGCATCTTTCAGTGAACACTGTAACATGGCTGCTCAGCAAGGATTTTGTCAAGCACAAGGACGTACAGGACGTGAAGATCGGCTGGAGAAGCCTTGGCGTCTATGGTGGAAGAATATCCAGCATTGCAGAAGTTATATGTGATATAATATACGAGGAATCAGAAAAAGGGGAGTTTGATATTGATGCGATCCTTGGAATTACGGTAAACGGTATACCTTTTGCCACAATGATATCTTATTTCATGGAGAAGGAGCTCATAGTCTACAGGCCCCATCCTGCAAGGAAAGACGGATACTTCAGCAGCAATTTTGCAGCAGTGAAGGACAAGAAAATAGTGGTCATAGATGATGTCACAAGCACAGGAGAGACCCTGAGGAGAACCATAAACGACATCAGAGCCGAGGGAGGAGATGTGAAGCTTGCGGTTGTTCTGGTATCCAAGATGAAGGATGACGAGATTGATGGAGTTAGAATAAGATCGCTTTTCAGGGCTTCACTTATTGGGAAAGAATAATTATGTACTGGGGAAGGTCGTTCGCTTCTCAGATGAGCGGAAAGCAGAAGGTGTCAACGGGCATCTCCCCCTCCGGATATATTCATTTTGGGAATGTGAGGGAGGTGATGACGGGAGACATCATACACAAATCCATACAGATGGAGAACATGGTTTCTCATTTCATCTATCTCTGTGATGATATTGATCCTCTGAGGAAGGTCTATCCATTCCTTCCAGAATCCTATGCAGAGCATGTGGGAAAACCACTGAGGGACATACCTGCACCTGAAGGGCCATTAAAATATTCTGAATATTTCATCCAGCCATTCATAAAAACCATGGAGAGGCTGAACATCAGGCCTGAAGTCATAAGGACAGGTGAACTGTACCGGGATGGCAAACTGGGAGACATTATTGATGAATCCATAAGAAAAAAGGATGCCATCAGGAATATTCTTGAAAAATTTTCAGGCAGGGAACTTGAAGATGACTGGTTTCCATACAACCCAAGATGTGCGCAATGCGGCAGGATAAGCAGTGCAAAGGTGACGGGATACAGGGAAGGAAAGGTCTCTTATGAATGCCCATGCGGGCACAAGGGTGAGAGCGATATATACAGGGACGAAGGAAAACTTCCATGGAGGGTGGAATGGCCCGCAAAATGGAAAGTACTGGGAGTAACAGTGGAACCTTTCGGCAAGGATCATGGGACACAGGGTGGATCATATGATACGGGGAAGGCCATAAGTGAGCAGGTTTTTGGCTACAGGGCCCCAGAACCCATGATGTTTGAGAGGATCCTGCTGAAGGGAAAGGGCGCAATGCACTCATCCACAGGCATAAACATACCTGCAGAGGAAATGCTCAGGTTCGCCCCTCCTGAAATCATAAGATACGTCATTGCAAGGGTTCCGCCTGCAAGATATATTGATTTTGATCCTGGAGCAGGATTTTTGAATCTCGTGGATGAATATGAAAGACTTTACAGGATGCACAGGGAGGGAAACCTGGATCAGGACAAGAAGGCACTTCTCGAGATGTGTGATGCAGGCAGATCACAGGATGAGATACCGGATTACAGGCATCTCACCACACTTGTGCAGATATATTCAGACGACAGCAGGATAGGAAGCATAATAAACAGGGGTGAGGTGAAATTCAGGGATGACATCCTCAAAGAGAGGATCAGCATGGCAAGGGAATGGATCAGGCTTTATGCTCCGGAGGAATCAAAATTCAGGATATCCGGCACAAACGATCCTGTGGAGATGACTCCAGGGCATAAAACTGTCATATGTGCCCTTCATTCTGAATTATCCTCGTCTTTAAACTGGACTCCAGAATCAATCCATGAGTCTGCGAGGAAGGCCATCGAAAAATCAGGATTGGAACCAGCTGCAGGATTTGTATCCATATACCTTGCAATCATTGGAAAGGAAAGGGGCCCCAGGCTTGGTTTCTTCCTATCCGGTCTCGACAGGGATTCTGTCCTGAAGAGATTGATTTTTCTATGCGGTGAATGAGAATGAAGAATAAGATTGTGATAAACTGTGCGCTACCCTATGCAAACAACTCCCTGCACATAGGGCACATAGCAGGCGCTTATCTGTCAGGGGACATATTCAACAGGTATTCCAGGATTTCAGGCCATGAGGTCATGTTCATCAGTGGAAGCGACGAATATGGCACACCAATAACCATAAAGGCGGAGAAAGAGAACAAGACCCCCATGGAGATTGCCACCACTTACCATCTGGAGCATCTTGAAACTTTCAGGAAACTGGATATTGAGTTTGATTATTTTGGCAGGACAACGGACGAAGTTCACCAGGAGTTTTCCGGGGAATTCTTCATGGATCTCATGGAGAAGGGATTCCTTGAGAAGAGAATGATCATTGCATCCTACTGCGCAGTGGATAAACGCTTTCTCCCGGACAGGTACATTAACGGAACATGTCCAAACTGCTCCTCAGAGAATGCAAGAGGAGATCAGTGCGATGAATGTGGAAGGATAAATGACCCACAGGACCTCATAAACCCAAGATGTTCAATCTGCGGCAACCCCATCGATTTCAGGGAAACAGATCATATATTCTTCACAGCCTCAAAACTTGACAGGGAGATAAGGGAATGGCTGCAGGGAAAGGAAGAATGGAGAAACAATGTCAGGCTATTTTCCCTGAACATGATTAAGGACGGGCTGAAGGACAGGTCCATGACAAGAGACATGGACTGGGGAGTTAAGGTTCCAATGGAAGGAATGGAGGGAAAGAGGATCTATGTGTGGTTCGAGGCCCTCCTGGGATACGTCTCCAATGCCATAAAATATTCAAGAGTGAAAGGGGATGAGAATTACTGGAAGGAGATGTATGCTTCAGGTAACATATACTACTTCATGGGAAAGGACAACATATTCTTCCATTCAATACTCCTTCCTGCAATGAACATGGCTTCTGGAAAATATCCCCTCCCTAAATTGGTCACTGCAAACGAGTACCTTACATACAGGGGAAAGAAATTCTCCAAATCCCGCGGAATAGGATATTCGGTCAATGAGATTCTTGAACATGTGGACAGGGACTCAATTCGGTATTATGTTTCGTCTGTTCTTCCGGAAACCTCCGACTCGGACTTCACCCTTGAGGAAATGAAGGAAAAGGTCAATTCCGAATTGAATGGAAAATACGGGAATCTTGTAAACAGGGTTATCACCTTTGCCATTGGAAAGGGAATAATTCCAGAACATGGGAACATGGATGATCTTGACAGGGAAGTAATGGAGAAATTGAAACAATCACTTGCACAGTACAGGGAAGATATGGACAGGATGGAATTCAGGAAAGCTCTTGCCATCTGGCTTGAGTCTGTTAAAGCTGTGAATTCATATTTCAACCAGTCAAAACCGTGGGATATGATAAAAACTGACAGGGATGCAACATCATCAAGGATCTGGCATTCCCTCAAGGCCATTGAATACCTCACCCTGATGCTATACCCTTTTGTACCTTCAGGGGCCATCAGAGCATGGAAAACAATACATGGCAATGAACCCAATGTGAAGGATGAAATGTTTTCTCATCTGGAATCCGATTGCGATTTCAGCATAGTTGATAACGGAATCATTTTCAACAAAATTGAGATCGAATCTGAAAGATCAAACCAGATGCATCTGGTGGTTGGAAAGATCATTGAGGCAGAAGATCATCCAAATGCAGATTCACTGTTGCATTTCAAAGTAGATCTTGGAACAAAGGTCATAGATCTGGTTGCAGGATTGAAGAAATATTACATCCCTGAAAAGATGCTTGGAAGGAAGATAATCGTGGTTGAGAATCTGAAGCATTCCAAAATAAGAGGAATCGAATCGCAGGGAATGCTCCTTGCAGCACAGGATTCCAATGGTGCACACATACTGACAACAGAGGAGATGGAGGGTACAGAAGTAACCCTTGAGAACGAGTCATACGATGGTTCTGGCACCATAATGATTGATGATCTGAAAGAGTATGATCTAAAAACAGACATATCTGATGGCAAAACAGTTCCAACCGGGATGTTGAACAGGAAAAGGCTGATCCTTATGGCAAATGGCAAACCCATTTCCGTGGATGGAAATGTAGAATCCAGATCTCAAATAAGATAATTATGAATTAAAAATTTTTATCTTATGGTTATGGGCAGCACGCTTTTATCGAATTCAAGCATTGCGATATCGACAGGGTCAATGATGTGTTTTGGCACATCGATAATGACCGGAGCACCCATGGAAATCTGTAGTGATCTTGCACCTATAATTCTAGCTTTTTCAAATTTAGTATAATACATAAGCACCGTGCGCTAATGGGTAATAAAAGATAGTATAAGTTTTTTTGCATTGAAAGTAAGTATATGGCGTCAAAATAGTCTGCGATTCCTCTGATAATCAAACGACTTACCTGAATATGGTTTTTTTCCTCACAGATGATCAACAACGAAAAAATAACGTAAAATAAAAGGTGTTCCAGCATTTTCATATATATGTAAAATTTATAAAACGGTGGAACATTCTTGTAAGGATATCATGAGAGAATTGGAAAAATATGAATTAGGTGTTCTGAATCTTTGCAGGGACGAAGCTAAGAGGGAAAAATTGAGAAAGAAACTGGAAAAAAGATCAAAACCTCTTGATCCTTATGAACTGAAAAAACTCGAATCAAGAATTGAGAAAATCAATGGTTAGTTTATGGTTGCATGTGAAAATGTTCTTTCATAAACTGCTAAATACTGGTTTTCATGCCAATATGTAATTGAATCCATTTTTGTATAATATTAAAAACTTCCAAGTTTTTACGGAAACAGTGTAAGATTTAAGAACAAATTACAAATTCACATTTATTGTATGACATAAAGATGAACATAGTTTCCAGTGGCAGCAAGGGAAATTCCACTGTTTTATGGGATGGGGAAGACGCCATAGTCATAGATTTTGGAATATCCGTGAAGAAATTCAAGGCAAGAGCAGAGGAGATCGGCCTTAAATATAACAGCCTTTCCGTATTCCTGACACATGAACATTCTGATCACGCACAGGGCCTCAAAGCTGCCAGGAACTTACTGAACTGCGATATTTACATGAGGCCTAAGGTTAAGGACGTATTGAAAATTCCAGGAACATATCCTGTCAGGGAAAGCACAACCATTGGAAATTTTGTTGTTGAAACCATACCGGTCTCTCATGACGCGCTTGATCCTGTTGGTTATATAATCAAGTACAATGACAGGAAAATATCAATATTCTCTGATCTTGGCTATTTCCCGATGGAGCATATTCAGAAACTTCATGATTCGGATCTTATTGCAATGGAGGCAAACCATGATCTTGAAATGCTCAGGACAGGCCCATATTCAGCATACTTAAAGAAAAGAATAGAGAGCACCCATGGCCATCTGTCGAATTTCCAGGCTGCGGAGGTTCTTGAGAGCTGTGTGGATTCATCGACAGACATTGTCCTCATCCATCTTTCCGACGAGAACAATACGCCTGATCTGGCGTACAATCATGTGAGGGATCATCTGGGCAACAGGAACAAAGGATACAGAAGCATGGAATGCGCAAAACAACTTGTAGGCTCTTCCACATTCGAGGTATGACTTTGAGAATAGTGTGTTTATTTGTAGGCAGAAAGGCAATTCTTCAGCTGGGAGAAGTTGATATGAGCGAATTAATTATGAAGCAGGAAGACCTGAAATGAATCCGTACCTGATCGGCCCGGAGTTTATCATTATCGCTGTTACGATGATATACGCTTCATTCAGGGATCATAAAACGAGAAGCGTGCCCTTCCTGCTTTTTTTCCCAGGAATGGCAGTTTCAGTTGCAGTCTCTGTATTAACAGGACAATTGATCCTTTCAATGTTTGCATCTATTCTTTTCTTCATTATATTTCTTGATGCAGACAGCATCATATATCTGGCAGGTGTATCCATAATTTCAGTGACAGGGTTCATAATAATGTCAATATATTCTGATTTTTCAGGAATGGTAACATGGTTATTCATGATCATGCTCGCATTCATGGGATACAGGGAAATTCTCTTCGGAAAGGGGGACATAAAAGGCATCATAACAATCATGTTCTCCCTGAATATGTTATATATTACAATTTCACCGTATGTTCAGATACCTGTTTCGATGCTATTCTTCATGAATACCGGGATAAGTTCTGCAGTTGCATTCATATGGGCAATGTATTGCATGAAAAGAACTGCCGGATCCATTGGCTTCATGGCCCCATATTCAGGAGATATTGATCCGGTAAAATTCAGGAAATTTGAAAGAAGGGGAAAAACAATGGTTTCATATAATATACCATTCATGATATTCATAACCATAGCATATTTCTTCACACTGGCATCTTACCTGGCAGGATTTGCTGCATAAAAACAGGAAATATAAGGGAGAAGAGACAGATTATGGAACTCGTTATAGACAATTTGAAGAGGATATATACAGCAGGCAAGAACACACTCCTTTCAGGCAGCATGCAGGGTGCATTATCCATCACCAGAAACAGATCAATCCACGTATCAGGAGGAATAATCAGTGGAATCTATCATAGTGGAACAAGGTTTCCAGGTGCAGAGAGGATAGACGGTTCTGGGCTCATAGCAATTCCTGGTTTCATAGATAGCCATACCCATATGCTCTATGGAGGGAACAGATCGCAGGAATTTGAACTGAGGGCAGGTGGAATGACTTACCTTGATCTCTTGAAATCAGGCAATGGTATTCTGAAAACAGTGAGGGATACCCGGGCATCTCCAGAAATAGATCTCTTCACGGAAACTGCCGCAAGATTGGAATCTTTCATGAGAAATGGGGTAACCGCAGTCGAGATGAAATCAGGTTACGGTCTGGAGTTCGAATCCGAGAAGAAGATGATCAATACAATGGAAATACTTGAAAAAGCCTATGGTATAAAGATATTGAAAACACTCCTGCCCCTTCATGCGATGCCCCCAGAATCAAACAGGAGCGAATACCTGAGTGAATCCAATAATATGCTTTCCAGATTGAAAGGTACATTTGACTTTACTGACGCCTTCTGCGATTCAGGTGCTTTTGACGTGAAGGAGGTCGGGGAATATTTCAGTCATGCGCAGGAAGAGAAGATTCCACTTCGTCTTCATGCAGATGAGATAGATGATATAGGTGCTACACAACTTTGTGATAAATTTCCCATAAGATCAGTGGATCACCTTCTCAAGACAAAGGAAAAGGGAATGGAAGCAGTCAGGAGATCAGGTGCAGTGGCCACAATTCTTCCTTCAACAGCCTTCTCCCTGGGTGAAAAATATGCAGACGGCAGGAAATGGATTGAGTATGGTGTTCCGGTGGCCATAGCCAGTGATCACTCTCCACTCAATCCTGTCACCAATATGCAGTTCGTTGGAAATCTGTCCATACGGTACTGCCATCTTACTGTGGAGGAGACTCTCAATGCTATGACTGCAAACGCTGCATACTCATTGGGTGTGCACAGGAGCAAAGGGGCCATAAAGGAGAAAATGGATGCAGACATGGTTTTTTACAGGGCAGATGAACTGAGGGACATATTTTACTTATGGGACACTCTGAAACCATCCATGGTAATAAGAGGCGGAAAAATAGTCTATTCAGATAATAATATGAGATTTGAAAACTAAGTCAATAAAAATGGTTAAGGGAGAGATTCAAAACGTTCTTCCCTGATGGAAAAATGCGACTACATTCGGTCTTGTGAGATACCAGAGAAGTATGATTCCCCATATGATTCCCACTATGGATATGATATCCAGAATGGCTCCAATGATCATCAGGATTCTTGCAAAATTATATCCCATTATGAAAAAGATTCCGAATATAAGAGGAAGAATCAGCACGGCCCCGATAAATATTCCGACGTCCGCTCCAAAGGCTGTTGAGACAGCAGCTGATGAAAAAACTGTTATAATGACCACAAGTGAAAACAGTATCTGGAGGCCACCCAAAATCAGCACTCCAAGAGGCGTCTCCATTTTTGCTCCGGTTGCGGCCACAGGACTGTTAACTTCTCCACATGTAGGGCACGTAACCTGACCAGTTTCCATTGGATTTCCACATTTGGTGCAGTAAGTCTTACCTTGTTCAACCATAACATGTAAACTGCAATATATATAAATATATATCTAAATAACTACTGCCTTTATATTCCAAACCTGACCTTCAATCATGATCCGGATGCAGTCAAGCCATTGGACTCAGCGGTTTGTATGATGGCAGATGCGATCTCATCCTCAATCTTGTTACCCGCACCCCATTTGATATTCATAAGCCCTGAACCTCCTCCCACTCTCCCAAAATCAATTTTCATGCTCCTTCCATCATAGAATGCGTGGAACACAAATCCGATTGTGTCATTTGTCCTGAAAAAAAACTTGGATCCACACATCATCAGGGACTCTGAGCTATCTGATTTGAAACCCTTTACGAATGAAACATCACCTATTGCCTTTGAAAAAATTCTCTGGAGTGCTTCTTCATCGATTTTACCCGAAACTTCTATATATTTCATTGAATAAGAATAGATTATGTCCTATTTTATTTTTTGGAATCTGTATTATTTTAGTGTGCATGATTCATACGATGCAGATATGAAGGTGACCTGCAATTCCATAATGCAGTTGAAATTGAATGGGAAAAGATCATAATGCCGCCATATGGGCCCCTGAGTGTACAAATGGATAAGCAGGGTTTCAACATACACGGCAGGGGAAGATGTATGCTTTATGGAAATCGTTCTTCCACAATTTCAACGGTTTCAAAAATGGAACACCGCATCAAAAAACCCAATTCTTCTAAACACAAATAAATATAATGGAAATTCAGAAAAATCAATATGGAAAAAGAATTATCCTTCCTCGATGGTATATCTTGATCCGGAACCTGTAATAAAGAAGCTTAAGGAAATGAATGCCAGAAGGATCCTTCTTCAGTTACCGGACGGACTGAAACCGCATGTGTTTTCATATTTCACCAAATTATCGCAGAATTTTTCTGTCATAGTCAGTTCCTCAGGCTTCTATGGTGCATGTGATACAGGAACAAGGGATGAATATGTGAATGTTGATGCAGTGGTTCAGATGGGCCACACAGAGATTCCAAACGTGAATTACGGAATTCCCGTCATTTTTGAAGAATATATTTATCCATCAGCAGAAACATTCTCCGGATTGAATCTAACATCTCTTGAGGAGAAAGGATACAGGAAAATCGGTGTTCTTTACTCTATACAGTACAGGGAAAGTGCATTTAAATTCATGGAGTTCCTGAAGGATAAAGGGTATGAAGTCAGGATGGGAAACAATGATGGAAGGCTGAAATATCCCGGTCAGGTACTGGGATGCAACTACAGCCCAATTCATGATCTGGATACCTGGGCAGACTGCCACATAATCCTGAGCACCGGTACATTCCATTCAATGGGGGCCCAGCTTTCCACCGAGAGAGAAGTATTTGTCGTGGAGATGAGCGAGCCATTCACGCTTCATTCCATGATGGAAGAAGCTGACAGGAGAATCAGGAGAAGATATGCAAACATGGCTGGAATCATGGACGTGGACAGATTTGTTGTGGTAGTGGACACAAAAGTCGGGCAGTACAGGATGAAACTCGCCATGAAGATAAAAGAAGAGATAGAGTCCATGGGCAAAACCGCAGTTCTTGCCTATGCAAACGAATCAAATCCGGTGGATTTCCAGAACATGATGGCCCAGTGTATAATATTCACAGGATGCCCCAGAGTGGCCACAGATGATTTTGACCGGTACCCAATGCCTATACTGACAGCACAGGAATTCCAGATGATGTTCAAAAAAACAGGGAAAGGAAAATATATTTTCGATGAGATCGTAAATGTGGATAGGCAGTGATTCCAGAAGAAAAATTATTCTGGAACGAACTTGTATCCATAATGGATAACTCCGCTCTTTCCATCCTCTGAAATTTTCCTGAATACGCTTCTCACCTTTGTTCCTATGTCTATTTCCTCAGGAACAGTATCAACTATCTGCCCGGTTATGACGGGGCCCTCCTTCAGCTTCACCAGTGCTATTATGTATGGTTTCTGCCTGAGGAAAGCAGGCGGGGCCTCATGCACCACAGTGAAACTGAGGATTTCGCCTGCACCATCAATGTCCACATCCTTCATTTTTCCTATGGAGTCCCTGTGGCAGACAGGACATATCTCTCTGGGTGGGAAATAAACCTGGTCGCAATTTCCGCATCTGTCTCCCTGCATCCTGTACCTGCTCGGCATCTCTCTCCACATTCTTGACAGTTCACCCATTCAATCCACCCCCAGTATATGTACAACAGATGCAGCACCTGATCCTGCCATGTTGTGAACAAGACCGCACGTTGCATCCTTGATCTGCCTCTTGCCTGCCTTTCCGCTAAGCTGGAGATATGTCTCATATATCTGACTCACACCTGCGGCTCCGTATGGAAATCCTTTGGCCTTGAGACCGCCTGATGGATTCACAGGAAGGTTGCTGTTAATCCCGATTCCGTTCTCCACCATTTCGCTTGCATGTCCTTTCTCTACAAAACCAAGATCTTCAAGGGCCATAAGCCCGTAAATACTGTATGAATCATGTATTTCCACGAATGATATGTCTTTGTGCTTGATATTTGCCTGTTCCATTGCTTTCTTTGTGGATATAATCGTGGGTTCAACAGTATAGAATGATTTTCTGCTGTGAAGTGCAAAGGGGCCCTGAGAAATGGCTGAGCCCATTATTCTCACACCCTTCGATCCATGCTCCTTCACATATTTCTCTGAAGCCAGTATGACGCTTGTTGCACCATCAGTCATGGGTGCACAGTCCATGAGGTTCAGCGGCTCTGCAATCGGCGTGGCGTTCAGAGCCTGTTCAATTGTTATTTTGTTCCTGTACTGTGCATTCTCATTCAGTGAAGCATTTGCATGATCATTCACTGAAATGGCTGCAAGGGCCTCTTTCTTTACTTTAAAATCCATCATGTACTTCCTCGCAGAAAGAGCAGCAAGTGCTGCGGGGGTAGCACCGTTAAATGCCTCCCATTCTCTGTCCACAAGGGAAGATGTTATGTCTATGATCTCAGTTCCGTAAAGTTCTGTCATCTTTTCTGCGCCACCAACCATTACCACGTCATGCTCTCCTGATTTGATAGAAAGGTATGCCTGCCTGAATGCTGCACCACCAGATGCAGTGGATGCCTCAATTCTCATGGATGGAACGTATTCTGAAGCTATCCCTGCATAATCTGACATCAGGGCGCTGAGATGTTCCTGCTTGCTTATGAGGCCTCCAAGGCTGTTTCCCATATAAATTGCATTCAGGTCCTTCGTCCTTATTCCTGCATTTTCCACAGCTTTCAATCCAGCTTCCACCGCTATTTCCCTGAGGGACCTGTCCCACAGTTCACCATACTTTGATTCTCCTCCACCTATTACGTATACGTTACTCAATTTCCTCACCAAACACTATCTTTCTCTTGAATTTTGCATATATGGCATAATCCAGGAATTTCACATTCTTCAGCATATCTCTTACAGTTGTCACTTTCCTGTTGTGCAGTTTCTCTATCTCATCCGTTACCTCTATGTGGAATGCATCTGATCCTGCACCGGATCCAAATGATACAGCAAGTATCCTGTTTCCACCCCTGGCCACATCAAGAATAGAGGAGAGTCCTATCATCATTGATCCTGAATAAGTGTTTCCGATGTAAGGAGTCAGAAGTCCTTCGTTGTACTGTTTTTCTGAAAATCCGAGCATTTTTGCTGCCCTTGTGGGAAATTTTCCATTTGGCTGGTGAAACACTACATAATCATAATCCTCTGGTTTTGTGCCCATTCTCTCCATCATCATCTTTGATGCACTGGTTATATGCCTGAAATACGCAGGCTCTCCTGTGAACCTCTCACCATGAGTAGGGTATGGCTGTCCTTCTCTTCTCCAAAAGTCTGGAGTATCTGATGTTACGGAAAGTGTAGATTTTATTTCTGCGGCAACATTCTCTCTTCCGATAATCATTGCTGTACCTCCAGCAGATGCCGAATATTCAAGAACATCTCCAGGAGCACCCTGTGAGGTGTCTGATCCGATGGCCATTCCTGTTTTAATTATTCCGCTGTTCACCATTCCAAGCACATTCTGCATCCCCGCAGTTCCTGCTTTACATGCAAATTCATAGTCTGCTGCAAACGTGCTGAATTCAGTTCCTATGGCAGCAGAGACAATGGTCGCGGTAGGTTTTACAGCATATGGATGACTCTCAGAGCCAACATATATGGCCTCTATAGCTTTTCCCTTCAGTCCTCCTCTCCTGAGAGCATTTCTTGCGGATTCAACAGATATTGTTGCCACATCCTCATCAGGCGAGGGCACAGATTTACTCAGTATGAATATACCATTCCTTATGGTTTCAGGATCCACTCCCCAGACTCTTGCGATTTCCTCTGGTTTGATCCTGTAACGTGGTATATAACTTCCGTAACTTACTATCCCACTCATTTCAATCTGCTGGTTACTTATTTATTTTATATAAAAATTGTCTTAATTCCATTCGTCATTTGTCTTAGTCTATAATCTGAAAAGAATTCTGCACATCTCGATTGCATGCATACTGGAATATATATTGTTATAGCACTGAAACTCACAGAAATGCCTTCTATGCTTCACTTTTTTGTAGAGAATAATCATTGGAATATTTTGCGATGCATTATACAATTCAATGACATGCAGCCATGACCGTTTTTGCACAAAAGTGGTATTAGAGCGTGTAATTTCTCAACAAAAGACTCTATTCTATCGCAAAGTTTTAACATACTAGGGGTTTGCTTAAGCAGTAAGTATTATATATATATCACATATTAGATATATGAATTTAATGGAATTACCATCCATACACAGGAAAATAATCTCTGTCATTATTGTAGTTGCGATCATATCAACATCCATGTTCATACTTGTAGATCTTTCAAATCAGAATGGATCCAAAAACATTTCAACAGTAGGCAATAACCCTTCACCACCTCCAGCGCAGACATCACCTTCATATCTGTCCAACATCACTGTAAAACTTAATGTCTCTCCATCATTTTATACAAATTCAACAACAGGAATTGCACCATTGACAACCAATTCCTCTTTCCCATCATTCAAGGGTGCAGTTGTTGAACTTTTTGCATCTCCATCCTATCCAAACGAATTACTGAACAACACCAATCCTGCATATTATATATCAAAAAATTCAACACCTCTGTCAGTAACCTTTGTGAATTTAACATGGAATGCTGTATTCAAGCTTCCAAAGACAATATACAATATAACAAAAACCTGGAAACATACCTTTGGATACTCTGGATCGAACACTTCCATGATTATAAGTATAACATATTTCACGAAATCACAATCCACAAATGCTACGGCATTTTTTTTCACAGGTGCAGTATCATATAACCCCTTTCTTATGGTATCAGGATACACAATGAACATTATGAAGCATCCTTATGCGAACTATCTTCCATATTCAAGTGTTGCTGAAATGAATCTGACAGGAAATAACACAATATATCCTGGTTTCATGAGTAATTCATCATCTTCAAACATGGCGTCACCGGATTACATTCCTCCTCCCGGTGGTGGCAGCTGTAAAACATATTGGGGTTGGGCCCAAGTACAAGCAACATCTTTCCAGAATGTTCCCATACCTTTTGTTTACATGAATGACACAGCAGCACAACCTGGTGTAAATTTATCCTACACCCTTAACATAGGTTCAGTATACATTAACGCGGGATTTTCCCTATCATCAGAATACTTCAACACATCAAGCAATATTGTCATTATGGGAAGCACTCCTACTTATTCAACGCCGGTTGGAGTCATCGGTACTACTGGTGATTTTTCAAAAAGTTCTCCAGTTTTAGTCAGAGATTCAGTAGCCGGGTTCTATGGAAACATGACTGCAACTAAATACAGGTATGAGGAGTTTGCACTCGCCGGTCCAAATGCAGGGAAAGTCATAAGTGTAACTGATAAATATGAACTCTCTATGAAAATAGATTCTCTTGATAGACATGGAAACCAACTTATTTCATTCCAGATGTTTGTTGGAAACATAACCGCTTCCAAATACAATTCAACAAGTTTCATCAATCTTACGCTCCAGAAAAGATATGCAGTTGCTTTTGGAACTCTGTTCACGGGCAATTCTCTTGAAAATACATACAATGGAAAAGGATCATACACGGGCTGTCTGACTGTTACATCTAAATACAATAACGGTACTGATCTATGCTGGACAGATATATACAGTGGGTTGAGCATATATTCTCCCAACAGCGGGTTGTATAGCACAATAAATTCATACATAAGCATAGGGTTGGCCATAGCAGCAGTGGCACTGGCAGTTATTGCAATACCCTATTCGGACGCAGCTTCTGTACCAGCAATAATTGTTGCCCTGATTGGATTATCTACTGCCTTGGATTCATTCAATACTGCTGTAATTTCAATTCACAGCAGCACATACGTTTACTTCTTGAGTATCATGGATACAGGAACCAATAATGCCCAATTACAGTACTATATGGTTACGGATGGCATAGAAATAGGGACAAACTATGTGAACGTTCCAAACGCTTATTTTATTGTGAAATAGCCTATTTCACATTTTTATGATGAGATCAACTTTTTTGTTTTAGTTTCAAAAATATTTCACCATAATTCATTTGACGAAGCCTTTGTTTCCCACTTAACTGTCATATGATTCAGGATCAAAACTTTAGGTTTCCTTATGATCCTGATATAATCTCTCTTAAACACTGTTAAGAAAGGGATAAGAAACCGAGCACTCATCATGATATAATGTGTATACAGTAACAGAAAATTATTAATAAAGAGAAACAATGATTAGATATGGAAAAAGGTGAAAAACACAAGGGAAAAGATTATTTTGTGAGTTTTTATGATTTTGATCCTGAGATTCTTGGCAATGTGAAAATACCAGACAAGGTGGAAATCCATGACGTGACTCTTCGTGATGGTGAACAGCAGGCCCGTATCACCTTCAGGAGGGATGACAAGATTGCCATAGCTACAAAGCTTTCTGAGGCAGGTGTAGACAGGATAGAAGCGGGAATGCCTTCAGTATCCCCAGAGGATGCATCTGTGGTAAAGGAGATAGCCCATCTTGGCACCGGAAGCAAAGTATATTCCTTTGCAAGATGTATGAAAGGAGATGTGGACAGCGCCATCAATGCAGACGTGGATGGAATTGTAATGGAGATACCATCCAGTGATCACCTAATCAGGAATGCATATGGCTGGGATGTTGAAAAAGCAGTCAGGCTCTCTGTGGAGGCCACTTCATATGCCCATGAGCATGGACTGAAGATCACATTTTTCACAATTGATGCCACAAGGGCCCCCTTTGAAACATTCTGGAAGATTGCTGGAAAGGTTGTTGAAGAGGGACATATGGATTCTTTCGCTCTTGCAGATACATTTGGTGTTTTGAATCCACAGGCAACAACATTTTTCATCAAAAATATAAAATCAAAGGTGAACAAACCCATAGAAATTCATGCGCACAACGACTTTGGGCTTGCGGTTGCAAACACAATATCTGCAGTGCTTGGTGGAGCATCCACAATTCATGTGAGCCTCACTGGAATCGGGGAAAGGAGTGGAAATGCATCAATGGAAGAGAGCGTAATGGCGCTGAAATATCTCTATGGTATAAACTCAGGCGTGAAGACTCAGATGCTCAGGGAACTTGCTGTTCTTGCAAGGGAGAGATCAGGGGTGAACTTCCCTCCGCAGAAGCCAATTGTGGGTGATCACATATTCAATGTCGAATCCGGAATTCTTGCAAGCTGGTGGAGAAGGCTGGAAAAGATGAACATGCCCATGGAAATGTTTCCATTCCTGCCGGAGCTGGTGGGGCATGGGAAGGTGGAGATCATCAACGGCAAGAAGAGTGGAATTGACACGATCCATTACAAGGCTGAAAAGTTCGGTTTGAGTCTCACAGACGAGGAGGCTCAGATTGTGCTGAGAAAACTGAAAAAGATGGCTCTGGCAAGGAAGGGGCCCCTGAACGACAACGAGTTGAAAGCCTTAATGGAGAAAGACTGAAGGAGATGAGATGAATGTTTGTAGTAGAAATAACGTCATTTGTAAGGATGCCTTCTGATGAACTGAAAAAAGTTCACAGGGAATTCCTGAAGAAAATGCTTGAGCAGGGCAAGTTGAAGCTTGCCGGAAGAATGATAGACAACACCGGGTCATTTCTGGTTTGGAACACCGGGGATATTGAAGAGGCGAAAAGTCTTGCATCTTCAGACCCTTACTTTGCAAATGGACTGACGACCTTTGTAATGAAGGGATGGGAAATATTCTGGAACGGTTTCATGAACCCTCCTGTGATGCCTGAAAAATAATGAAAACTTTATAATTTTTTTTGGTAGCTTGAGGGAAGCAGAAAAACTCTGATGCTTCAGCATGGAGATACGCAGACTTCCCTCAGGATGCAGTAGTTGATTCAGTCCACATAAAATTTTTTAAACACAGTTTTTTGTGCAAATTCAAGCACAGCATCCTCATGCATTTCCATGGCAATTCTGGCTTTCTCTCCATCTCCATTCAGTATATGATCCACGATCTGCTTGTGATCCCTGTATTCCTCCACCCTTCTCTCCAGCGATATAAGAAGGCTCATCCTGACCAGTCTCAGTTTTAGTAGAGTTTCCATGATGTATTTGTAAATATATGTGTTTCCTGACAGTTCTGCTATAGTCTGGTGAAGGTTACCGTTTTCAAAAGTAATCTGATCAGGTGTTGCACTATCAGACTCAGAGAGTGTCTTCAATCTTTTTACGATATTTTCCAGTCTTTTCCTTCCAGCATCATCAAGGTTCATAGCACAGGCTTTAGCAGAACCCCCTTCCAGTATTTTCCTGACTTCATACAGTTTGACCACATCCTGCTTTGAAATATATGAAACATAGTATTTTGTTCCATTTTTTTCAAGCAGTCCCTGACTTTCCAGAGCAAAGAGTGCCTCTCTTACCGGAGTCCTGCTCATTGGAAGTTTTCTTGAAAGTGCATTCTGGGAGACCTGTGAGCCCAGTTTTATTTCACCGCTTGTAATAAGTTTCAGTATGTTTTCATATGCTATTTTAGAAAGGTTAGATGAATCGAACATGTATACTATCATGGTACAAAATATCAATAAATTAAACTTTTGATTCCTAAATTAACAGTTTAGTTCTATATATATTCATATTTCCAGAACGACTCTTCCGATTGAGGTTCCATTCCTGACAAGTGAAATCGCATCATTAGCGGATTCAAGCGGAACCTTATGTGAAATTATTGGCATGACTTTTCCGGATGCCATTAAATTAACAGCCAGCCTGATATCCCTTCTGGTATATGATCTTGAACCCTTGATCTGGATTGCATCAAGGGCGATCTTGCGATAATCAAGCACTATCTGTGATGAGGAATATCCTACAATAGAAAGTGTTCCACCTCGTTTAAGCGTCGAGAGCAATTTTGGTACTTCCTTTGGGTCTCCCGCAAGATCTACCACATTATCCACTCCACGGCCACCCGTATGATCCATAATTTCCTTTACATAATCTGATGAAGTGCTGTTTATGGTCAATGAGGCCCCAAGTTCTCTGGCTACCTTTAGTTTTTCTTCCTTTCTCCCTATCACTGTAACTCTGGCACCAATGTTGTTGAGAATCTGGATCGCTGCCATAGCAAGTCCACCGGACCCCATCACCACAACATTCTTCTCCATAAGATCACCCAGTCCTCTGATGGCAACAAGCGGAACAGCAACCACTCCTCCTGCAAGAGCGGCCATGGAATGATCCATTCCATCAGGCATCTCCACAAGATTCCTCAGGGGTATATCCACATACTGTGCAAAGGCGCCATTAATTGATATGCCAAGGCTTCCGCCCATATTGAGGCAAATATTTTCCTTTCCGGAAAGGCAATTCTCACATTCACCACATGTTATGTGTGGGGAAACAACAAAGGATCTCCCGGGATAATCACTGTATCTCGGATCATCAGTTACAACTTCCTCCACTATGCCCGATGGTTCATGCCCCGGAACGAAGGGAAGTGCAGGTTTGAAACCCACCCCATCCACCAGTTTCACATCCGTTGCACATACGCCGTTTGCCTTGATTCTGACTCTTGCATAGCCTCTTTTAAGCGGGCCCATTGTGGTAGTCTTCATGGAAAGCTCCTGTCCGTACTGAAGTATGGTCATTGCGTTGTTTTCTGTCATAGTCCCACCGGTATCGGTGCGAATTCATTGTGATGAAGTATTTCAGATTTTGTGAGTCTTCCTGAAATTGTTTTTTCAAGGATACGGTATACCTTGTCTGAACCAACCTGCAGGCTTTTTCCCTCTGTTATGACTTCACTGATATCCACATCTATATGTTCCCTCATTTTCTTTGCAGCATAAGGGTTTCCGGTTATCTTTATGACAGGAGCAATGGGAGAACCCACAGGGTTGCCGGAACCTGTGGTGAAAAGAATGATTGAGGCCCCTCCTGCAGTTATGGCTGTCACCACCTCAGTCGCCGCGGACGGTGAATCCATGAAATATAATCCTCTGTCAGGTGGCATTGCAGCATAATCCAGCACACCATTAATTTTCCCTGAACCTGATTTCATGATGGCAGCAATGGATTTTTCCTCAATGGTGCTTATTCCTCCCCTGATGTTGTCCGGAACGGGGTTTGTACCAATCAGATCCACTCCAAGGGACATTGCCATCTCCTCATTCCTCTTTGCAGCTTCCAGAATGTCAAGTGCAACCTTGTTGTTTGCGGCCCTTTTTGCCAGTATATGCTCGGCCCCAATTATCTCAGTTGTTTCAGAGAATATGGCAGTTCCTTTCATGTTCATAATCCGATCCACAGTTTTTCCTACAGCAGGGTTTGAAACTATTCCTGACGTTGCGTCACTCCCTCCACACTTTAACCCTATGATAAAATCCGAAATGCTGAACTTTTCCCTTGAATATTCAGAGTTGATCTGGGACATTCTTGAAGCTATTTCTGCCCCTTCCCTTGTGGCTCCCAGTGTACCATTGTCAAGCACAAGAACACTTTCCACTGGTTTTTTTGTTTTTGCCCTGAGTTCATTCACGAAGGCAGATGTGCTTTTATTCTCATATCCCACCACAAGAACTGAGAAAACATTGGGATTCAGTGCATTGCCTATCAGTGATTTTAGGAGTCTCTCCTTGTTGATTCCTATCTCATTCCTTCCATGGGGATGTGTTATGAGAACTGTAGGAGTCACAGATCTGTGAATGCTCTCTGCTGCAGTGTTGCAAAAAGAGTTTAGGGAGAGAATCAGGTTGTGGTTTCTCGGCGCGGCCTTTCCGTCCGGATTAAGGTATGCATTCAATTCACTCATGTTTATCAGCCCTCAGTGATTTCACATTATGTACATGCACATGGCTCCCTGCCATGATATTTTCCTTTGCGACACCAATAATTTCACCATACTTAATCACGTTATCATCCTTTTTAATGTCTCTCAGAGCAATCTTATGCCCAAAATCTATGTCATCTCTGGCCTCTATGTTTTTGCCCGAATTCTCCAAAATATCTCCCTTCTGAATCGGAACAAGGGCCACTGCTACGTTATCACCCGCGGAAAGTAGCACGATCTTTGATCTTTTTAACTCTTCCCCATTCATATTGATGCAACCACCCTTACTGGGGCTCCGCTTGACCCTGTGAGTTTTATGGGGAGTGCATAAACGATTGATTCCATGCTACTTATGGGGTCAAGGTTATCCAGGTTCTCTATAATCGGCATGCTCTTTGTAAGCAGTTCAATGTGGAGCGGGTCTCCTTTTCTCTTCCCGCTTCTTATGGGTGCATCAGGACCGGGAGTGTCAAGCCCAAGAACAGAAACTCCAAGGCTTGCTATGAGTTTTCCGGCATCCGGAAGGAGGAAGGGGTATGAAGTCTCATATTCCTTCGTGGGCCACTTCTTGTACCATCCGGTATTGATGAAAAGCATCTGCCCTTCTTTTATGTTTTTCAAATGCGGTTCCAGATCTTTTTCGGATATGCCCTCAAGTGCTTCTTTCCTTAATTTTATGGTATAACATTTTCCAATCATGGTTTCAATCGGGATCTTCTCCACTGACATGCCATCTTTCCAGTAGTGGAATGGCGCGTCAACATGGGTGCCGCAATGCAGGTTCATCCTGAGGTTGTTCTGCGTTCCGCTGTTCACTGTGACATTGTATTGGTCCAGCTCAAATTCCTGTCTGTGCTCTCCGGGCCAGTCAGGCACCGGTATCCCTTTTTCAAAATTATGACTCAAATCTATGAATACACTCATTATAACATCTCCAGTATATCAACAATAAATTTATTCGTAGTATATAAACATTTGTTGAATTGTATACCAATTATTATTTAAAAAATTTATAGAATCACTATATTTATTGATAATATAAACTATAAAGAATATTTTTTGAAATATTTTAAAAAAAATTTCAATCAGATGTGAGACTTATACCATTTCATATAGTCCAGAATAGCCTCTTCCATGAGATATTCGGGGTTATATCCCAACTCATTCCTGCTTCTTTTCAGATCCATCGGCCTTTCCGCGAGGATTGCAGGTTTGAATTTTACCATGTCGCCACCTGAGTCCACTCTTATTTTTGAACCTGGAGATATTTTGGTGAATATGTTGATAATCTGTTCCGGGCTGTATATTTCACCCATTCCAACATTGTAGATCCTGAATTTTATGCTGGTTGATACAAGAGCTCTCAGAATGGAAAGCGCAACATCCTTCACGTACACTATCTCACCCACCCATGGGCTTATGAGTCCTTCCTTTCCATGGAGTAAATTCTCGATCAGGTTCTTCATCATGTTAGATCTTCCGCCACCACCTTTTCCAAGCCATGGTCCGAATACACCAACAGGCCTCAGGGAAACAAAATCTGTTCCGTAAAGGTCGGAGTAGTTCAGTCCAAGATTTTCACAGGCAACCTTGGTACTTGAGTATATGTTTGTAGTTCTTGGTATGTTATCTTCACTCATCTGACCGATCTCAGAGGCAGGTTTCAGATTTGTCTCCAGAGTTGCAGAACTCAGGAACACAACTCTTCCCAGGTCAAGTTTTCTCGCAGCCTCAAGAACGTTGGCAGTCCCCATTATGTTGAGCCTGATTGCATCATAAGGGCTGTCATTTGCACCCGCATTAAGCAATGGGTTTGCTACAGTATGCACAATGGAATCTATACTGTGTGTCTTAATTGTTTCAAGAAGAAAATTGAAGTCGAGTATATCACCGGATATGGTATTTGCGTTATTATTTCCCAGGATATCATTTACCGAATCCTGTTGGGGCCTCAACTCCATGAGGATAGGATTGATTTTATTTTGAATAAGAAGAGAGGCAGCATGACTCCCTATCATGCCGCCACCTGTTATGAGGGTGTTCATTAAGATGCCTCAAGTTGTTCCTTGTCTATAGCCTCCAGCGTTTTGCCTTTGTAATCCGGCGCGATGAACAGGAACATCAGGAAAGCGATGAAGATCATCAGGCCGAAAAACAGGAACACAGGAAGTATGCCTGCCAGATCTGGTTTTGGTGATATGGTGACTCCAACTCCAACCAACAATGCGAGTACAATTGTGCCTGCAATCTTACCAAAAGCACCGAATCCATAACCTGAACCCCATCCACTTCCCCTGAGTTCCTGAGGCCAGGACTCTGAACCGACAACTGTCAGAACAGGCCAGTTTGCATCAAGGAAGAAGTAACTCACTATTGCAAGCATATAGAACAATGAGACGCTTCCTATCAAGACAGAGTGGAATACTCCTGCAAGGACAAGGAATATCACTGCACCGAGGCTGGTAATGATACCTGAAAGTCTCCTCCCAATCTTGTCCAGAAGAAGATCCATCATAACTCTTCCACTAAGTCCAGAAAGTGCAACAAAGATGAACAGGTATGCAGCCTCTTTTGAGGTTACTCCGAGCACAAATACAAGTATTGCAGGGCCCCAGATTGTGAAATTATATGAAACAGACTGGAGTGTAAAATTAATGATCCATGTGGTTGTCAGTGGTCTTGGGTACTTGAAAAGTTCAATCCATTTTGTTTTTTTATTGAAACTGGGAAAATCTTCTGGGTTAAGTATTACAGAATCCTTCGAAAGATTGTATACTTTTGCGATGACTGATCTTGCTTCTTCAAGTTTTCCCTTTCCAATGAGCCATCTAGGGGATTCGTATGCAAACAGGAACAGGAAAGGAATCAGTAGCAGAGGAATTCCGCCCTCAAGAAGCAATCCTCTATAACCAATGAATGGCTCGAGAAAAGCGGAGCTTAAGGAAGCAAGAAGTGTTCCAATTGGTGTACCTATTACAACAAGTCCTATGAGAAATCCTCTTCTTGAGGCAGGTGCAAATTCAGCAATATATGGAAACACCACTGCAAAAGAACCGCCGACACCTATTCCAAGGAAAAACCTGTATAATGCCAGAAGTTGCCAGTCACCTGTGGGAACAAAGGCGCTGAATATACTGAAAATTGAATATAAAACAACATTCAAAATCAATAAAATCTTTCTTCCATACATATCCATAAGTTTTCCTGTGCTAAATCCTCCTATGACAAGTCCCAACCCTGAAGCAAGTATAAGCCATGCAACATCTCCTACGTTGATATGCCATGGCTTGGAAATGTAATTGTTAATGAATCCAATGATAAAAAAGTCAAAGAAATTCATAAAACTTCCAGCTATGAGCAACATCAAGAGCAATATCCAGAGCCTTAGAGTGAACCTAGAGTATTTGTCTACACCTTTTAACTCCATGATTAATTCATGGTATACTTTTATTTAAATTTTTCCTATTGTGTATACATTTATAATACAAAATCAACCAATACAATTGAGTATTTTCTTATAATTATTATTTTCACTCATATCAGAATATTACTCTTGATTCCCAGTATTATGTGATGTTGTAGAATATGTTTTAAAGTAATATACATGCAATTATGGCATATATTGAAGAGATTTTCTATGGGAAAGGATAAAACATGAAATTAAAAGATTGAATATAAAAAATAAAATTTGATACTGAAAACAGTATCAGAGATTTGTTATGAGGTTGTAGACTATGGGGCTTCCTATTCCTGTTACCTCGTCATAGCCAGTTCCAGCATAGTATGCTCCGTTGTATCCCAGTGTTATGTCATGGAAGTCGTTCTGGTAGTTGCTGCTGTCATAAATTCCATATAACAGGGAATGAACGTTTGCACCGTTTATTGAGGATGAACCATCAACTGCCTGTGCGTCTGCAAAGATTGCTGCCCATTGAGGTGATGCTGCACTCGTTCCTCCTACCTGTATCCAGCCTTTCAGGCCCTGATCCACTGTAGAATCGTATACCCATACACCAGTGTTTGGGTTTGCATCGTATGAGACATCAGGAACTCCTCTTCCAGAGAGTGATATTCCTGCAGCTGACTGGTAAGATGGTATGTTAAAATAGGAGCTCACTCCTCCTCCTGAACTGTTCCATGCATATTCTGTTCCGTATGATCCGCCAGTTGATGATGCACCACTTATATAGAGTGTTGTGCCGCCTGCACCGACCACGGATGGATCAGAAGCCGGGTAGTTGACTGTTGGTGAAGATGTTCCATCGTTTGCACCACTGTCTCCAGATGCAGCCACAAGTATTACTCCATGGTTTGCAACATATGAGAATATTGAAGCGTACTGTGCAAGGCTGGAACTGCTTACCTGGCTTTCAGCCTCTCCCCAGGACATTGATATTACATTTGCATGAGTTGTGTTATATGCGTAGTTTATGGCATCATTTATCAGGTAAGTGTTTGATGCAGATGGTGTTTCAATCAACACTATCTTTGCAGCTGGTGCCATTGCGTGTGCCCATTCTACATCAAGGGATGTCTCAAGGGCCCATCCTGAATTCTTAGCAACTTTTCCAAATGGCTTTACTATCTGTAAATTGATTGCAGGCAATCCAAACTGTGAATCAAAGGTGTTTACGTCACTTGCAATTGTAGGGCTGCCGTATGCGTCTACGATAGCTATGGTTTCGCCTTTTCCGTAACTTGTGTTATAGGCTCCATTTGATGTATACTGGTATGCATTCCAGATCTGTATGGGAATATAACCCGGATACGTTGTTGGTGAGCTGGATGCTCCTTTCACATTTCCATGGAGGAACCATGGGGTGCTGTGCACTGTTTCCACTAGTGGTACTGCATAACCCTGACCTTCAGCCACAGGAATGAATATTCCCGTAAATCCAAATATGGCCAGGACTGTAATGCCCACAACAAGAACTTTTCTGTTTTTTTCCCGTTTGTCCATATTAATACAATTCTATTTACTATTAAAATATAACTATATATTATATTCTATTTTTCAAGGTTCAGGACATATAAAAAACATTGCAAAATTGGGAAGAAATGATCCTCTTTTTCACATAAAAAAGTAAAAATTTCCAATATTCTTGATATGAAAGATCAATCATAAACCACGGGTTTTAAAATTTTGCAACTGAGAAGCCCATGGGTGAGTTAGGGTAGGATTTCACCGGGTATATGTAATTCTCAATAGAAAATTTGGCAATTTCAAATTGAGCAATAAATAAATACGCACACATAATGCACTCATGGTGCTCAAATGGATGAACTGTCTCCAAACGCAAAGAAGGTATACGAAAGCCTGAAAAGGCTGGGTGCTGTGTCCGACGACAAGCTGAAAACTGCAGATGACATAATGAAAGGGGTATCTCTGGGAAAAGCCATTGTAAATGCTGCCCTGCAGGAGCTTCTCAACAAGGGATATGTGAAGAGAATAGCAAGGCAGAAAAGTGCCGGATACTATGCCTCCAAATAAATTAGGGATATTTTAAATAGCCATTTTTAATTATTTATATGCACAGATGACCACTTTAATATTAAATGTAGACAGGGATAATGACTTCGGTGAAAAAGCCCATATAAAAGCTCCCGTTCTTGGATACTCCCAGTGCTATAATGCAGCGGTCAAACTTATTTCAACAGATCCGGAAGATTCTGATTCCAATGCTCTCTTTGGTGCCCTGAAACATTATGAGATGCTTCAGTCAAAGGGTGAGGACGTGGATATAGCTCTCGTTACAGGTGATGATGACGTTGGGCCAAAATCAGATGAGATCATAGCATCCCAGCTTGATATAATAATGCAGCCAGGCAAATACAAGGATGTCATCCTTATTTCTGACGGTGCGGAAGATGATTATATTATTCCCTTGATACTTTCAAGGGCCCCCATAAGGTACATAAAACACATTATTGTCAGGCACAACCAGAATATTGAATCAATGTACTATTATATCGTAAGGGCAATGCAGGACAAGAAACTGGTAAGGAAAATAGCCATGCCCATAGGTCTCATTCTTCTGACCTATGGTATAGCTGCACTGGGTTTTGCCATTGCATTCACCATAACAGGAAGCACCAACAGCAATTCATCTTTCTATGCCTTCATACTTGTGATAGTGGTAATTGGAGCATACTTCACAGAAAAGGGATTCCAGTTGAAGGACAACATGATACTTCTCTCTGATAAGTTGAGGGAATACTCAGAACAGGCAAGAATAATGTTCATTTCCACAATCATATCTCTTGGAATATTCTTTGTTGGAATTGCCTCAACCTACACAATCCTCTCTTCCACAGGAAATCTGCTCAATAACATACTCATATTTCTACAGCAGTTCAGCATTTGGATTTATGCATCCATAGGCTCAAGAGGAATCTTCAAGCTTGTGGACATTTATGTGGCAGGCTCAGTTAAAACGGACAGCATTTATTATGCCATAGCATTCTCAGTATCTGCCGAGATCCTTCTCTATGGTATTATTGGATATATTAGATATTCATTGAAGTTCTCCAATTTCAACTACTCAATATTTTCAGTGGGACTGATCCTTGCAGGCTTGACAATCGCCCTTATAACTGCAGGAATAAAAAGGAGAAAATCAATCGTTGAAACAGGAATTACAACGGAAGAAGAGAGTGCATGAACTGGTTATGGGAAGAGATATACGCAGAGATGAAGGAAGATCTCAAACTTAATTTCTCTCAGGATTCCAATTCCGCAGAATTGCTTCATTCGTATCATTCACTCAGTGATATTGTGTGGAACAGGGCCCTAAGATTAAGAGGCAAGAGATTCCTGATTATCGGGAACGCTGAAAATTTTTCTGGCCATAGAATTCCTGATCTCATTGATGGAAATACCATAATTGTGGTCGCAGACTCTGCAATAGACAGAATCAGGGACGATATGGTACCACATATTATCGTAACAGATCTTGATGGAAATTTGGAGAAAATTACAAAATTCTGTATGCAGGGATCTATTATCTTCATTCATTCACATGGAGACAACATGGACAAAATCAGGAAATTTGTTCCAGGTTTCAGGGGCTTATTCATCCCTACCTGCCAGAACTGCAATGATATGTACAATCCAGAAGGGTTCACTGATGGTGACAGGGCGGTGAAAATTTCTGAAAGGCTGGGGGCTTCCGAAATCATTCTTGCAGGTTTTGATTTCACTAAGCCCTATGGCAAAGGAAATCCTGATATGAAGAAAAGAAAACTTGAATACGCAAGGAGGATCATCGCTGGGGAAATAGAGAGGGGCGTTAAAATCAGGTTTGTTCAGGATATTTCCTGATAATGTTTCCGTCCCTGTATATCACGGGGAAGTCCGCAAAATCTTTCTTCAGTGAATAAGTTACGTCTCTGCCTCCACCTATCATGGTCAGTCTTTTGGTGCCTGAACCATGCCTTGTTTTAGTGATATAATGATCTGATCGATCCACTCCATCCTCAAGCATCTCCTTCACGGCAAGCCCGAAATACAGATCTTCATCTGCGTCTCCATCCGGCCTTCCGGATAGAACAATATCAATTTTTTCTATACCAGAATCAATTATATCAGAGCATGTGGAAGAGAAATTTACGAAGGAAGCAACATAAATTACAATGGATTCCTTTATTTTTTCAAGCGCTTTCGTGCCATTGGTGGACGAAAAAATTATGGTCTTGCCTGACAAATCAACATGAGCAGATTCATGGGGAGAATTGGACATGTCAAACCCGGGAATCTTGAATCCATATCTCTCGCCAGCAATGATATATTCCGGGTTTCTCTTTTTCATATCCCTTGCCTCTTTCAATGTGGAAAACGGAATTATTCTCTGGGCCCCCTTCTTTAGCATAATGGGCATTGTTGAAGTGGATCTGTATACGTCCACGAGTATCTTTGCTGATTTGTCGTAATCATCAGTTTTTCTTCCTTCAATGATGGTAACCTTCACATTACCATAAGGTGAAAAAGTATTAAAAAGAAATGAGTATACGGCATGGTATTCATATGGCACAGGAAGTAAAGACAATGGTAGAGGGCGGAAAGGCAACAACAGGGCCACCACTTGGGCCTGCATTGGGGCCACTGGGTCTCAACCTTGGACAGATAGTTAAGGAGATAAATGAAAAAACAAAGGATTTTGCAGGAATGCAGGTACCCATAACACTCATCGTGACAGATGCAGCAAAAAAGCTGTATGAGATCAAGGTTGGAATCCCGCCAACTTCTGCACTTCTCAAGAAGGAACTTGGCATTGAAACAGCGTCAGGAAAGAGAAAGGAAGTGGTTGCAGGAGATGCAACGCTTGAGCAGATACAGAAAGTGGCAGCAGCAAAGATGGACTCAATGATGGCTAACGATCTCAGGGGTGCAGTACTTGAGGTTCTTGGAACAGCTTTTTCACTTGGCATTAAGGTTGAGGGAAAGGACGCAAACGAGGTCCAGAAACTCATAAAATCCGGGGAAATCAAGCTTTAGAGAGAAAAACCTGAAAGATCAATAATTTGGGAAAGTATTTAATCATAAATATGAATCAGGGTAGCGTATAATAATTTGGTCCGATGACCAGACCCGTTATACTGCAATCTGCAGGAGGGTAATATGACACTGGAAGAGAAGATAAAACAGTCAAAACAAAATGAAAAACAGAGGAAATTTACAGAAAGCCTGGAAATTTCCATAAACCTGAGAGGAGTAGATCTCTCTAATCCCAAGAACAGGATTAATGAAGAGATAGTTCTTCCATCAGGGAGAGGGAAAGAGATTAAAATAGCTGTTTTCGGAAGCGAAGACACGAAGACAAAAGCAAAAAACGTCGCAGACTACGTTTTTGGCGCTGAAGATCTTTCAAAATTTGCTGAAGACAAGAAAGGATTCAAGTCACTTGTGGGAAACATTGACTTCTTCATAGCAGAAACAACCCTTATGACAACCATAGGAAAGTCATTGGGTCAGGTTCTGGGTCCAAGGGGAAAGGTTCCAAGGGCAATTCCACCAGGACAGGATCCTGCTTCAATGATAATTTCACTCAAGAAAACTGTGAGGGTTAGAAGCAGGGACAGAAGAACATTCCATGTTCCAGTCGGAACAGTTTCAATGAGTGATGAAGACATCGCTGTAAACATAAAGGAAGTCATGAAGAGAATAGTTGGAAAGCTTGAGAAAGGTTCGGGCAACATAGAATCTGTTTACATTAAATCCACCA
Source organism: Thermoplasmata archaeon (assembly GCA_021826765.1). Taxonomy (GTDB): domain Archaea; phylum Thermoplasmatota; class Thermoplasmata; order Thermoplasmatales; family Thermoplasmataceae; genus Cuniculiplasma. The sequence goes on along the minus strand of JAKAYK010000003.1, from coordinate 3,105 downwards.
TGGGAAAGGCAGTGAAAATAGGGGAGGTTGAGCTTCAATGAGTAAAGTACCAAAATGGAAAGTTGATTACGTCAAAAACCTCACAGCTGAAATTAGCAACAGCCCTGTAACTGCACTTGTGAGCATAAAGGGAATAAGGACAAAACAGCTTCAGGGAATAAGAAGAGCACTCAAGGGCAAAGCAACAATAAGAGTTCTCAGAGGAACACTTCTTGAAAAGTCAATTGAGAAAGTGAAACTTCCAAACATAAAGAGTCTTGAGCCATTCATAAACGGGCAGATCGCCCTTATCACAACAGAACTTTCACCTGTATCACTTTATTCAACTCTTCACGACTCAAGGCAGAAAGCAGCTGCAAGGGGAGGAGAAATAGCGCCTGAAGACATAATAGTGGCTGCAAAAGAAACAAACTTCCCTCCTGGGCCAATGATAAGCGAATTTCAGAAGGTAGGCTTGCAGACAGCCATTGAGAAGGGAAAGATAGTAATTAAAAAAGAAGCATTGTTTGTGAAGAAAGGAGAAAAAATAAGCAGGGACAAGGCAAAGATAATGGAAAAACTCGAAATATTTCCACTGGACATAGGACTTGACGTTGTCGGAGCCTATGAGGATGGAGTAATATTTGACAGGGAAGCAATGTCTCTGACACCAGCAGTTGTCATGTCTATGATCGCAACAGCATTTGCTGGGGCAAAGGCAGTGGCAAAGAGTGCAACTTTCATGGTGAAGGAAATAATTCCGGACATGATCGTGAAGGCAAGGATGGAAGCTGAGTCTCTGGCTATAGCTTCAAATTTTGTCGAGGAAGGGAATATTGACATAATATTCATGAATTCCACACCGGTAAACGAAGTAGCAGAAGAGAAGGAAACAAAAGAAGAAGCAAAATCAGAAGAGCCAAAGGAAGAAGATGTAGGAGAAGGGTTCGGAGCCCTTTTCGGATAAAGGAGGTATAAAAAATGGAATATGTATACGGCGCTCTGCTGCTCCATGCAGCGGGCAAGGAAATTGATGAGGACAAACTGAAAAAACTGCTTTCAGAGGCAGGAGTCAGCCCGGATGAGGCAAGACTAAAAGCTCTTGTTTCAAGTCTGAAAGAGGTCAACATAGAGGATGTCATAAAGAACGCATCTGTTGCAGCAGTCGCTGCTGCACCTGCAAAGACAGAATCTGCACCAAAGAAAGAGGAACCAAAAGCAGAGGAGAAACAGGAAGCAAACGACGAAGACGCAATGGCTGGCCTGAGCTCACTGTTCGGATGAGAATATGTTCAACTGGGTAGAATACTTAAGAGGTGCATTCCTGTACCTTTTACCCATCATAATTTTCATCGTTTCACTTGCAGTGTACCAGAATGCCCTGCTCATCGCAATTGCTATTACCTGGATTTTCTTCAGTTTCACATACAAGATAATTCTGCTCCCTGATGATAGCAACCAGGTGAAAAGAAGCACACACTAAAACAATTTTTTTTTTCAAATAATAAAAATTATTTCATATATCTGGATTTGAATAGCTGTTAATTCGGGGTGAGTCCTCCGGAATTAACGCCTGTGGAAAGTGCTACAGCTGCGGAACTCTCAAAAGGAGGTCTACGAGTTGCAACTCTATGAATCAGGAACCTCCAACCCCTTCAGGGTGGAGAGGATGTCAGATTATGATTCTCCTTAGGAGGTTTGCGTAGCTTTTATACACAGCAATGCCATTTTCCGTAATCTGTACCATCAATCTTGGGCCGGTTAAGCTGAACGCATTAAATGTTCTTATGAGCCCTTTCTCCTGAAGTTTTTCCAGATGATTGCTCATGCTACCTTTCCCGGATGATGTTATTTTTGAGAGTTCACTAAAACTCAACTGCCTGTTATGTACCAGTGAAATCAAAATTATTAGTCTTATAGACGATTTTAGCAGAGGTTCCTGGAGTTGCTCTGAAAGCTCCAATATGATACTATTTAAGTCATCAGCATTATTAGATACAATAGGATCTGATTTTAAGGAATCGTTGAGATTTTCTCCCTGCTCAGACATTGAATTCCTCCAGGAATTTTTTGCTTGAGTATCTTGAATAGAGTGCTGAGAAGTACCATCCGAATATTGCAGGAAGCCAGGAGAGGGAAAAATCCAGCTGGGATTTTCCAACGATAACACTGGAAAGAGAAAGAACAATGCTCAAAAGATATGAAATCAGTGAGATTGTCCCTTCAATGGGTATATTCCCAAATGTTAATCTGAGATTCTTCAATTGATGCAGGGAAATAATTATTACAACGCCATAAAATATTAAGAAGGTAAATAAATTAGTTATTCCATAGAAGGAAATGATGATTATAAGCACTACGAACATGAATATTGATAATATGCCCAAAAACCTCATTTCCAATGAATTTCTTCGTTTTTCATTAAAAATTGATTTGAAACCTATTATCTCAGTTGCGTTTCGGAAAACCTTCCTGGTTACCCACATGGCCAGAATAAATACGGTGAGATATACACTAAAGAAGACATATGGAATAAATTGGGAAATTGAAGGAAAATATGTCAAAAATGGAAGATATACAAATAATAATATTGCTGTTGCCCATATTGCGTAGTACGTTCCATATGCCTTCCTGAAAATATAGAAATCAAACTGAAGGCCTTTTTTTGCAACTCCGGTTAAATCGGCAATATCTCTTTCAGACAGACCGTGATTCATATCTGCCTTCCCTCTTCTATGGATTTAGGCTCTATTCTCCTGATAAGAAAAAACGAGCACATCATGAGGATTATTATCCACGTTGCAAGAATCATTATCTGAATTTCCGGGTTGATCTGATTTCCACTGCCTATAGGCTTGAGCATATTTAATGGAATCCGATGACCGAAATAACTCCATACAAAGATATCAGAAATGTCCGTAAAAGGGCTTCCATATATAATATAAGAAGGGAGTCCTACGTTGAATTGCGTGAATCCGAACAGGTAAGTGAGTATCATAGGTATGAATGAAGCGAATGATACATTCCTCAACCCAAGATAATTGTTGAAAATTATAATTATTATGGATGCAAGGAGAAACATGAAAGCCCCAGCTGCAATTCCAGCAATAACCGAAATGTAAGGAA
>JAKAYK010000041.1 GCA_021826765.1 Thermoplasmata archaeon | reverse complement strand
CCAGGACATTTTTCTCAGTTTCCCGGGAAGCGACAACTGCACCGTATTCTGCATTGAAAGGTGCATCCCCCATTGTGTTTCCCAGTTCCATTATGGTAAAATCCGCACCTTTTGAAGAGAGATACTGTCGGATACCCTCTTCCCTCTCCGTATAGGGTGGAATCTGGTACCTCTTTGTCCTGGAAGTGTACTGGTCTGAAGTTAACCCGACAATTATCTTCAATCCTGTTCTTATAGCTTCATCGAGAAGTTTTTCATGGCCCCTGTGAAAAAATCCAAAGGAGCCTGCAACAATACAGAACTTTCCTCCCATTCATTCCTCTACTATCTTTCCTATTCTTCTTACCCCTTCTGTGATCTGATCAACAGATCCAAATGTGAAGTTGAGCCTCATGCTTGATTTCTGGCTTCCATTTGTGCTGAAAGCTTGCCCGCTGACGTATGCAACACCATTCTTTATGGCTTTGTCCTTCATTGCCCTTGTGTCTGCACCACTCTTGAGGGTCAGCCATGAGAACATTCCTCCCTCAGGTTCCGACCATTCTCCCTTTCCCTCAAAGTTTTCCCTGAGGGCAGTCACCATGGCATCTCTCTTCTTCCTGTATATACGCTTGTTCTCCTCTATCTGTGTGTAGATTATGCCTCTCCTTATGTATTCATATGCAACAAACTGTGAGAATGAGTTCGTCGCAAGATCAAGTGCCTGCTTTATGAGATTGAATTTTTCCATGACCTCCTCAGGGGCCACCGTATAGCCAAGCCTGAGACCGGGAGTCATCACCTTTGAGAATGTGCCTAGATAGATCACATTCTCGCCTCCTTTCATGGACCTCATTGTTTTCACGTCATTCCCATAATACCTCAATTTTCCGTAGGGATTGTCCTCAACCACAGGTATATCGTATCCTGATGCAATTTCAAGAAGATGCTTCCTTCTCTCCTCGTTCATAGTGTAACCTGTGGGATTCTGGAAAGTCGGAATCGTGTATATGAATCTGGGGGCCCTGTGTTCAGAAATGAGTTTCTTTAAGGTCTGCTCCAGTTTTTCCACAATCATTCCATTGCTGTCCATCTCAACCCCTTCCATCCTGAGCCTGTTTCCGGAGAATGCGGAAATTGCCCCCACATAGGTGGGTTCCTCTGTTATGATTGTGTCTCCCGGGTTGGCAAGCACCGTGCCCAGTTCGTAAAGGCCCTGCTGTGATCCAGAATTCACTATAATCTGGGTCGGATCGGGTGTGAAGCCTTCGGTCTTGCCAAGCATTCCAGAAATTGCATTTATGGCTGAACTTATTCCAAGGGTGTTCCCATATTGCATGGCCATATCGCCATAATTTTCCATAACATATACCATAATTTCTGTAAGTTCCTTTTTTGGAAAGGATTCAGGGCCAGGCATTCCTCCACCAAGTGAAATCATGCCCGGAGTTGTTGCAATCTTGTTCATCTCCCTAATTTCTGATGGCTTCATACCAGAAACTGCGTCTGAAAACTTAAATGCCATGATACCTAAATTCCAGACAAAAAAATAAAGTTATGCAATGACAATCAGATATTTCCTGAATTTTTCAAAAATCACCACGGAAATGATAGATTCCGGATTCAGCATGATTGTCACAGTGCCCAAACAAAAACAGTTATAATTAAGTAGAAAATGAACTCCTATGACAAGCCGGCGCATATGGAAACTGAGTCTCATAGGGACCCCAGGAACCGGCAAAAGTTCAATTATTTCAAGAATTGTATTCGATACAGATGCCAGTGGGACCACCATGAGGGGTCTCCTTACAAAAAAAATTAAAGTGCCATATAACGGAAGCACTCTTGATTTTGAATTTATATTCCAGGAAATAGACAGCATGGATGGAGATGCTAAACTTATCGCAGGTTCCAGCGGAATCATACTTGTCTTTGATGTTACACAATCCCTGAACATTTCAGAAGTTAACAGGTTTGCCAAATTCGTAAGAGGATTGGAGAAAAAACCTCCTATTTTCATCGCAGCAAACAAGATAGACAGGAAATATGAAGCGATCACATGGCAGGAAGATCTTGAACCTCTGTCCAAGACAATGGATGCATCCATTTACATGATATCCTCAAGGATGTCCGATACCATATCCAATATGATAAAAGATATTGCCATAAAATTAATGGAAAAGAAAAATGAAAAACGAAATTGAGGAACATGACGTAGTGTTTGAGAACATGGTTTTTCCCATATCGGAGGAGAAGAGTGCATCATACATTCACAACAGGTATTCAATGGGCAAACTTGATGGAAGGATTCTGTCTGTAAATAAATTTGAGATCATGTATCTTATTATGAAACACAGGGTTGTGATGCAGAATGGTGAAATACCTGACCAGAAGGAACTTTTTTTGAAACTCATGACACCGGATGATATTCCAATGATGAAGGTTTATCATGACCTGAAGAACGGGGGAGGCAGGATCACCGTTTCCGGAAATATATTGTATCTCACAGGTAAGAAGGAGAAATCCACTCAGAGGAAGAGGATCATGCCCATAAGGGAAAACCACAGGATTTCATTCAAAGATCTAGTAGAGATGGATCATACCATCATTGCCTCAGTGGATGATGATGGCGATATAACATACTACAAGATTGAGATTGCTCACATGAAGGGAGATAACTCGTTCCAGTGGACAGAGTATGAGTTTTCTGAACTTGGTAACCGTGGTGTGACTGGAATTTCAGATGTTCCTGCGTGGATCGGCGATGTCATCGGTGACATACGTATACTTTCAGAACAGGAGAAGCCAATTCTGGAATCAGGAAAAAGTGAAGACACCCCAACAAAAGTTTTCTATCACCTCATAAGGAATGGATTCATAGTCAAGACAGGATTCAAATATGGATGCAACTTCAGGGCCTATGAAGGATCAGTGGATGATCATGCACAGTTCCTTGTCCATGTGATGACGGGAGATGTGGAATGGTATGAAATAAGCAGGGCAGTCAGGGTTGCCGCTTCAGTCAGGAAAAAAATGGTTTTTGCATCCATTCATGAAAAAAATGTTGAGACTGTGGAAATAAAAAGGGTAAAAAATATAAGAAATATCTGAGTGATCAGATCTGGGATTCGAAATCATCCACTGTGTATTTGAAATTCTCGTAATCTGATACTATTCCCTTGTTTTTTGCTATTTCTCTTGCAAGAAGCCAGTATACAAGAGCCAGAGACCTTCTTCCCTTGTTGTTGCTTGGAATTACCAAATCAACAAAATCCGTCTTGTTGTTTGCGTCACAGAAAGCAATGATGGGGACTCCCACATTCTTTGCCTCCTTCATGACCTGCGTATCTGCAAGAGGATCTGTTACAATTATGGCCTTTGATTCTGTGTATGAAGGGAGCTGATGGTTAGTCAGTGTTCCGGGTATGAATCTGCCGACTATGGATTTGGTACCGGTGATTTCCGAGAATTTTGTCACGGGCCTGAGAGCATACTGTCTCTGTGCAACCACGAGAATCTGTTCAGGAGGAATTCTTGACAGCATCTTTCCTGCTGTTCTCAACATCCTGTCCGTAATGTTGACATCCAGCAGATAGAGACCATCATTCCTTATCTTGAATATGTACTTCACCATGTCATGGGTCTTGACCTGTGTCCCTATGTGTACACCGGACTTCTGGTATTCTTCTTCTGATATAAGTAGTTCATTTTCCATTTGGTTCATCTCACTTGTCATGAAAGGTTTGGGTTTATTCTTTTTACATATATATTCATTTCACTTATTCCCACTCTATTGTTCCCGGTGGTTTATTTGTGATATCATATACTACCCTGTTCACTTCCGGTATCTCGTTAGTTATCTTCGTAGATATGTCTTCAAGCAATTCCCAGTCAGGTCTTGAGAAAGTTGCAGACATTGCATCTGAGGTGTCCACGCATCTTATTGCTATGGTTGTCCCATAAGATCTCTTGTCGCCATGCACACCTGTCGTCCTTAAGGGAAGGAACACGGCAAAATACTGCCATGGTCTGTTTCTGCTTTCCATTGACATTTCAATGGATTCTTCCACTATCCTTGTGGCTTTCTTCAGAATTTCAAGCCTTTCCCTGGTGATTTCACCTAATATCCTTACAGCAAGCCCGGGTCCCGGAAATGGCTGAAGATACTGATCAAGACCAACTTCTGCACTGAGCTGTCTGACCTCATCTTTGTATAGATCTTTCAGCGGCTCTACAAGTTTCAGGTTCATTTTTTCAGGAAGACCTCCTACATTGTGATGGCTCTTGATAACATCCCTGTTTTGTCCCCCACTCTCTATCCAGTCAGGTGCAATGGTACCCTGCAGAAGATATTCCGCGTTTGACAATTTGGCTTCTTCTTCAAATACCCTGATGAAAGTCTCCCCGATAATTTTTCTCTTTCTTTCAGGATCTGTTACGTTCTCAAGATTCTTCAGGAATATATCAGAAGCATCTATTATCTTCCCACTGATCTCAAACCTGTCAAACATTTTCTGGACCCTCTCCCTTTCTCCAAATCTTATAAGCCCAGTATCTATGAAAACAGTGTGGACATTGTCTCCGGCCACCATCTTGCTTATCACGGCAAGAACCGAACTGTCTGTCCCCCCAGAGCAGGCCATAATGGCCTTCCCCTTGAGATCTCTTTTCAGGTTTCCGGTTATTTCATCAAAAAGTTTTGACGCCATATGTTCAGGTTTTCATTATGGCAGCGAGGAATATAAGCAATCCTATAACCAAGCCGATTATGGCAGCTATCAGATAGAAAAGTGCACCCAATATGACTTCTTCTATTAGGCTGTCATGGAAATAGAAATCTGAGAGATAATACGTAATGAAACCGATCAATACTGCTCCCACAATCATTCCGGCGCCGACTCCCCTTGCCTTTCCTTTTCCGAAATATGCAGTTAGTATTCCAAAAACAAGCAGTGACAGAGCAATTATGCCCAGAATGGTCAGGAAGAAGATATCCATGTTCCATCCAGGGTACCAAGGTACAGTTACATTTGACATTTTTAATCACAACTTTGTAGAAGTTAAGGTTTTTGTGTCTATAACTCCATCAATTTTCCTTATTTGTTCCACAACAATTTTTCCGAGTTCGCTGAAGTCTCCAGCATCTATTTTCACTATGAGATCATATTCACCAAAGAGTGGATGAATTTCAACAACATAATTAATCTTGGAAATCTTATTGTAGACTTCTGTCTCTTTTCCTGGTACGGTTCCAACGAGGACGAACGCTACAGACATAACTTCACCGTAGACCGATATATTATTGATTTATAAATTTTTCAGTACACTACTATTTATTTTAACATTGTTGATAATAAGTAATGAACACAAAATATATGCATGGAATAATTACCAACCTGTTCATCGTAGAAAAACTGAAAGGAGCTGTCCAGTTCCTCAATTTATGTCCGCAGTATCCATTTCTTTCTGCTCCCCTGTAGAAAGATTCCTGACAGTTGCCTTTCCTGATTCCATCTCTTTTTTCCCTATGATTATGGCATGAGTGTACCAGTTAGCCGTGGCGCTTCTGAGGGAATTTGAAAGATTCTTATGAGTATTGCTGGTGGCAGCTTCGATTCCCCTTGCCCTGAGATATCCGGCAAGCTTCAGCGAGAATTTCTGTGCTTCATCCGCTATGGTGATGATTACATACCTGTTAGGGCCAGTTTCAATTTTCCAAAGGTTTTTTTCCCTGAGGAGGTTCTCAAGAACAGCGTCACCCATACCAAATCCAACTGCTGTCATCTCCTGGCCCGTTATAAGTGTGGAGAGATTGTCATATCTCCCTCCTCCAAATATGGATCTGTACCTTCCTTCCCTGTCAAATCCCTCAAACACTATTCCGGTATAGTAGGTTAGGCCCCTGACGGTGGCTGGATCAAATACTATATCGCTGTAATCCCATGACTCAAGTGCAGAGACTGTTTCACTCATGTTCTCTGAGAACTTCTCAGAGTGGATGTTAGGAAAGAATTCCCTTATCCTATCATCAGCACCTGAAGCTGGAACTTTTTCAGAGATGAAACTCATAAGAATTTCTGCATTTTCCTTCGACCCCAAATTGCCAGCAAGATTTTCAATCATCCTTTCCCTGGTTTCCTTCCTGAATCGATCGATTATGTTCAGCCCTTCTGTAATGTTTCTTGTTCCCATGGAATTGAGTATTCTTTCCATGATCTGCCTGTGATTAATCCTAACCTCGAATGACCCTTTCAATCCGAGGCTATTCAGTGTTTCACATGCAAGTCCGATGATCTCCGCATCTGCAATTGGGCTTGCATCACCAAATATATCAGCATTGAACTGGCTGTGCTCCCTTGTTCTTCCTGACTGGGGCTCCTCGTATCTCCAAAGTTTTGGAATGCAGTACCATTTCACTGGTTTGGGGATGTTCTTTTTTGCGCCAAGCAACCTTACTGTTGAAGGTGTTGCCTCCGGTATCAAAGTCACTTCCCTCTTTCCCCTATCTGTGAAACTGTATGTCTGTGATAGAAGCTCCTCGCCTGACTTTGTCCTGAATAGTTCCATGGATTCGAGACTTGGGTAATCGATTGGCATGAAACCAAACAATTTGGCACTCCTTCTCATAGTACTGAATATTTGCTCCCTTACTATCATATCCTCAGGATAAAAGTCCCTGAAACCTTTTAGTCTTTCTATCAAATTCGCACCTATAATTAGGAAATGCTTAATAATAATTAAAATATGAGTATCTATGGAAACAGTGGAGCAAACACTTAAAGGCTCCGGGATGAAAGTAACTCCGCAGAGAGTTATGCTTCTGAAATACATCATGGAAAACCCAGGGGCCCATCTTTCTGCTGAGGATATACACGAGCATGTGAAGAGCATAGCGCCCAATATACCTGCTGCCACAGTATACAACATACTGAAAGCACTCTCGGACAAGGGAATTATAAACTTCATTGAGCTTGATGGAAAGGCACTTTATGAGTCAAGAACTGACCCACATATAAATTTTCAATGCCTTTCCTGCGGAAGTATAGAAGACTATGAAATCTCAGGCAGTGTTGAACCAATTCTCAACAATGTCAGGGGAATCATAACAAACTCAACTATACTCCTGAAGGGCATATGTTCAGAATGTACTAAAACCGCCAAACAGTGAAAAAGTCTTGATGGCGGACATATTTTCTTCTGCATCATGAACCCTTATTATCTCTACTCCATTCATATAGAGCGATATTGTACCTGCCAGGGTCTCTGGAAGCCTTTTATCTGCAGATGAACCTGATACTGAACCCAGGAACCTTTTCCTTGAGTGCCCAAATACTCTTCTGAAACCAAAATTCAGTACCCATGGATTCTTCATAATTTCTAGATTGGAATTACTGTCTTTTGCAAAGCCAAGTCCCGGATCGAGAATTATCCTGCCAGGTTTCATACCAAGTTCTGACAGTATTTTCAGCTTCTGGAAATAGAACATGGACATCTCCCCAAAAAGGTTGCTGTAATGTGTGTAATTTTCCATTGTCTGAGGGGTTCCTACTGTATGCATCAGTACATATTCCCTTCCATGTTCCTCTGATAAGGCAGCAAGTTCGGTATTGCTCAATCCTGATACATCATTTATTATGTCAACATTATCCACAAAATTTTTTGCAGTTTCAATGTGCCTGGTGTCCAGGGAGAGTTTTCCCTTATAGTTATCCCTTATGAATTCAACATTGCCTGATAATCTCCTGATCTCCTCTTCGGGAGTGACCTCTGTAGATCCGGGCCTTGTGCTCTCTCCGCCTATATCTATATACTCTGGATTCGTATTGATGATCTTCAATATATCATCTATGCTGCTCTTTCTGGAGCCTGAATAAAATGAATCAGGAGTCATGTTGATTATGGCCATTATGGAGATGCTTCCCCTCTTCTGCCTGATCATTTCTCTGCCACATGATTCTGCATAATCTGGTAAATCAGCTTTCTGGAACAACTCCGATATGAATGATCTTTCACAGGTCATCTCTTCGATACCGTATCTAACACCACCGATAATTTCTGAAACACCTGTATTTTTCCCATCTGTAAATGTCCTGATTTTCACCGAACTTCCTGTTGGAGGTGCAGTCGGGTGGAAGAAAAATCTGGTACTTCGCATGTAGGAAAATGATTCGAAAGTATAAATTGATAGTCATGACCACACACTTATATGGCGTCAAAAAAGTCTTAGATTTTAATTGATTCAACCCATGCTTTCAGTTCATCTGCAGGTAATTTCTCGTGTGTTTCAAGAATCTTTACAAGATCATGCAGA
>JAKAYK010000040.1 GCA_021826765.1 Thermoplasmata archaeon | reverse complement strand
CAGTCTATGGCATTCTTGATGAATACTAATGGATCATTTATCTTCATTGAGTTGTATTTCTCTCTTAATGCATGATCAAACAGGCCACTCATACAGTAACATGCGTGTTTCATGAATAAATGTTACGATGTTTTTTGGGAGGTTATTAGGAATCCTCTATAGTAAACATAAACTATAAGAATATGTACAGTATAATATACAATAATGGTAACGGTTGAAGATTTCAAGTACGTTTTAACACTCTGGGGCGATCACAAAATATCGGATCTTATAGAACGTGATATAAAAATTGATCTGGAATCAAATAAGATAACAGCAATTGCTGGATCAAGACGCTCTGGAAAAACCTATGTGATGTTTCAGTGCATGAATGAACTTTTACAAAAAGGTGTTAAGAAGGATAATATTCTTTATGTCAATTTTGAGAACGAGAGACTCGTTGGAATAACAGCCTCTGATCTTGATGGTCTTCTCATTGCGCATAAGGAACTGTTCAATCCAGATGAGACGATATACGTTTTTCTTGACGAAATACAGATTGTTGAGAACTGGGATAAATGGGTCAGGAAGATATACGATACTGGGAAGTATCGTTTAGTAGTAACTGGTTCCTCTTCTGAATTGCTAAGTAGCGAAATAGCCACTTCGCTTGCAGGAAGAAGCCTTACATACGTTGTTTATCCATTCTCTTTCAAAGAGTATGTTGCCGCAAAGGGCCTGAAAATTAACAAACTGCAAAAATATTCTATTGAAAAAGGAACTATTCTTAAGGCAATGAACGAGTTTTTAGAATATGGTTCATTTCCAGAAATAGCAATGACACCCAGCGTTTCAAGAAAACTGGAGATACTTTCATCTTACTTTGATGCAATTTTCTTCAAGGATATAGTGAGAAGATACGGAATCAGAGAAGTGGGAGAATTAAATATTTTTCTTAAGATCCTTTCCAGTAGCTACGCATCATATTTCAGTTCAGTAAAGTCGCTTAATTATTTCAGAAGTACTGGGAGGAAGATAAGCAGGGTAACATTGTTGAATTTCCTTGATTACTCTAAATCAGTTTTTCTCGTGGGTCTGCTTGAGAAATATGAAAAGAGTGTAAGAAAGCGCATATCTACGCAATCAAAGACTTATATTATAGACATTGGCATTTCCCGGCTTTTCTCTGACATTGATAAGGGAAGGGCCCTGGAAAACGCAGTTTTCATTGAGCTCTCAAGGAAGAAAGAAGCTACAGAAAGCATAAACTATCTCAAGCTAAAATCTGGTAAAGAAGTGGATTTTATTCTTGGAGGTAAAACCAAGGAGATCATACAGGTATCTTACGAAGTGTCCGCACTAAATACCCGGTCTCGCGAAACCTCTGCTCTTGTGGAGGCTGCAAGAGGTCTTGGGATGAAGACAGGCAAAATAATAACTTACGATTATGAAGGGGAAGAAACAATAAATGGAATTTTAATACAATACATCCCATTCTGGATTTGGGCTTTATCATTTGTGAACGGGAAGGCCCCTTGACTTGTCAAGAGGATGAAAGCGAACAGAAATTTAACTGCATCAAGAAACTTGGAAGGAAAGGTCAAACCTATCGAGGTTCATTACTTTAGACCAGGCAGCAGCAAAGTCCCTGACAAATTTTTCCTTCCCATCATTGCTCCCGTATACCTCGGCCACGGCACGCAGCTCAGAATGGGAACCAAAAATAAGATCCACGCGGGAGGCGTTCCATCTGGGCTTGCCTGTTTTTGCATCCGAGCCCTCGAAAATAGTTTGCTTTTCATCTTTAGGTTTCCAGACGATTCCCATATCAAGCAGATTTACAAAGAAATCGTTAGTCAGAACCTCTGGGCGATCTGTTAAAACACCACACTGAGAGTGTCCATGATTGGCATCCAGTACTCTAAGTCCGCCAACAAGGACTGTCATTTCAGGCACAGACAGGGTTAAAAGCTGGGCCCTGTCAACAAGAAGAAATTCCTCCTTTATTTTGCTTGAACCCGAGTTATAGTTCCTGAAACCATCTGCATTGGGTTCAAGGTTTGCGACGAATGCTGGATCGGTCTGTTCCTGCAGAGCATCTGTCCTCCCAGGCGAAAAAGGAATTTTTAACTCGTGGCCCGCGTCCATGGCAGCTTTTTCAACCGCAGCATTTCCGGCCAGGACTATTAGATCAGCAAGAGATATTTTCTTGTCACCACCCGCCCCTGAATTGAAGTCATCTCTTATTCTTTCCAGAACCTTCAGTACTTTATCCAACTGGGCCGGTTCATTGCATTTCCAACTTTTCTGGGGTTCTAGCCTAATTCTGGAGCCGTTTGCACCACCTCTCTTGTCACTTCCCCTGAAGGTTGAGGCAGATGACCATGCGGTGTAGACAAGTTCCCGAATTCTCAGTCCGGATTTCATCACTGAATGCTTCAGCATCTCTACGTCTTTCTGATCCACCAGCCCATGGTTAGCCTCTGGAATTGGGTCCTGCCAGATCATAACCTCCTTGGGGACTTCTTTTCCAAGATATCTCGAACGCGGACCCAGGTCACGGTGCGTAAGTTTAAACCAAGCTCTGGCAAATGCTTTCTGGAATTCATCAGGGTGCTCAAGGAATCTCCTTGATATCTTCTCGTAGACAGGATCCATCCTTAAGGAAAGATCAGTCACCAGCATTGCCGGGGCCCGTCTTTTATTGATATCGTGGGGATCAGGCACATCTCTATCGCCTGCCCCTCCCTTAGGAACAAATTGATATGCTCCTGCAGGGCTCTTTGCAAGTTCCCACTCAAATTCAAACAGGTTTTCAAGGAAATCATTGCTCCATTTGGTGGGAGTTGATGTCCAGATTACCTCCGGTCCACCTCCGATTGTGTCATTTCCCTTTCCGGATCTGTAAGTACTTTTCCATCCTATCCCCTGGTCTTCAATCGGGGCAGCCTCCGGTTCCGGTCCAACATGCGAGGTGGGTCCGGCACCGTGAGTTTTGCCGAAACTGTGTCCCCCTGCAATAAGAGCTACTGTTTCTTCATCATTCATCGACATCCTGGAGAAAGTTTCCCTGATATCTCTTGCAGCAGCAACCGGATCGGGTTTTCCGTTGGGGCCTTCAGGATTCACATATATGAGGCCCATTTGAACTGCGGCCAGAGGCTTCTCCAAATCCCTATCCCCTGTATAACGGCTGTCTCCGAGCCACTGTCCCTCAGATCCCCAGTAAACTGATTGATCAGGTTCGTAAACGTCCTCCCTGCCCCCTGCATATCCGAAAGTTTTGAAACCCATGTTCTCAAGGGCCACGTTGCCAGCAAGGATCATCAGATCTCCCCAGGAAATCTTCCTGCCATATTTCTGCTTCACTGGCCACAAAAGTCGCCTCGCTCTGTCCAGGAGAATATTGTCGGGCCAGCTGTTGACAGGTGCAAATCTCTGCTGTGCAGTACCTGCCCCTCCTCTCCCGTCGCCTACTCTGTATGTGCCCGCGGCGTGCCAGGCCATCCTTATGAAAAGAGGGCCATAATTTCCAAAATCTGCTGGCCACCAGTCCTGGGAGGTTGTCATGATATTACCAATGTCTTTCTTAACTGATTTCAGGTCAAGGCTCTGGAATTCCTTCCTGTAATCAAAATCTTTGTCCATGGGATTGGATTTTTCTGCATTCTGGCGTAATATGCCAAGATCAATCCTGTCTGGCCACCAAACATGAAGATCCATTCCTGTTTTCCCATTCTTGTTTTGAGAAATGTTTTCTCCTCCCATACTTCACATTCCCCTGTTTTATATGTAACAATTAAGTAGCTGGAAATGAGATATAAACATTATGAATCCTTGGCATTTTTTCACAATATGGGATGTTAAGTTTGAATGGTCCGCACAGGTTCCAGTAGCTCAAAATTGAGAACACAGAGTGCTTCTTTTCCCTTTGCGGAAGAAACAATGGAGTCAACTACCCCTCCTGACGGAAAGGGCTTGCTGCTGGGCTCCCTTATGCCCATGGGCATGGATTCATCGAACCGCAACGATTGGCTGGTTGACACTCCCTTGCCAGGTCAAGGGGTCTTCCCACCCACATCAGATAAATGGAAGACCATTCAAAAAAGCATCACAAGCATAGGGTTCATGTAAGATAAGCAATCTCTATAATTTACGCATTTAATTTTTTAAAATTTCTCTCTTATGGGTGAGACCGAGCTGGCCGGCTGCACACTAATTTCTAAAGGGGAGTTTGATTCTAACTTATTTTCCCTCAAACCGTAATAAAATCCCGTTCGATCCACATATTAATCAAAATTGAATTCTGTGATTAACGAAAGCACGGGGATAAAACCAGGATTTCCTATATAGAAGCGAAAGAAATCCAATAAAGTTGTTGTAAATAAAATTTTGAATAAATTTTTAGGATCAGGATACATAACTCATTATGCACAGCCATGGTGAAAGAAAACAGGGCACAATAAACATCAAATACGTATTGAGATTCATTGCAGTCAGTTTCTTGTATTTATTGGCAGGTATCATCGCCCTCATTTTAAGTATGATCCCAGTGATACTGATCGCAAGAGATTCCATATTCATTCTCTGGTTATTTGGATTCGTGACAATGATCATTTTTGGGCTTTCATATATGTTCGTATCAGGTCTCTCCAGGTCAAAGGCCTATGCTGAAAGAAGCATCAATTTTGAATTTTTCTCAATGAATGCGGGCGTCATACTCTTTTTCATTGGATTCAATATGCAGTATATGAACAGTTTCATTAAGCTGCTGGCCCTTGTAGGATTATTCCTCATTCTCTTTTCCGTGGCCGCTCATGTTTTCAACATTATATACATGGTTTCGGGGAAAGAAGGCAACTCAAAGGAAAAGCCTGGATATTCAGACAATTACTGATATTTCCAAGTTCTAACACATAATCCTTTGAGATCGTAACTGTAGGTTTGCCATTCATACCTTTAATATTTATCCTGTTATAGTTATTGCAGGAAGTACGAACAAAAATCTTTATAACGGGAAGTTACTTAATAACCGTTGGTAAAATGGAAGAAGGGAAGGGAAGCATGTACAAATGTGGCATATGCGGCCTTCATTATAACGAGGAGAAGGACGCTGAAGAATGCTTTAAATGGTGTAGCGCGCATGATTCATGTAATCTTTCCATAGCTTCAAGATCAGTTGAGGCCCTGGAAAAAAGAAAATCCACATCCTGATTTTTCAATTCACCAATAATCAAGCACTTTCAGATGCAATTTGGAACGCTGTTCTTGAATAAGGATCGATGTTTCCTGAAGAATTTTGAATACTAAATATCACAAAAAAATAATGCATGGCCTTAATTAAGTATTACAGATTCAATGTACATGAAGTCAGACATGGCTTTTGTTCATGCGCCAAGCATTTATGACTTCAGGCAGAGAAACCTTAAAGAGGGCCCCATCAGCGATGTTGTTCCTTCAACACCTCTTTTTGAAATGTATCCTGTGGGTTTCGTGAGCATGCTCAACCATATAATGAATAACGGCTACACAGGCAGGATATGCAACCTTGCAGTTCACATGCTTGCCAACCCTGAGTTTGATGTGGAGAAATACATAAGGAATATTGATGCTGAACTGTTCGGTATTGATCTGCACTGGATGCCTCATGTTCATGGCTCTTTGAATGTGGCCAGAATCATTAAAAAATATCATCCGAACAGCAAGATTGTTATGGGTGGTTTTTCAGCCTCATATTTTGCTGAGGAGATACTTAAAAAAATTGATGCGGTGGACTACATTCTTCCTGGGGACTTCATGGAGGGGCCCCTGGTACAGCTTCTCGATGCACTTGAATCTCATAAATCGATGGAGGAAGTGAACAGCCTTGCATATCGGGACAATGGCAAAATTCGAATGAATTCCCGTTCCGATGATACTGATCCTGCATCAAACGTTTTCATAGATTATTCAATACTCCTGAAAACAGCAATAAAATATCATGATATAAGGGGCCATCTACCCTATCTTTCCTGGATCACAAATCCTGTGGGTATGACGCTTATACAGCATGGTTGCCAGTTCAATTGCGGATTCTGCGGTGCTTCAAACTATGCCTATGGTAAGAGGTACTATAACAAAGGGCTCATGAGAAGGGATCCTAAGAGGGTGGCCGATGAGATAAGCGTTATACAGGATACCATAGCATCTCCTGTTTTTATCGCTGGAGACCTGAATCAGGCCGGGGAAAAGTACTACAGTGAACTATTCAGGGAAATGAAAGAAAGGAGTATTGATCTCCCATTCCTCACAGAATATTTCGCTCCACCTGACAGGGAATATTTCAGTGCGCTTTCAAGAAATGTCAGTGAGTTCATGTGTGAAATGTCTCCAGATTCTTCCAGCCAGCCAATCCGGGAGGAGACAGGCAGGTATTATGATAATGCAGCACTTGCTAAGAGTGTTGATCTTGCTGCAGAATTTGGATCGAGAAAGTTCGACGTTTATTTCTCAATCGGTCTTCCAAAACAGACAAAAGAGGACGTCATGAAAGACGCAGACTTTCTGGATACATTCATCCAGGAACATACAACCAGCAGAATGCCCGTCTATGGTTTCATATCTCCGCTTACGCCGTTCCTTGATCCTGGATCTCTATTTTATGAGATGCCCGATAGGTATGGCTACACCATCAAGACAAAGAATCTCATGGATTTCTATGATCTGCTTGAAAAGGGCAGATCATGGGACGACTTTCTGAACTACGAAACAAGGTGGATGTCCAAGGAGGATCTTGTGGAGGCCACTTATCTATCAGGAATCAGGATGGTGGAAGTGGGAAGCAGGTTAGGATATATACAGGAATTTGAGAAAAAGAACATTGTAAGCAATATACTCAGTTACATGAATGGAACTGAGTACACCCCTCAGGAAGACAAAAGCAGGCATCTCACATACATGGTGAAGGAACTTGACTGGTCAAATAAGCACGCCATAACATTTGTTTCATCCTGTGTATTTGCATATTCGATTTTCCAGAAGATATTGAACAGGATCTCGCACCTTCAGGGATTAGAATGAAATCTTCAGGTTGAATTGGAATAATTGTTATTCATATTAAAAATAATAAAATGAAACTAATCCTGCAAAAAATGAACATCAGAAAAATGTTGAGAATAAAAATGCAAGAACTGGTCAGGCACAGTTCATTCATTTTTATATTTAACATTACCTACAGGCATCAGGTTCAACTTATTTTCGAGAAGTAGTCATTCTTGAAATGGTACTTGAATAGCCACTCATAATGACCGCCCAAAGAGGACCAGTAAATCTTCTCCATTACCTTCTTCTCCATGTAATTCTTCATTGAAGGATTGATCTCCTGAACTGGCGTATCATATGTTCCAATGACAAAGGTTGCCTGATGATATCCGGTTTCCATTGAACACTGTGTTCTTCCTGTGAATTCGAACCTTTCCCCAGTTCCTGAAATTTCCGAGGTGATGTTGTTTGCAACTATGACTCCTTCAAGATGGGCCTCCACTCCTGCCTTCGAGATAGGTATGTTGGTGGTATCTCCTATGGCAAAGGCATTGTCATGCTTGGTTATGTGTAAATCCTTCTTGTCTGTCTTTATCCAGCCATCTTCATCTGCCATCTCCGTGCCATGAATAAAGCCTGCAGTCTTGTGCGGAGGTGTCAGGAAAAGGTGATCATATTTTATGGTTTCACCCTCAAGGGAAACAAGTTCCTTCTTTTCCGGGTCTACTGAATCTGTTGTGAATGCTGTAATGCTATCAATGTTCCTGCTTTTGTAAAGCGGCTCAATGACTTTATTTATTGCTTCTGCAGAATAAACTCTTGTGAATGGTGTGATATAGGTGATATTGATCTTATCCCTTATCTTTTTCCTGGTGAAGAACTCATCCAGCATGAAAGCAGATTCATTTGGGGATGGCGGGCATTTATATGGAAGGCCCCCAATACCCACAACTATCTTTCCAGAACTCATGCTGTTTATTCTGCTGTAGATCAGGCTTGACTTTGAAGCACTTGTATGGAAGTCCATGTTTGCTTTTTTAAGTCCTGGAATCTGATCATAATCTGGTGATGAGCCGGTGGAAATGATAAGATAGTCAAAATCCCATTTTTTTCCATCCTCAGTTTCCATCATCTTGTTATCAAGGTCTACGTTCTTGCAGTCGCTTATCACATGCCTGACACCGGGTGCAATCAGGTTCGAGGTTTCCCTTCTTATTTTATCCGGTTTCTCACCCCTGAATGCAACTTCCAGATAACCTGGCTGGAATTCCTGTTGCTTCTTCCTGTCAAAAAGTGTTATGGAAACGTCTCCTTTCTTGATTTCGCCCGACAGATCTTTTGCGAGCTTGGAAGATGTTATCAATCCTCCTGCTCCTCCACCTATTATTCCAATTTTCTTCATTTCATCACCTCACTCCAATGGT
>JAKAYK010000039.1 GCA_021826765.1 Thermoplasmata archaeon | reverse complement strand
GTTAAATACACATTATTCAGGAATATAAAGTACTACATTGGGGCAATGATAAGATGAAATTAACAGTGGCCATCCAAAAGAGCATTAAAAGTAAAAAATTAAAATATATGGTTTGTAATCATCCATATACTGTGGAAGACTACAGACTCAACACCATAAAGGAAATTACAAAAATATTTTTGGAGAATGATTTTCTCGTTTCGGATTTCTATTCCGAAAGCAGCTTTGCATTTGATATTATAGCGAAAAATGAAGATGAAATATACCTCATCAAGGTTGTCTATAACATAGACACCCTGAAAACAGATGTAACAAGAGAGATACAGCGTTTTACAATGTCCATGGACATCATAGCCATAGTCATAGGGGCAAAGAGCGGAGCAGGAGAACTGGAAGATGGAGTGCTATATTTCAGGCACAAGATGCCCATATTAAACATAAGAACCTTCAGGGATTATATGAATGGAATAAAACCAAGCATGTATTCTGGGCCCGGTGGGTATTATGTCCCCATAGATGGTGAAAGGATGCAGAATGCAAGGCTCACCAAAGGATACTCTATTGGATACATATCAAACAGTATTGGTCTCTCAAGAAGATCCGTCTCACTTTATGAATCAGGCAGTTCAACCACCATAGAGGTTTTCAGCAAACTCACAAAAATACTCAGGGAAAACATAAGCAAGCCAATGGACCTGAGGAAAATAACCTCGGAATGGGGAGAGATCAAAGATGATTATGTTTTGACAAAAAAGGAATTTTTCTTGAGTGCTCTGTCAGCACTTGCAGGAGTGGGGCTTGCCATGAAACTCTTCAACAGGTTCCCCTTCGACGCTGTTGCGACTTCAGAAGATATGAACATATATCTTACGGGGCTTTCCGAGTTTCCTGATCAGGTATCGAACAACATTCGGATGCTCAGAAACATCTGCAACATAATGGACAGGTCACCTCTTATCATATCGGCAGTATCAACTGACAGAGACTTCATTTCCGGATGCCCTGTTGTATCCATAAAGGAAATACTTGAATCCGGGCTTACATCATCAATCGAAAGGAAAACAAGAAAACTGGAAAGGCCATAAGAAATGGAAATCATAAAGCCATCTGAAAATGTAGAGGTTATTTTTGCAATAAAGGGCCTGGCCTATGAAGGAGCATCTGTGAAGGACGAACTATATTCGTTTCTCCCACAGAAGATCCTGGTTGGCATATCACCGGAGGAAGTTGCGGGCCTCAGGGAATTTATAGACAACCCATTCACTGTTCCCATGGGGGATTATGAAGTCATTTATGGAACAATCCTGTCAAAATTTGGAGAGGTGGAAATGCCTCCACCCATATTCACTCAGGCAGTCATATATGCCAATGCAAGAGATGTGGACATCTACGGGCTGGATCTTGACGAGAAGTCCTTTGGAGATAAGTACGAAGAGAATTTTAGGGTCTGGGATATGGTAAGGTACATACGAAGGAAGAGGAGAATGATGCGGCATACTTTTGACCTGTCATCTCCAGAAACATTCATCATGCAGTGGAAAAAACTGATGGAGGATAATCCATCAATCAGGAAGATGGAGGAGGTCAGGCAGAATGCCATAAAAGAGAATCTATCAACCTTCCTGAAGGAAAATGGTGGAGAGAGGATTCTTGCAGTGATAGAATATGAGATGAAGAATCATCTTGAAAATATAGTGAATTCAGAGGTGGAATCCTGAGAATATTATGTAAATTTCACTGCTATGCAGCCTTGATGCTGGAGGCTTCGTTCTGAACGCTTTCCTGAAGCTGCCTGAATATTTTTTGATGAAACTCTCTGTCATATCTCCCTGAAATTGTTTCATCACCACGGCGCCTCCTGGCTTGAGGAATCTTGGGATTCTGTCCATGATGGATGTGCACAGTTCCATGGACATCCCATGATCCCTGTGGTGCTGGCCCGATGTATGGGCCATGGCATCTGAAAGTATGAGATCAATCGGGGTGTTCCCAAGATAGCCGGAAATCTTCTCCCATGTAAAGTCATTCCTTATATCGCCCTTGATCTCCACTGGATCTTCAGAGGAGTTATGCCCTGCTATATCTACACATATCAATTTTGCAGGTTTCCAATCCATTATGATATCTGTCCATCCACCGGGAGATGATCCTATCTCGAGAATAGTGAGATTCTCCCTCATGAAGCCATACTTCTTGTGCATTTCCAATAGCTTGAATGCAGCCCTGCTCCTGTAGCCCTTCTCCTTGGCTCTGAAATAGAAATTATCTGCGTTATGGCTCATTGCTCACCGATAAACTTCCTGTACTCCCCGGCATTCATGAGTCCAGAGGGTTCGGAATCAAGCTTAACCCTTACAATCCAGGAACCATAGGGATCACTGTTTATGAGTTCAGGTTTCATATCAAGATCTGTATTCACGCTTTCCACAACTCCAGTAACAGGTGAGAACACATCTTCAGCTGATTTCACTGATTCTATGGAGAGCAGGGTTTCTCCATTCTTCACTTTTTTACCCTGTTTTGGCATATCGACATAAACTATGTCAGTGAGTTGTTGCTGGGCAAAATCACTGATTCCAACAATGGCAATTCCATTCTCAATCCTGACCCATTCATGGGTTTTTGCATACATGAGGCCATCCGGCACATTAACCATGATAAAGTAAGAGTGAAACAGTATAAATATGCTAAGGATAGGACAGGATCAGTGATTTATGCTCCCTCCCAATACACACTCATGCGTTGCTTCTTAGCAATCCCATACAGGCCAGATCCTGTTGTGAAGGATATAATGAGAACTGTAGAGGAAAAATACGGGAAAAATGCGAAAATTACCAGATCTGAAGATATGCACATTACAATAGAATTCTGGGAAGATATCTCGGAGGATATGGCTGCAGATATCTGGGACAGGCTGAATATGAAAGCTTTCATGAACTCGACTCTTTCCATAATGGGACTCAGTCATTTTCCTGAAGGAAAGAAGGCAAGAGTTCTGGTGATGCCGGTTGATGCAAACAAAATTCTAAACATGAATCAGGAACTTTACCAGGATGGCAGATACAGATGGAACGGGAAAAATTTCAAGCCACATTTAACCATATGCAGATTCAGGACTCCAGTATATGTTTCTGATCTGGAAAATATGTATGAATATGTTAATATTCCACTGGCCCCCGTTAAGGAAATAGTTTTCATGAAAAGTGTCCTCAGCAGTGAGGGGCCCACCTACAGCATTTTCAGAAAAGCTCAGCTTATGTAGTTTACAGTTTCTTTTGGTTTGGAATTCTTCTTCTCTGTGACTATTTCATCGATGCCAAACTCTATGGCAATAAGATTCGAGACAGGTATAAGTCTCAGACCAGGATTGTCGCCACCAATCTTGAAAACAAGTGCTCCCTCTTCACCCAGAATCGTATAACCAAAAAATTCTCCATCAGTTATCATGGGCTCATCTGTTCCACTGTTTGAAATGACCTTGTATTTTCCACCTTTTTTGATTTCAACCATATCCATCTTGCTCAGTGCCTCCAGAAATGCTAATATTCTAGCCTCTGTTATTTTCAACATTTCCTCATTCATTACTTTTTAATAACGTTTTACTATTTTTTAGAAACTTGTAAAAACGAAGAAAATTCAGGGGTTGAGTTTGGATGCCTCTTTCCAGACATGTTCTACGGTTTTCCTGTAGCTTTCAAGGGTCATCTTCACATTTATCTCTACCCATGACCATGCAGCATCAAGATTCCCGCCTCTCAGCCTGTAGTTTTTGCTTCTTCCGCCATGGGAATCTTCCAGTATATCCATGGACTTCAACTTGTTCAGGTGCCTGTACAGTGTTGTTCTTGATATGGCAAGATGGGCCATTATCTCCTCCACTTCCCAGTATTTTTCAGGCTCCCTGAGAAAACACTCCATGAAAAGCCTGAATCCGGCGGATCTCCTTATGGTTTCCATATCTGTGTCAGGGTTCATTCTTGGTATGTAACCTATGTCGGAAAGGAAGTACGCAAGGCTTCTCTCAAGGTTTGTGTCAAGGACTCTCTGTGGGGAAGATGCAATGGTTATCTTGAACATAGTAAAGTAATACGCTTCACAAAAATATTTTTATGCTTTCTGGCTAAGGGGTTATGGTATGTTTCAAGATCATGAATCTCAGGAAGAATTCATGGAAACCATTCATAATCAGTTCTGTGGTTCCAACATCCACAGATCAGGCAGCCAGTATAGCAGTTGCGATGAAGGAAAGAGGTTTTATACCGGAATTCAGGCCCGATCTTTCAGGGAAAATGGATGAATATGGCATCAGGAAATATCTGGATGCCTTCACTGAAGGTGGTGGCTACGGAATATTCACATACCGCTCAACCTCAAAGGATGCAATTCAGAATTTTTACAGGATATCTATGGAATATGAGAATCTGATCATGGATATTGATATGAATCATGCAGGAACACTGAAGGAAGATCATTGGGACAGGGCAATCGTGTCAAGCCACTTCTCCAACCATACTGAGGCAGAGGGAAGGATCGGGAAGATCATGGGCATGAAACCAGGGGCCCTCAAGATAGCATGCCCCTTCAACACACTACAGTTTTCCCGCATATGCAATTTCCTTGAGGGATTGAGGTTGGATATACCTGTGGCCCTCATCCCCATGGGAAAAAACCGGGAGTTGAGGGTTGCAAGTGCAATCACCGTGAGCGATTTCGCATACACCTATTACGAAAAAACTGTTGCAGAGGGGCAGTACAGTACACTTGAATTCCTGGAAATAATACACAGAATCGAGAAGGAGAATTGAGAAGCAGGGTTCAGAATCCTGCTGCAATCACGATGCTGATTATTCCGGAAGTGATCAGTTCTATGGCTATAGAAGCAAGCAGAAGGCCCATTATTCTTGAAACAACCATGGTTCCAGTTTTTCCCATTCTTTTTGAAATGGGGAATGAGAACATCAGCAATATGTAGCTCACGACTATCACAAGCAGGAATCCAATGAACATTGAAAGCTTCAGGGACAGATCGGTGGCCTTTGAGTTTACAAGTATGGCTGTCGTTATGGAACCGGGGCCTGCAAGAAGCGGTGTACCAATGGGAGTAACGCCTATGGCATTCCTCTCCACATATTCATCCGCCTCTGACTTCGTAAGTTTGGTGTTGGATGTTTTGCCCTGAAGCATATCAAAGGCAACCTTGAAAAGCAGAAAACCTCCTGCGACCTTGAAATCGTCAATATTTATCCCAAGAATGTTGAAGATATAGAGTCCCACAACCACAAAACCGAACACCATTCCGCCTGCCATCAGGATACTGGTCTTTATGACATGATGCCTCTCTTCCATGCTGTAGTCTCCAGTCAGTGAGATTAAGGTGGGAATGGCCCCAATTGGATTCATAATGGCAAATAGTGCAGTGAAGGAATAAGTGAAAAATTCCAGGAAAACGATCAAATTCAACGAAGTGAGATAACTATATTATATTAATTTTTTATTCTACGTTTGTCAGACATTGTTCTTACGGGAAATGCAGTGTTTTCTGCTAGGAAATTCATATATACCATGTTAAGCTGATCTATCATTGATCTGGCAGAACATAGAGGAAATCCTTGAAAGCAATGTCAAAAAGGAAGGAGGACATTATATACTGAAATTCATCTATGGGCCCCTTCCACATGAATTCGATAATTATATCACCATACCATTTCAGGGCCAGCTCAATATTCTTTCACCCTTGAGAACAAACAGATCGGGAAAACTGAGTACACCATATCTCAAACTTCCACAGGCAGCCTTCAGAAAACTGCTTTCAGACATGGAGGAAACCGGTTTCAGGATAACATCCATCAGCATGCAGAAATCAAGGGACGAATATTTCAGGATGAACAACTGTGAACAGGTGGAGTTGAGTTTCAACAATGTGGTGTCTCTCCTGGAAAATGGATATCAATTCTCCCAGTGCATTTTCATAAGGGAAGGCGAAATTTTTGGAGTAAATTCCCAATCCCAGATATGGTCGAACCAGAAGTCGCTTGTTTCTGTAATGGGAAACACGCTGGCAAAATATACAATGGAGATCATAGGAAGCCTTGAAAAATTCCTGAATTCTGATTCATACGGGACAGAAGGCACGATCTCACACAACATGATAAAATATGGTGTCAACAATGACACAATACGCATGTTTAAGGAGAGGATTGGGAGGAAAAGGATGAACATGATCAGGAGTGGAGTCGGTAAAAACTTATCCATAACCTTCTGGGCACACAGCAGGAGGAACATCATAAATGTATATTTTACAGGAGATGTTGGATATATCCTCTCGCTTCCAACCACCGATATCAACACACTCATTGAAACAGCAGAAATCATGGAAAGTTCAGGAGGCATCTACATTGGTTAATGATAAAATGTATGAGAAATACATCAGGGCCCAGAACACAATGTCAAGAACCCATTTTCTAGCCTCAATGCTGTATTCATACTTCAATATAGAAAGGGAAAGGAAGATCACCGTGAAGGATGCCGAATTCAGGGAAGATTCTTTCACAGTAAGGACCGTAGATATTAACGGGATATCCGAAACATGGGTTGGTTTCGCGGACAGGGAAAACCTGAAAATTGCCCCAGGAACGCACAATCCTACTATTATATGCTATTTCAGAAATGTGCATACGGTCGAACTCATACCACATTCTGAAGTATTGTCAGTTGTGAATGGTGCAGAACTGAGAAAATTAAATGATAAATCCTTGCTTGAAAACATGCTTGTGTTGTACCCCTTCCCATATTATGAAGGGATGCCTATGTATGGAAAATACCTGATGATGAAGTCAGTGTCCGGGACGGGCGAATCATATGACAGGGAAGAGTTCATAAATTCCTTCTATGATCATGCTAGAAAATTTTCTTTTGGAATGAATCCAGAGGACGTTTATGGTTCCATTAACAGAACAGTGGACGAGGCAATAAGTGCCGGAATAATAGAGACAAAGGGCAACAAGCTGAGACTCAGGGGAAAGAATCTTGGCACCCAGAAATCATTCAACAACTTTTATTACAGGCATTATGAAAAGATATACAAAACAACGCTCTATGATTTCTGAACTATTCATGTGCTTCTCTATAAGGAACTCACCATAAAAAATTCCGTTTTCGCCACCCTTAACACCGAATTTCTCATAGATATGATTTGAACTGGCTTTCTCACAACGATGCGTGGGATGAGCCAAACGCTTCAAGGATTTCATGATCCATGAGGCGTGCAGTGCCAGATATAATATCAAAAGAGCATGAATGGATTTCTGCCAAATTTGGAGAATGGAAATTTATGGCTGAATCGCAAACCATTTTGCGAAGATCTGTCAAGGTGTTTGTGAAAAATTCAATGGCCTTTTCTGGATACTTTTCAATGGCCGAAGATGGGTAAATTTGAATGAGTATTCACAATCGTCATGCTATGATGAATCCTGCAGCCATTCCTATGAGAGGAGATGCGATCCACATCAACACAACAACCAGGAAAGCCTTTGGGAACATGAGTTTAGTTCTATAGGACAGGCCCGAGCCAAAGACACTTGAAGTAAGTGTCTGGGTATTGGAAAGGGGAATGGAGAAGAATGTGGCCCCTTCAACAAGCACGGATGAGACAAAAAGGGAGACGAATGCATTCAGGTATCTCATGCTGTAGACATCCTGTGAAACTCTTTTAATGACACCACCACTCAGGAATGTGGACCCGATAAATATGAAAAACACCATGAGGGCAAGCATCAGGTAGGAGTGCGGTGCAAGAGAATAGAGGAGCCCGAATGTGTTCGCACCAAGAGTGAATGCAGTGAGGAATGAAATGATGATGAGCAATATCTTGTAGGTGCCTGTAACCTTCCACACATTGTTTACCTTCATCCTGTTCATTCTCATATTCATGTAGAAGGATATGGCGATCGAAAGGATGGGTGCAAGAATCCATGCGGTCAGGACAGTCATGGTATACAGAGTATCCATGCTGTAACCTGTTCTCAGAGAAATCCCAATTGCAACTCCAACAATAGCCATGGTGAGGGATAGGGGGATTCTGTAATAGGTTGCGAATATGAATATGACAAATGAAATTGACACATTTAGAAGAATGAATGTGCTGTCTGCAGGCATTATACGATAAATGGAATTGGCAAGGAATCCACCCTCAAGCAGGAGTCCGGAAGAGAATCCGCCTGCACCTATCAGGAGGCCCACCCAGTTCTTCACTATCCTTGAGCCGAGAATGGTGCCCACAGATGCAGAAAGATTGTTCCCTGAAACAATCATTGCAAGAAGAAGAATAATTATTATGGAAATAATTTGAATCATCATTTGGATACCGAAAGCATTGTGTTAAGGATAAGGTCAGAAATATCCTCGTAATTGTCAAGGAGATCATCAAGGACATGAACAATGGAATT
>JAKAYK010000038.1 GCA_021826765.1 Thermoplasmata archaeon | reverse complement strand
CAATTATGGAAAGAGGCGGGGCAAGATCAGGGCATCTATCTACATCAACCTCAAAATGTGGAATGCTATCTTTTCTTGATGCAGTTATATCAACAGTATTCTCATGCCTTTCCACGTGCAGAAGATTCCCAAGAATTTCCACAAGTGAACTGTCAGGCTGTGCGCTATGATATGGGAGGTCCCTGACTGTTATGCCCTTTTCGGAACAGAGAAGACCCAGACCTATCAGGAATGCAGATGAAGAGTAATCCCTTTCGATCCTGTATGTGCCATTCATCTGCCCTATACTGCCATATATGGAAATTTTATCATCATCAATCTCAGCTTTAATTCCTAAATTTTCCAGTACATCGGATGTTATCCGGATATATCCCCCGGAACTCCTCTTTCCCAACATGGTGATGGATCTATTTCCCTTCATTATGGACATGGCAAGCATGACTGAACTCACGAACTGGGAACTGCTGCTCCCATCTATGGAAACATGGCTTAACTCTTTCCTTGCTGATGCATCCACATGGTAGATTCCATCATCATTTCTGCACACATAACCATGTTCCCGGAGAACGTCCAGAAGGGGCCCCATGGGCCTCCCTGAAAGATTGCCCTGAACAGTGATTGTTGTTCTGCATCCTGATGCAAAAAGCAATCCATGAACAAGCCTGAAGGATGTTCCGGATTCACCACAATTGAGCGTTTCAGGACAGGAGAATTTACCCTCAATCGATACACCATCCTCATGGGGCCTGACCTTCATTCCGCAGGACTGTGCAATTCCCAGTGCTGCTTTCTCATCATCAGAATGGCCCACTGGCCTGATGAACTTCTTTCCAGGAAGGAATGAGGCCATCAGAATATATCTCTGGGAGTAGCTCTTTGATGGCGGAGGAGTGATGGCCCCATGGATTTCATCATAGCCGATTCTAAGATTTTTTCTCATGGATCATAGCACCTCTGTTTGTAATGTGTGTTTCAAGAATATTCATCCCTCTTCTTCTCATTTCTGACGCATCCCTGAGCATGATATGATCGGAATCATACAATAAAAACATGGACGGCCCCCTTCCATTGATGCCGCAGATGTTGAAGTTAAGGCCCTGCAGCTGGCTGTACTGGATGTGGTTTCCTGACATATGGCCCATGTAATTCCCGTTTGCCACTGCTATAATGCTCATGGTCTTCCTGTCCACCATCTTCCACATCCTGTCATAGACTGCCTTCAGCCATGAGAAATCATTCTGTCCAAAATAATTGCTTCCCTGTCCCGGTTCACATGGAATGACAATACAGGGTTCTCTGTTCGCTTCAAGCCTTTTTTCCAGAATTCTCCTGTTGTTGTCGCATATGCACAGCCCACCATATATGCTTGCTGCAAGATCATCTGTTGCACCTGTGTGGGAAAGGCCCGCATCAATTGATATTTCTGATCCTGTTCTTAGGGTTTCTTCCCTGCTCAATTCTATGGAGTTGAACTTACAGTAAGCAAGCAACAGGCTTCCTACCAATGCGCTGCTGCTCTTCATTCCCTGCCTCTGTGGAATTTCTGAAAGAATCCTGAAATTCACGTTCCTGTTTCCGCCAAGGCGTGAATGAATAAGATCAATCAATTCTTCAAATGCATCTCTGGATGTGGAGGGTTCAAGGACTGCTTTCATTGGAATATCCGTTGCAACAGCAGCACCTTTTCCTGTGGGGAATGCGCTGACCACTGAAATGCCGGAATTCACCCTTATGATGATCTCTTTTCCGCCCATGATATGACTGCCTCCTCTGCTTTCCTGAATATTTCCTTTTTCGGATAGTTTCCAAAAACAATTCTGTATGTTTCCATTGCCTGTGCAAAGAACATATCTCTTCCATTTATGCCCCTCCCTCCTTTCTCAGTTGCGTTCTTCATGAAGGCTGTTACAGGGTTCTGGTAGGTCAGGTCAATGGCAATGGAGCCATTCCTGAACCTTTCGCTGCCAACAGGAGAGGAATCATCTCTCTTCATCCCAAGGCTTGTGCAGTTTACAATGACATCAAAGTCATTTTTTTCATCATATCCCTGAACCTTAATGCTTGAAAACATGGATGTGCCTGAATATCTCTTTACAGCAGATGCCGGATTCCTGGAAAGAATATGGACACTTTCCGGAGAAAATTCTGTCAGGATAGAATAGAGCACTGTCCTGGCAACTCCACCAGTTCCGCAGATAGCCACATCCTTTCCATCCAGGGAGACATCATTTTTTATAAGTGTTTTAAGAAATCCGTAATAATCTGTGTTATGTGCCATGAAACTTTCCCTGTTCCTGACAATCAGGTTGGTGGAACCAATTTTCCACACTGCAGGCATCCTGTCTGGAATGTTCAGAAGAACCGTCTCCTTGTATGGGGCAGTCACGTTGAATGCATCAAATGGGCACAGTTTTATGTTCAGGACAGATTGCACTGATTCAGGGGCCACGTTTGCAGCAAGATACAGATTGTCAGAATCTTCGAGCCTGAATATGGTGTTGAACAGCATATCGCTCCATGACATGCTGACAGGATTCCCTATAAGACCCAGAAGCATTCATTCCTCCAGGATGCTTTCCAGCGCATCCATGAACTTTTTAAAATCCATCTCCAGCACCTCTGAAACTCCCACATCCCTGATTACAGGAAGAAATATTCTGTTTCCGTTGATCTTTTTGTCGAATTTGATATATTCTATGATTTTTTCATAAAAATTCTTTGTTATTCCAATATCTATTCCATATCTCTCCGACAGTTTCAATAGCCTTTCTGGCACTTCAGGATCAGTAAGGCCCATGTTTTGAGTTGCAAGTGCCTCTAAAATCATTCCTGACATCACTGCCTCACCATGGCTAACACTCCATCCTGAAGCAGCTTCAATCCCATGCCCCACAGTGTGCCCGAAATTCAAAATATTCCTGAACCTCTTCATATCGAAAGGATCAGTGTTGCACACATCCGCCTTGATTCTTGCGTTTTCCAGGATAAATTCTTCCAGATTGGCAGAATACATCAGCTGATCCATGCTTAATTTTTCCAGTTTCTCTATGAGAGGGGCTTTCAGTATCATTCCATGTTTAATTGCCTCTGGAAGGCCATTTTTTACCAGCTCTTTCTGATTTTCAATGAACATAGTATCAGCAAGGATGGTGCGTGGATTCCTGAATGTTCCAGCCATGTTCTTTTTTCCTGAAACATTTATCCCATTCTTTCCTCCAATTGAACTGTCTATCATGGAAAGCAACGTGGTAGGGATGGCAGCAAGTCCTATGCCTCTCATGTACGTTGAAGCAACGAAACCTGAAATATCTCCAAGGGTGCCTCCCCCTATATAGCAGAGGGTGTGATCTCTCTGGATATCCATGCCCAGGAGTGTTGAAATAATACTCTCATAAGTTTCAAATGATTTGGCATTCTCTCCATCCTCAACCATTATGGTTCTTTCATCTGGAAGATCCAGAATCTTAGAGAATCTGTTCGTTATTGTCGAAGAAGTGATATAGACAGTTTTTTCCATTTCAGAAATTGCTTCTCCTGCAATACCATTTCCCACAGCATATTCTGTTGTCTCTTCACCGATGGAGAATATCTCCTTCAATTATGCACCTGTTTACCTATCAATATTGGATATTAAAAAATATGGCAGGGAAATGGGTACTGATGCTCATGCTCTTGCAAGTGCGGAGAGAGTGCTTATCCTGTCATTGTTCTCAACACCGTATCTCTTTACTTTTTCCAGATCCAAACCCATCTTCATGGCTTTCTTCTCGATGAATTTCAGCATCAGGTAACCCCCTGTTGAAATTATTGTTCCAGTTCCAACCCTTGAGAGGAAATTTCCCTGGGTGTCCCTGAATCCATCCCTAAGGGCCATCTTTGCAAGATGACGGTAAGCTGCATAATATACTGCCATCATATCCTGGGTGAGCATGTTTGTGTTCAGGTCTCTCGACTTGATCCTTCCAAGGGGAACATTCACGAGAGGTGTTACGGTGAATTCAAAGGGCCTACCATCCACATAGGAATTGCTCAACCTGTTGATCATCTCGATTGTTTTCCAGTTGTCATCAGGAGTTTCTTCTGCCTGCCCCACCTGCAGCGTAAAAGCCGGTCTCCAGTAATTCCTTGTTTCAACAGATACTCCTTCCCATACTATATCCTGCCAGCTTCCATCGGGCCCGATCCTGAGTGGCAATGTCTTGTTAGGCATATGCTTCTTTGCAAGCTCATCACTTCCTGTTTCCACACCTGTCTGTAATCCTATCCAGTTATCAGGGCCGGATTTCAATATGCCTGAAAGTTTTTCCATCATATCTGGAAATCCTGCAGGAATTGAAATTCTTCCATGAGTTGGATTGGATGTATTTATGCCCTTTATTCCCATGACCGTGCTGAAAAGTTCTGCAAGCGCATCCTCATTTGGAGTGAACATGCTTCCATGCATGAAACCGAACACCTCATCTGAATGCAGCCAGGAGTTTGTCATTCCTGCGTTTCTGTTGACTTCGACCTCCTTCACAATTTTCTCATATGGCTCATATCTGAGGGGCCTCAGGGTCACTTCGCAGAAGTCACACCCAACACCGCATCCCCTCATGATCTCAACCATTCCCTTCACGGATGGTTCAACTATGGGAGGAATCTCTTCCAGTTTTGGATAGGATCCCTTTGAGAAACCCCTGGACAGGAACAGTGGATCAGATTTCTGTATCCTCCTGAAATTGCTATCATATGAAATGTAGCCTTCCCTGAACAGGTTTTTGTCTATGGACTTCTGGGATATCTGCTCGAAAAGCAGAGATATGATATCATCTGCTTCTCCCTGGAAAATATAATCAAAGTTGTATTTATCAATTTCATCCCTCAGGATAGTGAACTCCCAGACACCGGGCCCTCCTATGAGCAGTTTTGCTTTCTTGCCCTTTCTTGCCAGGTTGATTCTATTTATGAGAACGTCCCAGTCCCTCCGGACCCAGGCATCCAGATTTCCGCCGAGAAGTGCATAATATGACATGGTAGTGGGGCCTATTCCCAGGGGGTCCATCGTGGAAACTCCAATGATCTCGGTATCGTCTTTAATGAAATTTTCAAGATAATCTTCATGTGCAACTGCAATCTGATCCCGGGGGAAACTGGAAAGGAGTGCAGCTTCGAGTTTTCTTATGGAATATGGTGCGAATTTTGCCTCCCCATTTGGCTTGGATGGAGGGGCAGGGCCCTTGAGGAATTTGTATATGCTTTCAGGGATCGCAGCCCCAGGAGCACATGGCAAAAATTCTAGAAGGGGAAAATTACGATATTCATAGCTGAGTGTACTGTCGGAAATAAGCACGAATCTCGTCATTATGAATCACAGATCAGAATTATTTTCATGTTCATAAAATTTTTTACATGTAAAATAAATTTAAAATACAACATCTGTTCACACCCTCTTTTCATCTGTACTTTATGAATCAGGAATTTCCGATCACTTGCAATGAGAGGACGTCAGAAAAGGTGGTCTTAGAATTCACAGTTTCTACAAGAAGAAATAAGATAGATGTTCAGGGGATGTTAATGTACCCGGCAATCTTCGTATTAAAGGAGGAGATAGACAGTGAATCCATGGGAAACGCATCAGAGAGGGAAATCATTGAAGCATCCCAGTATTTATCAACATCCTTAATTTTTCCTCAAGGAGAAATGCTTACTATAAATTTTTCAACGCAAAGAACGACATCAATTTAGTGAAAGAGGGGATTATTTCATATATTTTGGAGAAAAGGAAAAAATTTCGCATCTTGGCTTAAATTACTGGACCACAAATAAATTGTGGTTGGAATTGGAGATTTGGATAACTTATAACAAATATTTGTATTTCAATTTACGAATGAACCTGCTCTCTGGGCTGAGACCAAATTCGCATGTAAATAAATCAATATTCCTTTAATTACCTTTCGGTTTTGTAAATGGTAAGTCTAAAGTGTTTGTTCCAATCAGCCAGTTTTTTGACTGCTTTTTATAATAGATGGTTTGTCTGCTATGAAATTCTTTCCTCTCGGTTTTGATGTGTAAAATATAGAAAATATCCTCATACTAATGAGGGAGTCAATTGTTGCAGGAAATTTCACGATTATACCAGCGTGATGTTGAAGTATGTATGGAACATCACTCCCACCACATATGTGATTATTGCAGCAGCTAGTGATAGAACAGCAGCTCTTGTTGCAGATCTCAGTATTGGAGTGTTCAGTGCTACTGCCACAATTCCATTGCTCACTGCCTGAACAATAACCACCAGTATGATTGCTATGATTAGGGAATATATGCCCAGAGGAAATAGAAATGGTATTATTGGGAATGCAGAGCCAAAAAGGTAGGACATTCCTGTATTGAAAGCAGACTCTTTTGACTTTGTATTTTCGTGTTTTATTTCTTTCTGCTTTTTG
The DNA here is from genome assembly GCA_021826765.1 of Thermoplasmata archaeon. Lineage (GTDB taxonomy): Archaea > Thermoplasmatota > Thermoplasmata > Thermoplasmatales > Thermoplasmataceae > Cuniculiplasma. The sequence continues at coordinate 2,169 of JAKAYK010000038.1, read as the reverse complement.
TCTTCAATGCGATCCTCGATCACAACCCTCCTCTTTATTTCCCCAATACGGAAATCACTCTCAGAAGCTCTGGAAAGATATGCCCCCAGACTCATGCTGATGGTTCCGCCGATGGCAACAACAAATCCTCCAAGGGCCACAAGGAAATTGCTGGATAATATTCCATACAGCCCAGCCATAGCAGCAAGAACCTCCACTACTCCATCGCTTACGCCATATATGAAAGAACGAATGTTTTCAAGAGACTTTTCTTTTGAAGGGCTCATGTCATCAAACAGTTTCTCGTGGCTTATCTCATCCTCAATGATCTTATTCAGGCCAGATATTGTATCGCTGTCAGTTGTTTTTTTCAGGAAGTTTCTGTATCTCAGAATACTGTCAACCTCACCCTTCTCAAGCAGGTTCACAGTCAGGTTAATTTTGAGGAATCTATAGAGGAAAAGGTGGATTAGGACACTGAATTTTCTGTATTTAATATGATCCACATTCACTCCATTCTTTTCAAGTTTCGATTTCCAGAAGTTTGCATGCCTGCTCTCAATTTCCGATAATCTTATCAGATCATCCTTTGCTTTATCGCTGCGCATTATTCTTGAAAGTCTCCTGTAAAATTCCTGGTCTGTGATCTCGTCCCGATAAAACTCTAACAGGAATGTGTTCTCTCCATTGGATGCCATCATCTCTTTATGCCCGGATAATATTAAAAATGTATGTGCGAAATTCGTATTTTTCTTCCGATTTTCATTCAAAAATCTATATATAAACCCACAATATGACTATATGGTGATTTTTTGCAGGAAAGTACTAAAGAAGATTTTGAAATGAAAGTAAATATTAAAACCACACCTCCGGGGCCCAATGCAAGAGTAATTGTGGATGAGGATACAAGATATCTTGCCACAAGTACAAAATCTCTGCCAGTGGTGGCAAGGAGAGGAAAAGGAGTTTACATTGAAGACGTGGATGATAACGTTTTCATAGACTTTGCAGCAGGAATCAGCGTTAACAACATGGGGCACATCCATCCATACATAACAGAGAAAGTTCAGGAACAGATATGGAAACTCTGGCACTTTGCAGGCACTGACTTCTATTACAGGGAACAGGTCGATGCAGCGAAGGCAATAGAGTCCATAGTGCCTGGAAAATTTGACAAGAAGGTCTTCTTCACGAACAGCGGTACAGAAAGCAACGAGGCTGCCATAAAAGTTGCCAAAATAAACAAGAAGAAGCAGGGATTCATAGCATTCATTGGAGGATTTCACGGAAGATCACAGGGTGCACTTTCATTCACTGCATCCAAGGGTATACAGAAAAAAGGGCTGTTCCCCAGCATGCCAGGCGTAGAGCATGTACCTTTCCCTAACCCTTATAGGAACCCATTCGGAATAGACGGATATGAAAATCCTGAGGATCTTGAGAACGCAGCCATTGACTTCATAGAAAAGTACACCCTGAAGATGTACGCTCCAAAGGAGAACATTGCTGCCATACTTGTGGAACCCATACAGGGAGAGGGCGGATATGTAGTCCCGCCAAAAAATTTCCATAAGAGGCTCATCAAACTTGCACATGACAATGATATGCTTCTCATAATGGATGAGGTCCAATCCGGGTTTGGGAGAACAGGAAAATGGTTTGCTTCTGAGCACTTTGGCGTTGAGCCTGACGTAATGTCTCTTGCAAAGGCCATTGCTAACGGAATACCCATGGGAGCAACCGTTTTCAGGGCAGACCTTGACTTCCCAGAACAGGGGCTTCACTCAAACACCTATGGAGGAAATGTTCTCGCATCAGTTTCATGTACAGCAACCATTGAGGCAATGAAGAAGGAGAATGCAGTGCAGAATGCCGAAAAGAGGGGCCACCACATGAGGAAGAGGCTCGAGGAACTCCAGGAAAAATATGATGTCATAGGTGATGTAAGAGGAATAGGCCTAATGCAGGCGGTTGACTTCGTAAAGGACAGAAAAACCAGGGAACCATTCACAAAATTCAGGGACACACTGGAATATAAGGCATTCCAGAATGGAATAATAGTGCTTGGAACAGGTGAAAGCTCCATAAGGCTCATACCTCCGCTGATCATCACAGACAGCCAGATCGATGAAGGCATGGATGCATTCGAAAAAGGAATAAAGCAGTCACTCTGAATCTTTCAGGTACTGC
>JAKAYK010000037.1 GCA_021826765.1 Thermoplasmata archaeon | reverse complement strand
CCGCACATCAACGGCACATCAATCTTTGATCAGAATTTCATGGTGTCTGATGGAAAGATCTATATCAATGCAGTCTACAGTACCAATTCTAATTTTCATAAATTTATCTCGAAAACCGTGCAGATTAGCATTTCTTATGGAAACATTATCAATACCAGAATGATTGAATATAACATAACTCAGAACATATCTATTTTTCCTCCATCTATTGTTGGTCAGTGTTTTGTAATGTACAATATCAACATCTTAAATCACTACCACAATATAACGTACATAAATTTCACAATTGTCAACCTGTTTAACGACAGCATATCCAACACATCTCTCGGCAATTTTTCTGGGCCATTTAATGATGGGGGATACAGTATCAGTCTATCTGGTGGAGAGCTTATCAAGATAACAGCACAGAACTACACAACTCCCGGATACAATTTTCATGGAATATTTGATATTCGCGAGAACTCTTTTCTCCCATCTAAAATTGTCAACACTTCTTTCCATAGCATTTCAATTTCAGGAAATAATGTATTTTATCTTGTACCCAATTCCACCGGAAATTCCAGCATCATGAAGTATGATCTGATCACAGGTAATTACACACATATTGCATCAGCTAATATTTCAGGCTTTTCCAACTTCTATTACGTCAATGGAAGTTTTGTAATATACAACGGTAGAACTGCCATTTTCCTGTCACCCTCCGGTCAGAAGTTATGGCAGATTTCACTCCCTGAAATTACGCCCTTAAATTTTGGTTATGAAGCTGGGCCTATACTGGCAGGGAACAGTATCATATTCTTCAGCGCTATTGATCAGGAATCCACGGCATATGCATATTACAGCCAGGAAGTGATGGTGGTTGCTATGAACAATGGAAGCATAATCGCCAAATACTACAACAACCAGACAATCTATTCATGCATCACTTGCGGGTTGCCTCAACCCGGGCCGGATTTCTATGCTCCAGTTGCTTACGTTGATGGTACTTTGATCTTAACAAATGAGTTTGGACCTGCATATCTGTTGGGAGTCAGAATATAGTGCCATTTTCGTGCTTCAATCTATCGCTGAATATGGGAAATGGCCCTTTTTTGTGAAGTTCTGGCAATTTCAGATTTCTTTCTTTCCGGACATCCAGCCAATGATACCTGAATTTTTCTGCATTTCATGGAAATCTATGTCTTTTCCAAGCAATTTTTTCTGGAAATACAGACGTGAAGTCAGCCCAATCACACCATTCTTATCTGCAGCATCCTGACCAATGAGTTCCATTTCTGCAGAGGCAAGAACAGTACCCAGCAGATTGAGTATCTCCTTGGAGTAATATTCCTGCTGTCCGCTGGAAAGCCTATCCATGACTTTCTGCAATATCCTGCCAGATTCCTTATGGAATAATCTTGCAAACTCCCTGTCCCTGAATCCTGATACTGCAGTGTTAAGGTGTTCATGCAGCATCCTGATTCCATCCTTTCTTGTAAGCACCTCCAGTGTTTCAAGTGCCTGGATATTGCTTGTGCCTTCCCAGATGGAAGTGACAATGGAGTCCCTGTGGAATTTTGCCATTGGGAATTCTTCGAAGAAACCAATTCCACCCAGCATTTCCATCGAATATCTCGTTACTCCTGCACTTGTATCCGCTGCAATGCTCTTGGCAATATTGCCTAGAAGCCTTGAAAAATGGTATTTTGTGTCATAAGGGGGCCTGGAACCCGAAGCATCATCAAAATATTTAGCTGAGAGAATTGAAAGGACAGCAGCTGCCTCAAGGTCGATCTCTAGTTCCATGAAATCTTTCATCATAAGGGCATGCTCAATCAGTTTCTTTCCAAAGGACTCCCTTTTCCCTGCATAAAGGAAAGCTTCCCACAGAGCCTTTCTTGCGATTCCAACAGCAGCGATGGCATCATCAATTCTTGAGATTATCAGGGCCTCCATTGACAGGTATATGCCTTCTTTCGTGTTTCCGATGAGATATGCTTCTGATCTGTTGAACTCAACCTCGCCCGTAGGGACTGCTGTGGTCCCCATCTTGTTCTTGAGCCTCCTTATGGTGTAATTCAATTCACCATGGTCTCTGTATGCTGGGACAAGGAAAAGGGATATTCCCTTGGCCCCTTTAGGTGAATCCTTGAATCTTGCAGTCACCAGTGCAGCATCAGCTATTCCTGCGTTGCTTGCAAAATACTTGTCGCTGCCTGTCAGGAAAAAGCTATCGCCATCCTGTTCAGCCACAGTCGTGTTGGCCCCGATGTCGCTCCCTCCCTGTATTTCGCTGTAAAAAGTAGCTCCATACCATGGGTTGTTAATGTCAAAGAATTTTCCCAGGTATTTTTCCTTCAGGACCTTATCACCATACTTTTGTAAAATATATGCAGTCTGTGCCGTGAGTGTCATTGTGCAGAAAACGCCTGAATCTGAGATTGCGTATCCGGACACAAAATGTTTCATCAGGGACATTTTTTTATCGTTCATTTTCCTGATTACCCCAAGATCCTGAAGTTTCTTCAGGGCCCTTTCATGATCTGGTGATAACCTCACATAATCAATCCTTTCCCCGAGTATTCCCCATGTATGAAGCACAGGTTTTGAATAATGATCTATCTCATCAAGCACCTCGATCATTTCTTCAGATACGTATCTGCCAAGTTCAATAAGATCCTGATCAGGCTTGAACCCATAATGTGAGAGAATTTCAAGCATTGGCTTATCTTCTGAAATATAATTCAATCCTTTGCTCAGGAACAGGCTGGAAAAATTATTCTTCATAATTGCATTCATACGAAATCGATATATTAACATTTACAGATATGTTATTTTTATCTATTCTACGATACGAGAATGTTCATTGGGGATTCATAGACATATGGGCCTCTCCTTTCTTGAGCGAATACTCAAATACAAAGGTGAAGCAAATTGCCATTATCACTGTCGCAAAAATTGCAAGGGAATAATCTGCAGTTGTTATGAATCTGTCGGATAACCCAAGGGATGCGATGATTATTCCCACGGCTCCCCTGACACCGAAAATTCCCACAGAGACACCAGGAGATATCTTTTTCATGTATTTCCTGGAGATATAATATGCCATAAATCCTCCAATGGATGATGTGGTGATAATGAGGAACAGGAGGAGGGGAAGCAGATTAGCAGATATGATTGACACATTCAATCCTGATATGCTGAAAAACATGGGTATGAAGAAACTTGAGTTAATTCTGCCGAAAGTTCTCTTAAGCACTCCATAGGTCTGTTCGCCGACAGAATTCTGGTGGATTATGAGTCCGGAGAAGAATGCACCGAGCACAAAGGTGATTCCAATATATTCAAAGAGTGATGATACAGCCAGACCAATCACGATCACAATAGCAAAGATCATGCCCTCCTTTTCGATGTCCGTTAGTTTTGACAGTATGGAGATTATGTGATCTGATTTTGATTTAATATACACGTCGAGGACGTAAATTACAAAAATAAATGCAGCAAGGGCGGTGGAATCAATTGCTATAATTAAGAAAGGCCTGTGAAATGATACAAAAATGATGAATGCAATGGCATCGCTCATGGCAACCCCGCCAAGGAGGCGCAACCCATCCTCCATCTTGATGAGTCCTGATTTTACCAGAAGAACAGAGGATATGGAGATTGAAGGTATGGATACGGACAGTGAAATATTGACTGCCTCAAGATATGGAAGCCTGAATATGTAAAATGAACCAATGCCCATCGCAATAAAAGGCACAAGGAATGAGCATATTGCAAACAATATCACATATTTTATGTTCTTGGAAAAAATATCAGAGGAGGATTCGATTCCTATCTGGAGAATGATGAAGAATAATGAAAGCGAACTGATAGTTGAAAGCTCGGGAGATGGTGTCACAAATCCAAGGATCAGGGGCCCCAGTACTATCCCGGCTACGATTGGCCCAACAATTTCAGGAAGGCCGATCAGGTTGAAAACCTCTCCAAGCCCAATGGCCACTGCCAGCAGAATCAGGATTGAGGTGATCAGGTCGCCCATTAATTCGTATATCTCTACATATATAAATAGTTTGTACAGTTTTTCCGGAATATTCCCGCCAGTAAATGTTAAGAACAAACTTTTTCAAACCATAATCCTGTAGATCAGTTTTGGTCAGATCTCCTATTCAGGAAGTATTTATATTATATTTAAAAAAAGTAATCTTATTATAAGATAATATTAATTAGTGAATATGAACTCAAAAGAGCTGAATGAGGAAAATTTCTATGACGAAACATACAGATATGTGAAGAAACATGGGGCAATCGACAACGATTTCATAAACAGGTTTGCCCAGGGGAAGGTCAGTGACAGCGAATTCAGGAAATTCTCCGTGGAATTTTACCACTTTACAAGGGAGTGGCCCGCAATTCTTGGAACGTTGCTGGTGAACACTCCTAACGAGGATGATGCAGCAAATCTCACAACTATACTTGTGTCAGAGCTTGGAGACATGGACCCTACAAAGAGGCATGAACTTCTCTACAGAAAGTATCTTAGAAGTTTAGGAATGGATCCTGCTGCACTTGTGAAAAACCCTCAGCTCCCCACCACAAAGTCATGGCTTGATGGGATGAGGTCATATTTCTCAGGAGACTTCTATGAAGCACTTGGGGCAGAGTTTGGGCTTGAGAACATGGCAATACCCATGTGGGACAAGATACTTGCAGGTTTCAACGCATTCTTTGAAAAACACCCGGAAATGAAGCAGAAGGTGGACATAGAGTATTTTACCTTCCACAGGGAGCTGGAAGAACATCATGAAGAGGCAATGGAGGATGTTCTTGGCGCACATAAGTCTGAACCGGAAGCCAGGGAGAAATTCATCATGGGTGCAAGGGGAATCCTGGATCTTGAGGAGAAATTCTGGCTGGGCCTTTCCGACGCTAACTGAAAACCCTTTTTTTCTCATTTCATCAAGATAAATATATCAAAAAAGTATTCATACAATCCGTGAATTGGTGTCAGGATGAATATTTTCTTCGTTCGGCATGGGGCCACCATATGGAATCAGACAGGCAAATGGCAGGGAACAATCGATATTGAGCTCAGTGACCTTGGCAGGGAACAGGCAATTGAGGCCGCAAAGAAACTCAGATCTGAGGATTTTTCAATCATATATTCAAGCCATAAGTCAAGGGCCCTGGAGACTGCAGGAATCATTGCAGGAGAAACAGGAAAGAATGTGGTCGTAGACAGAAGGATTGCAGAGAGGAATATGGGAATATTCGAAGGCATGACCACTGTGGAGATAGGCAGGATGATGGGCAGAGAGATGAATGTCGTGGACATAGTTTCATGCACGGATCCTGTGGAAGGAATGGAATCACTGGATGATCAGTTCAGCAGGGGAAAAGAATTCATTGAAGAGATCAAAAGCCATGGAAAGGATGCAGTGGTTGTTTCACATGGCGTCATGATAGGAATCATGCTTGAGATACTCACAGGGGATGATTTCAAGTACAGAAAAATAGAAAACTGCCAGATTATCAGGGAAAAAATTTTATAACCCCACACCCATCATGACATATGGAATATGGAAAGGAAGGAAACCTGATAATATTGAAGCTTGATCTCAATGAAGGCATACTTGAATCAATAAAGGAAGTGTGCGAAAAGGAGAATGTGAAAAATGGAATCATCACCTCAGGCTTGGGTGCTGCAGTCGACCTTGAAGTTGGATACCTGAAAGGAAAGGATTTTGTCAAGATGCTATATGAAAAGAGGGGAGAAATTGTTTCCATTGTTGGCAGTATTTCACAGGAAGAACCACATTTTCATGTGCATATATCCTTTGCAGATGAAGAGCACAGGGTACATGGGGGCCACCTGTTCTCAGGAAAGGTTAACCCGATGATGGAAATTTTCATAACAGTGTTTACAGATTTGAAACTTGGAAGGAAAATGTCAGAGATAAGCGGGCTTAAGGAACTGACAATTCTCTGAACACTTATTTTTCATCCAGAAGATCTTCAATGAGATTTCTGTGCCAGTCCTGTGGATTGGCTATGCTCTCATATATTCTATCAGCCTGATCCTTTCCAATCTCATATCTGGACAGTGTCTCATGAAAGCCCAGGGATTCTATGAGATTTTTCACAAGGAATGCAGCGTTGCCAGGCTCCTCGTCTTCAGGAGATTTTCCTGATATGGCTGATGCAACTTCCTTCATAGGGGCAGGATAGAGTTCCCCATAGTATTCCATAACCTTCGGAAGGGTTATGCATGATGTTATTCCATGAGGAATGTCATATCTTGCACCTATGATCTTTCCGATGGCATGGCTTATTCCCATGGGTGAATCATACACCTGCCAGTAGGAATACCAGGCAGCCATCTGGCACTCTAGCCTTGAAGCCATGGTTCTCTCATGGAGGTTTGATGCAAGAATCCTGACTGCCTCAAGTGCAGCCTTCCTGGAGACATCAAGAATGTTGGGATGAATAAGTGTTTCAACAGCATGATCGAGAGATCTTATGCCTGTGGATCTCCAGAGCCTGTCCGGAGTTTCAGAAGTCATATATGGATCAAGTATCACTGTCTGAGGCGTGATTTTCTTGTCCCTGATGCCATTCTTCTCGCCTCCCAGGCTGTATCCTGCAATATGGGAAAATTCAGCAGCTGATAAGGTTGTGGGTATGGCTATCTGCTGGGCATCAATACTGTAGTAATATCTCAGAACCTTTGCCGCATCTATGACGCTTCCTCCTCCCACTGATATGATGGAATCACAGTTATGGTTTCGATACTGCTCTGTGGCATGCTCTATTTCAGCGAGGGGAGAATGCTGTGTGATCTGGTTGTGCAGGGAAAAATCAATCCCAAGGGAATTCAGGAGGCCATTGAATGCAGCAGTCCTGGAGACTGATGAACTTGTCATCACCAGAGCCTTTTTAATTCCCAGAGACGAGATTATGCTGTTTACCTTCGATGTTGCCTGTTCACCGTATACCACTTTATTGATTGGCAGGTAGTTGAATTCCTGTATCATGCATACCACGATTTCATGTAGCCTTCCTGATCTATTCCCGCACCTGTCTCAGTGAGAAGCAGGGGATCATATGTCTCAATCATGACCGCAACTTCATCTGTCCCCTCCTTTCCGATTGCATTTTCAGTTGCACCTGGTTGGGGCCCATGTGTCAGCCCTCTCACATGGAGTGTAACGGATCCTGGTTGAATCCCTTTCCTGCTCATGAAATTCCCTGAGGAATAGAACAGGAATTCGTCAACATCCACGTTGTTATGGTAATAGGATATGGGTATGCTTCTGGGATGGAAGTCGAATTTTCTGGGCAGGAATGTTGCCACCATCATGGATTTCGAAGACATGGTTTCATGGATTGGAGGAGGCATGTGAAGCTTTCCCACAATGGGGGCCATGGCATCTGTGCTTATGGCAAAGGGGAAGAGATATCCATCCCATCCCTCGACGTCCAGAGGGGATTTTTCAAATTCCTGAACAACATAATATGTATCGAATTCAACATGCATCACATATTTCCCGGATTTCTTCTCTGGAGGAAAGAATTCAGGGGGCCTTATGTCTCTTGTGTAGTAGGGTGTGCCCTCCTTCAGCTGCCCATAGGAGTTCAGGTATCTTGGTGGTATCTTCAGCGTATCCAGTGAAAGAAGGAAGAGGAAGTAGGCATCTTCCGTATATTCCATCCTGAAAGCAATCCCTTTAGGCACATATATGTAGTCTCCCTTTGAGAATTTTATGCTCCCCATGGGGCATGTGAATTTCCCGGATCCATTGTGCACAAATATGAGAATTTCATGGAGTGCGTTCCTGTAGAAATCATCAGTTGAATTTTCAGGAATGAGCACCTGAACCTTCACTCTGCTGTTCATCAATATGGTCTTTCTTCCGTTGATGAGATTTCCATCCCTCTTCAGCATGCCTGTTCTGAGATGCCTGTGCACATGGGGAGCATCTGCATATTTCTCTTCCTTCAGTTTCACTATTCTGTATCCGGTTGAATTTGTAGGTTCATACAGATGATACAGGAGTGAATAGGCCCCTTCAAAACTCTCCTCACCAACCAGTTCCTCTCTTCTCAGTTCATCTTTTTTCTCAAACGTGTGCCTGCTTTCAGGCAGTTTTCCATTTTTCACATAGTATACCATTATATCACCTCATTCCTCAATTCTCCGAGTACATCTGATTTTATCATGACAGTATCGCCCTTCCTGAGCCAGTCCTTTCCTTCACTGTATTTCTCAAATATGCATCCCCCTGGAAATGTTCCGGTCATTATGATATCCCCTCTCCTTACAGTTGAATCCATGGAGGCGTAAGATAAGATTTTTCCTATGCTCCAGTATATTTGATCCAGTCCTGAATCAGAAAATTTCACGCCATTTATGAATGATTTCACGTTTATGCTGAAGGAATGGCCGTTCCAGAGATGCTCAATCTCATCAATCGTTGTGATATAGGGGCCAATGCTTGTGGCAAAATCTTTTGACTTTGAGGGGCCAAGATTGAGTCTTGCCTCCTTTCTCCACAGGTCCCTTGCACTCCAGTCGTTCATGAGTGTGAGGCCATAAATGAAGGATAATGCATCTTCCTCTATGATATTCCTTCCATCCTTTCCAATTATTATTCCAACCTCAACTTCAATGTCCAGGGCACTGCTGAATGACGGATATGGAATTTGCTCCATGGAGCCATATAATGAACTGTTGCTTGTGTAGTAGTATACAGGGATATTATACCATTCAGGCTCCATATCCAGCCCCCTGTTCTTTCTTGAA
>JAKAYK010000036.1 GCA_021826765.1 Thermoplasmata archaeon | reverse complement strand
CTGGAGCGTATTAAGGAGAAAAAACCAACATTGTTCAAGAGTTCAATCCGCAGCAATCCCAAAACCATTGTATATGGACTGGAGGGGAATTGAACCCCTGGCCTCTTCCATGCCAAGGAAGCGATCTACCGCTGATCTACCAGCCCTCTTCAGCGAAATGGTATATCAATATAATATTTTAACTGTTTCAGCCGTGAGTCCTTTGATACATGGAAGAGTAAGAACTTATATGAATAATATTGAACTTTTTCGGCAGTATCTGGCTACTTTCAGTTCTGAGAGAGTCAGGCAAAACTCATTGTATTATATTAGATGAAAATATAGACTTGAAATAACCTGATAAGCCATACACAATAAAACTTATTTACGAAGGTATATTAGTTATGATGTGTGTATTGGAGTTACGTTTTCGATTTATTTCTGGTGAGGTAAAATGGGGATAAAAGTAAGTGACAGAGAAGATGAAAAAAGAAAAGGGAAAAAGAAGAAGGAGCGAATAACCCGTAAAGAAGCAGACAAATCTATAGATCTTTCTGACACTAGCGAATCAAGTTTTAAAGTCCCAAATCCTGAAAGGAATGAAGATGTTGAAAATACGCCCTTAAGAAAACGGGCAAAAATAGCCTATGTTGACGAAGATACGAAGAGAAAGAAAAAAAATAAGAAGAGAAAGGGAGACTATGTTGATGTACCTCTCGAGTTAAACGCTGTTAAAGAGAAGGTTCCAGAATTCTCTCCATCAACAAATGATACAAATCCTCAAGATAGTAACCAGAAATTACAGTATGTTCCCATGAATGAGTCTCAAAAGCAGCAAACTTCTAAACCGCCAGATGTAGCCACTGTATCTGACACAACAGTTGTTCAAAATGAAGAATCAAAAGATGGAATAGGTGATGAGAATAAAAATATTACACCTTCCGAGCCCATGAGAAGAAGGGCCAAAATTGTCAAGGTAGATAATGAAAGGAAGAAGCGACAGGGCAAGTCGCGTTTCTCAAAAAAGAAGAAAGATTCCAAATTCTCAGATTCATCAGAAGGAATAGATGCCAAATACGAAATGGAAGTACTTAAATCAATCAAAAAGAAGAAAAAATCAAACTTAGCAGAGGAAGCAAGGAAAAGAATTGAAATCGCAAGAGAAATTACACTGCCTAAAAACATCGAGTCAATTGAGAAGTACAACCTTATCCCTGGAATGGTTAACGTCGAGATCATATGGAACAAAGATATGCTTGAATCCATATATGTGGTTACAGAACCGGAACTTGAGTTCGAGGAGTCTCAATTTCTTGCAAGAATAGAGGCAGATATGGAGCAGGTAATAAGAAGCCTGAAAACACTTCCAGATGATCTTTCCCAGATCAGTATTGAGAAAATAGCTTCCAATTATCTCACAGGCAGAAAATCAGTTTACTCTTTAAAGGCAATAGAGAACCTGAAATATTACATAAAGCGTGATTATGAGGGATATGGCCCTCTGGATGCAATAATCAGGGATCCAATGGTGGAAGATATATCATGCAATGGCGTTGGGGTGCCTATTTTCATCGAGCATAAGATTCATGGCTCACTGAAGACAAATATCGTATTTGAAACAGATGAGCAACTTGATTCTTACGTGGTAAGATTGGCACAACTATGCGGCAAAGAGGTATCTATGAATGAGCCTATTGTGGATGGAACATTTAAGCAAGGACACAGGATACAGATGACATATGGAAAGGAAATTTCATCAAAAGGATCTTCTTTCACATTCAGGCTTTTCAGGGAAACTCCATTTACACCAATCGAGCTTGTAAAATTTGGTGCTGCTACTGCTGAAGTTGTCACATATCTCTGGTTTGCAGTGGAAAATCTTAAATCTTCAATTATAGCAGGAGTACCTGGTGTGGGAAAAACTTCTACAATAAATGCAATGCTTATGTTCACTCCACCCAACACAAAGATTTTCAGTATTGAGGAAACAAGGGAAATCAACATTCTCCATCAGAACTGGGTTGCCACTTCCACCAGGGAAAGCATATATTCTTCCGGAACAGACTCAAAGAATCCTCCAATCGGTATGTTTGAGCTTGTAAGGATGGCTATGAGGCAGAGGCCCACTTACATTGTTCTTGGAGAGATAAGAGGAAGGGAATCATATTCACTCTTCCAGGCCATCTCCACAGGTCACACAGCATATTCCACAATACATGCAGATTCCATGGAAACACTCATAAACAGGCTGGAATCTAACCCTCTGAATATTCCAAGGGTTCTTATCAGTTCACTGGATTTTGTGCTATTCAACAAATTCATAAGAATAGGGAGCAGAAGCATGAGGAAAATTACTGAAATAGATGAAATAATGGGGATAGATACGGAATCAGGTGAGATTCTTTACAACAGGGTTTTCAACTTTGATTACGGTGAGAACAGGCAGGTTTATTCACAGTACAGCAAATTATTAAAAGAAGTAAAGGAATCCAAGCAGATGTCAGAGGAAGATTTCCAGAAAGAATTCAACCAGAGAAAGAAACTTATTGAGAATATGGTTGAGAACAACATAAATGATTATGAGAGGATTACAAAAGTGATAAACATATTTTACAAGGACAAAGAATCGGCTTTCAAACTATCGGGTGGCCAGCTATGATGAAAGGAAGAGATTCTTATACTGCCATAACGTCAGACATCAAGAAAGAGAAGAAATCAAAGAAATCAAAAAATTCCATGATCATACCTGCACCTACAGCCTTCGATAACGTTTCACGTAGGTTTTTCGGGAATTTACTGGAAAAGTATGCAGACATGAGTGGAATTGAACTGGATCTGCAGAAAGCAAAAATGCCCATTACAGCAATAAACTACCTTTCAAAAGGTATTTTTGGAGGCATAATTTTCACTGTTGTATCCCTTATTGCAGTAAACATAGTCACTTTCCTGTTTCCAGATTATACAGTGATGTTCTTTGCGTTCTGGTTCATGGGAGTTGTAATATATTTCGTAATGCTTGCCGAATACCCAAATTCCGTGGCTGGAAGCCGAAAGAAGAAGATAGATGCGGTATTGCCCCTTGCGATGGGCTACATTGCCACCATGGCATCAGCCGACATGCCTCTCGACAACATTATATCTGAACTTTCTTCAAGCAAGGAATACAATGAACTTGCAAGGGAAGCCAAGGGAATTTCGGTCTCCACAAATCTTTTTGGAAAGGATATAATCACTGCCATAAAGGAAGGTGCAAGTTACACTCCATCCCAGAGATTCTCAGAATTTCTCCAGGGAATTATCACAACCATGACCTCAGGGGGAGATCTGAAGGAATATTTCAAGCAAAAAGCGTTCCAGTACCAGACAGAATTGAGCACGCTTATCAAGAGAAACACAGAGTCACTTTCGGTACTTGCAGAAAGTTACATCATTGTGGGAGTTATGTTTCCACTCATCCTGATGGTTATTATTGGAACAGTCACATCAGTCATACCGGGGGAAGGTTCTCTCACAGTAGTGGTGCTTTATATTATTGTTGGGGTTATCATACCAGTAATTGCAATAATGTTTGCACTTATATTGAGCAGCACCATAGGAGAGGTGAAACTATGAAATATGATTTTCTTGGTCTTGAATTAAAATATCTGGCACTTACCGGGTCTTCAATTGTCACTGCGCTCTTCATAGTAATCGTTTATTTTGGCCATCTTGCCGTAGATGATCTTTCTATTCTATCAGTTTCCCTGGTGGTCATTATGATACCATTCGGTCTTGCAGACTTTGCCGAAGTCAAGAGAAAAGAAAATGCTGAGAAAAGGCTGCCAGATTTCTTAAGAGACCTTGCAGGGCACACTAATTTTGGAACGCCCATGTCAGAGGCAATCCTGAGGAGTGCTGAGGTAAACTATGGCCCCTTATCAGAAGAGGTCGAGCATGTTGCAGGAATGATAAAGCTCGGCATCCCGGTGGAAACTGCACTGGAAGACTTCGGATCAATGATCAAATCTGACACCATTAAAAAGGTCGGAGCGATCATAAAGAAAGCAAGTCAGTCAGGAAGTAACACTTCTGATGTCATATCCATCATATCAAGCTTCACAACACAGACATACCTGATGAGGGAGAGCAGGTTTGCAGACATGAGAAGTTTTTCAACAACACTTTCCGTTTCTTTCGGAGTGTTTCTCTTCGTTATCATAATGCTTGATCTTTTCTTCTTCCCGCAGATAGCATCCCAGACAGGTGGAGGCTCAACAGGCACATTGAATATATCCTCCGGATCTTTCCAGCTCATAGAGAAGATATTCAGTCTTGGTATTGTGGTGCAGAGCGTTGCAAGCGGACTTATTTCCGGAGTGTTCAGAGATGGGAGGCTGGTATCTGGTTCACTCATATCTGGAATCCTTGTGATTGTAAGCATAGTAGTTTTGAGCGTAGTTGGAGTGATGTGAATTGGCACTGTTCACCAAGTCTAAGAAAAAAAGTGGGGTAGGAAAACAGGTTATATCAAGACTCAGGTACCCGAAAAAGACAAGCGATGATAGGTTCTTTCAGGAAATAATTCCGGGGAGGGTATTCTCCAGAGTTTACTTTGACAGGTCAACCTATATTTTCAAGTACGAGGTTGATGAGCCTACTTTGAAAGAAAAAACAATGAAGATCTATGCAAAGCTCAGAAACGAATTCCTGAAAAAGATAACTGATCCACAGAACAAACTGCTAAAGGAGATCAGGAAAGAGGAAGTGGCTGCAGATCTCATAAAGAACATAAAGGCACTGGGAACATTCACCTGGGATGAGATAGAATCCATCACATACTACGTGGAAAGAGACATACTGGGATTTGGGAAAATAGATCCTTTGATGAAAGATCCGAATATAGAAGATATTTCCTGTGATATGCCGAATGCACCTGTATTCATTTTCCACAAATCATTCGGATACATTCCTACAAATATTATATATGAGGAAGAGGATTTGGGCACATTCATAAAGAAGATGCTCCAAGATGTTGGAAGGCATATTTCCATATCAAACCCTATAGTCGATGCCACACTTGCAGACGGTTCAAGAATATCATGCTCCATAGGTAGGTATATCACCAACAAGGGTTCATCATTCACTATTAGGAAATTCAAGGAAGAGCCTATGACTCCACTTGACCTCATAAAGAGGAATCTTGGAATTCCAAAAGTTTTTGCGTATCTCTGGACTCTGACGGAGTACGGTGGAAACATGATGGTTGTGGGAGGAACTGCAACTGGAAAAACAACACTTATGAACGCAATTCTTCTTTTCATACCATCCCAGAAGAAGATAGTATCCATTGAAGATACGAGGGAAATAAACCTCATCCATGAGAACTGGGTACCCATGACCACAAGACCCGGTTTCGGGCAGCTGAACAGGGAAACCGGAAAGAGAAGCGGAGAAATAGACATGTTTGATCTCCTGACCATAACTATGAGGCAGAGGCCCAACTATGTGGTGGTGGGAGAGGTGAGAGGTGCAGAAGCATTCACACTTTTCCAGGCCATGTCTATAGGAAGATATGTTTTCGGCACTTTCCACGCAGATGACATAGGAACTTTCATTCACAGGATGGAATCAAAGCCAATCAATGTCCCCAGGAACATGCTTCTTACACTGGATGTGGTCATAATCCTTCAGAATTTGACGGACGAAAGGGGTTCCAGGAGGCGAATAAAGACGGTCTCAGAAATTGCAGGGCAGGACGAGATGTCCAAGGACGTGGTTGTGAACAATGCATTCAATCTAAATGCAATGTCTGATATACAGGAATATTCCGGTTTCAGTTATGCACTGAAAAGAATAGCAGAGAAAGAGGGTAAGAGTGAGGCTGAACTGGAGAAGGAAGTTGACATCAGAGCAGAAGTCCTTGAGAAAATGATTGAACATGAAGTTACCAACTACAAGGATTTTGTCAGGGTTGTGAACCTTTTCTACAGAAACAGGAATCAGGTGTTTCAGGCGCTAGAAATGGAAGGCTGGATTGAGGAAGAATCACCTGAGGCCTGATCCACGGACCTGCTTTTGTGGTCAGAAACCTGTGGCAGGAGCTTTCCTGCAGCATATGGTGTGTATAACGTCTGCATGAGCATTGAAAGAAGCACAATGAAGATGACATATGCCTCTATAACACTCCCCCATGCAAGCAGGAGTGGATTTCCTGATATATATCCTATGGCAAGAGGTACAGAGGACTGAACAACGGATACAACGCCTCTGGGGCCTGAGAGCGCTATGAACAACTTCGTTTTGAATTTCATAGTCCTGCTGCTTTTAGGTATTGAAAGTGATGCAAATACTGCAGTGGGACGCGTTATAAACATTATGAATACTGTCAGTATCAGGCCCCCAATAAAATACCTGTAAAAGTCACCTATGGTCACCAGGGCCCCCACAAGGATGAATATAATACCCTGCGCAAGGAATGAAAGATTCTCCTGGAAATTTGCCTCCCTTGCCCAGAATATGCTTCTGTCGGAATAATTGCCAACTACTGCACCTGTTCCAATAATTGCAGGGAATGGTGTTATTCCGATACCATAGAAAATCGTCAGCTCAAACAGCACAACCCCCAGCAGCAATCCCACAATCAGGTTCTCAAAATCAAGAAGTTTGTTCAGGTAGATGATGATGAATCCAAGGGAGACTCCCACCGCAGAGGGGACTGCGATCTGGATCAGGAGATATACTGGAATTGACGGTAAAAGGCCCATAATTCCGTCAAGGTAGTTGAATATGGACGAATACTGAGAATAGGGATAGATGAGTGTGATCATGAGCGTTACAAGAATTATGGCAAGAGGATCATTGAAGAGGCTTTCACCAATCAGTGTTCCGCTGTAACTGTCACTTATCTTAATTTTCTTGAACAGGGGGAGAAGCGTTGATGGGTCAGTGGGTGATATTATGGAGCCAAACAGAAGTCCGATTATGAGTGGTGCTCCTGTGTAATATGAGAAGAAAAATCCTGCCATCACTGCAGTTATGATCATTCCCACAGAGTTCAGTGATATGATGCTCCCCGTAAATTTTTTCAGAACCCTGAAATTGATGTTATGTGATTCATAATACAGAATTATAACAAGCCCCAGAATTCCCATTCCAAAGGTCGCAAAATTGTTCATCAAATTAGTGGCAAAACTCAATTTTATTATGCCCACAACGGGCCCGAATAGAAGCCCAAATCCAATCAGAATTGGTATTTCCACTAGAGAGGCTCTTCTTGCAATTGGTATTGAAAATGCCGCTATTATCAGAAGTAAACTGATCTGTATAAACTCAGAGTTACCCAAGGCAACCATGAGTCTAGTCCTCCAGAGGTACTGGCATCTTTCTCTTGTGGTTGCTGTTGTTGAAG
This sequence comes from Thermoplasmata archaeon, assembly GCA_021826765.1. Lineage (GTDB taxonomy): Archaea > Thermoplasmatota > Thermoplasmata > Thermoplasmatales > Thermoplasmataceae > Cuniculiplasma. Next base: position 1,830 of record JAKAYK010000036.1, on the reverse strand, counting down.
AGTTCCATTACGTGTCTTCCGACAGGTGTTTCCGGAAATGTTCCATTCATCTTGAAGTGGGAAATGGCGTCATCTATCTCCGCATAAGTAAATCCAAAATCTCCTTCATCTGTCTGTCCTTCCCAAAGACCAGCTGTTGGTGCTTTACTGATAATATTTTCAGGAACTCCAACTTCGAGGGACATCTTCCTAATCTCAGTTTTTGTGAGTGAAACTATGGGTTCTATGTCACATGCTCCATCACCAAATTTGGTATAATATCCTGTGACATATTCTGAATAATTTGTAGTTCCCACAACCATTCCACCCAGGCTGTTTGAAAAATAATACAGAATAGTCATCCTTATCCGGGATTTCATATTTCCAAGATTCTCTTTAGTTCCTTCTGGAAACATCTCCCTCATTGATCTGATCACTTTATCCATGTTAAGGACTTTTATGGATATCCCTGAGGCTTTTTGCAGAGCCTTAACATCTTCAAAATCAGATTTTGGCGTATCGGAATCAGGAATGAAATAAGCATGAATATTTTCCTTCAAGATTGATTTTGAAAGAATCATCAAAACAAGTGCACTGTCTATTCCTCCACTGATACCTACAATTGCAGGTTTATCATCAAGGGATTTAATTAAGAATTCTCTTATATTATCAGGTGTCAGACCCATAGTGATTCTGGTATTAACTAAGGTCTTAATTAATTATTTGTAATTTATAGGTCAGTAATTAAGCCTGTCTTCAACTCTTTTCATGGCAATAGTCATGAAATTTTTCATGATTATGGATGTCGTGACAGTCCCCACACCGCCCGGAACAGGGGTTATGAAACCTGCTTTATTATATACATCTTTGAAGTTAACATCTCCAACCACGCCCCTATCTGTCTTCGTAATTCCCACATCAATAACCGCAGCTCCAGGTGAAATGTATTCCGATGTGAGATATTCGGGTTTTCCAGTGGCAGTAACAACAATATCCGCAGCTGAGGTTTTCTCTTTCAGATTATCTGTCATGCTGTGGCAGATTGTGACTGTGTAATCCATGTTGACAAGTGCCATGGCAAGTGGCCTTCCCACTACCCTGGTCCTGTTTACTATGCATACATCCTTTCCATATTTTCCCCCAAAGCTCTCAATGATTTGCAGACATGCGTCAGCAGTGGCAGGGATTATGGTCTTTTCGCCTGTCATGTTTTTTCCCATGTTTCTCAGGTTCATTCCTTCCACATCCATGTATTCAGGAACAATCTGGGATGCATCGTCCTCGGACATCCACTCTGGAAGGGGCCTCTCGATCATGATTCCATCAGGCTCAGTCTCAATTAACATTCTCTCAATGTATTCTATGGGTGGTTTCTCGCTTACTGGTTGTGGTACTCTTATATAGTAACACTCAATGGATAATTTCTCACCCTTCTTGATCTTGCTTCTTCCATACATGCTGTTTTCAAATGTCTGGGAAGGATCAATTATGGCAAGTCTTGGCCTCCTCCCTCTGATGGAGTAGAATCTGCTGGAAAGAGCCATCGTCTCATTATCAATTTCCCCGGAATAGGATTTGCCGTCAAAAACAATACATTTGCTCACTGCCATTTTATTACACTCTTTATTTCACCATCAGGTTTTTTTGTGAATACATCTGTTTCTCCAGGGTTGAAGTATGCAGTTATGATCGTTTTCATCACATCTCCATGCAATCTGTTCCATTTTGACAGGTAATCCAGGGCTTTCATATAATGTATCTTTGCTGCATCAACAGATCCTGCTATGGTAATATTCCTTTCCACTATATGATCTATGTCTTCCCCTGTGAGTTCAGTTGAAGGGGCCTTTC
>JAKAYK010000035.1 GCA_021826765.1 Thermoplasmata archaeon | reverse complement strand
GAAAAGGATCCGAGGAAAATCTATAAGGCATCAAAGCAGGAAATGAAAGATGTGCAGGTGATCATAGTGGATACTGCAGGAAGGGACTCACTTGATGATGAACTGCTGAATGAGATCACCATATTGAAGAAAGACGTTGAACCAGATGAGGTTCTGCTGGTGATAGATGCGACCATAGGACAACAGGCAGGCCCCCAGGCTAAGGCCCTGATGGATGCTACTGGCATCACAGGAACCATAATATCAAAGATGGATGGAACGGGAAAGGCTGGTGGAGCACTCAGCGCAGTTGCTGAGACAGGTTCTCCTATTTACATGATAGGAATTGGGGAGCATCTGGATGATTTTGAAATTTTCAACCCGAAGAAATTCCTTTCAAGAATGCTTGGGTTGGGAGATGCAGAGGCACTTCTTGAGATAGTGGAGGAGACTGATATCAATCCGGAAGATGCTGAAAAAACAGTCAACAAGATCATGAGCGGAAAGTTCAACCTCATGGATATGTATGACATCTGGGAGAAGTTTGCAAAGCCATCTGTAATGAAGAAACTGTTTGATTCAATGCCACTCGGGAACATTTCCAGTTCCAAGATGAAGATGCTTGATCCAGAATCGGCCCAGAACAGGATAGGAAAATACAGGGTCATAATGGATTCCATGACATACAGGGAACTGGAAAATCCAGATATGATCAATGCGAAGGTCATAAAGAGGGTAGCTATAGGTTCAGGAAAGACAGAGCAGGACGTGCGGGGACTCCTGAAGGAATATAAAGGCATGAAGGAAAATGCAAAGATGATGAGGGGAAACAGAGCTTTAAAGAAAATGCTGAAAAACCACTATTCTGGAGATATGCAGAATCCTTTTGATTTCACTGAATGAAATCACATTCCCATTGGTATCCGATTCATGAATTTCTTCAGCCTGTCATCAGGTGGAACAGCTGTTATGTAATTTTTCCATTTCTTCTCCAGAAATTTCACTCCATCTTCCCAACCATGATCAATCATGTCAGTGGTTGTTTCGTATGAAAATCTGAAGGTGTTCCCGGAATCCATGCCTAAAATATTGTTGGTTCCAAGTAAATTTGCCAGTATTAACACATTCTCGGGAACTTTAGGGAAACAGTTATGTGTTCTACCGATGACCCTTGAATAGTTCAGTGCGTTTTCCTCTTCGCGGGATTTTCCTTCCAGAAAGGTGAATTTTTCCCATCTCTTTCCCCATGTGAGCCTGAAACTGAAGGAATTGATGTCTCCACTGATCTTCAAGGTTGATTCTTCATCTTTTGTGATGGGCCCCTTCGCATAGACCCCATAATACTTTTTGATCTGGCAGTTTGAAGCATGTACTATTAAGGGATCGTCCAGATTTCTGTGCCCAAGCGCGATAAATTGTGCCTGGACTTTCTCAATCTTTCCTTCCTTGGAACAGTTTGCTATGAGATAATCTCCCATGTTCTCCATAGAGACAACAGTGGATTTTATCTTCAAGGTGGCCCCCCTGTATATTGCATCTGTGGCCAGTGACTTGATAAGTTTTTCCCGATCCAGAGATACCACCTGTTCAGTGAGCCTGAAAGTTTCTTCAGACCTCCCAATTGAATCGCTCCATGTTATCCTGTCATATTTCCCATTGATCAGGGAGTCGTACTGCTGGAAATATCTTTTGTAGGTAGATTCAGATATTATCAGGCTCCCTACCATCTTGCTGCCCATGTCCAGTGTCCTGTCAAGAATAAGAGGCTTGAGACCGTTTTCTATGGCAGCATTGGCTGCGGCTATTCCCGATATGCTTCCGCCTACAATGATTATGTCATACTTCTCCATATTGCCATTCCCCATGCTTATATTACTAAATTATTATTTCGTAACATGACCACTCAATCACTTAAAATGCTGAAAGAAGACATTGAGAAAGTTATTGAACTCATGAGAAGCCAGTCACCACCTCATCATTTTGAGTTTCATGATCCTTACTGGGTCCTGATAACCACCATGTTATCTCACAGAACAAAGGATCCTGTGACTGATGATGCAGCCAGGAAACTCAAGGCAAGGTACATTGACATGAAGGGGCTTGCCGGGGCTTCCTATGAGGATGTTCTGAAAATAATAGAAAAGGTTGGATTCCGGAAGGCAAAGGCTCAGAGAATTATAGATGCCTCAAGGATTCTCCTGGAAAAATATGATGGAAATGTGCCCCCTTCGCTGGAAGAACTTACCACAATTCCCGGAGTTGGAAGAAAAACCGCAAATGTTGTTCTCTCTGATTCATTCAACATACCTGCCATAGCAGTGGATACACATGTACAGAGGATCAGTGTGAGGCTTGGAATTTCAAGATCGGACGATCCAGCAGAAACAGAAAGGATACTGATGGAAATTATACCGAGAGGATTGTGGGTTGGATTGAACCCCATGATGGTTGAATTTGGAAAGACTGTTTGCAGGCCGGTGGGCCCCCTGTGTAAAAAATGCCTCATAGGTGAATACTGCAACTATAACCTAAAAAATAAGGGAAAAGGTAACCCTTAGTTCTCCTTAATCAATACAGAGAAATATTTTGAAAGGCTGAGCTCGTCCCCATTCTTTACCTGTAATTTCTCCCCTGTGTTCAGCCTCTTGACCTGACCACCCCTTATGAGCCAGATGCCATTCTTGCTGTTGGGGCTTTCCTCTGCGACCAGTTTGCTGCCTTCAATGGATAGAATAAGTTGTTCTCTTGAGACAAATTTAAGGTTGAGGACATTCTCTACGTGATCCTGGAGAGACTCCCTGCCCACTATCAATCTGTCTTCTATTTCAATCTGTGAAGTGTCAGGCAACTGAACTAAATACTTTCTCTTCCTGCTTGGCATGTGCCTTCTCATAAATAATAAGCATATATAATTTTTCAATAATGCATCAGCTTAAATAGACAGTTTTTCAAGTTGTAATGCCACATTTAAATAGGATCGAACAGATGCTAAATCTATTCCCGATCTCATACGGATCACAGTATTGGCTATATTAGGAAAATTTATTAAGCGTATTTAAATGCACATAGACTTAAGTGATAATCAATGGTTAATGTCAGAGTAATTCCCGCAGATGTTATGGTTGAAGAACTTACAACAGAATTCTCTTCCATGGAAAACATAAAGATTCCAGAGTGGACTATTTTCCTCAAGGCAGGCATGCACAGGGAAAAGAGCTGGACCCAAGAAGACTGGTACTACAGAAGGCTTGCTTCCACTCTCAGGAAGGTTTACAGCAAAGGGAACATAGGAACAGAGAAACTCAGCACAGAATATGGCGGAAAAAAAGATGGCGGATCAAAACCGTACCACCCTGCAAAGGGAAGCAGGGCAATAATCAGACACATGTTCAACACACTTCAGGAACTTGGCCTTGTAGAGAAAGGCGAGAGCGGAAGGCATGTGACTGCAAAAGGGCAGGCACTGCTGGATAAGGCAGCCAAAAAAGCAATGGAAAAAATCGTAGAAAAGAACCCAGAACTTAAAAAATACCTTTAAAGGTGGTACCCATATGGATAACGACAGGGACCTGGAAGAAATAAGAAGAAGAAAAATGGAGGAGATCCAGAGTTCTAATTCTCAGGCACAGTCCCGTGAGGCTGAAAGGCAGCAGGAAGCAGAAAGGGCCATGAGGCTCCAGATACTGAGGCAAATACTTGATCCTGTGGCCCGTGAAAGGCTTGCGAATGTGAGGCTGGTAAAACCGGAACTTGCAGAGAATGTCGAAAACCAGCTGGTGCAGCTGTATTCCATGGGTAGAATAAAGAAAGTGATAAACGACGATGAACTCAAGCAGATTCTGTCAAAACTGACAGAAACAAAAAGGGAGACAAAAATAGAGAGAAGATAGACATGAGCAGAAACAAGGAACTTGGAAGGAAAATAAGGCTTATGAAGAGAACCAGAGAGAACAGGAGAGTTCCAGGATGGGTTCTGATGAGAACTGACAGGAAAGTAAATCAGAACGCAAACAGGAGAAACTGGAGAAAGAACAACCTTAAGCTGTAGGTGAATTTACAATGGCAGACGAAACAACAACTGAAATTATAATGAATATACCCCTGAGAAAAGCCTTTACGTCTTCAAAGAAGAGAAGAGCGGATACAGCCATAAGCATATTAAAATCACATGTATCAAGATTCACAAAGACAGATATCTCAAAGGTTTGGGTTGACGGGAAGATAAACGAGGAAATATGGAAACGCGGAAAGTACAAAATACCTGGAAGCATTAGAGTGAAAATACTCAAACTTCAGAATGGTGAAACAGAAGTTCTGATGCCAACAAATGATTAAAAAATTATCAATTTTCAACAGTGATTTTATCGGGCTCTACTGCAGGGCCTGGAATGATATCGCTATCGTTCCGAAAAATATTGATTCTTCTGCAATAAACGACATAGAGGAAGCTCTTCAGGTGAAAGCCGTGATGAGCACTGTGGATCAATCTGGAATGTACGGGGTATTTTCAGTGCTAAATTCCACAGGGATCATAATTAATGCAGGCTCAAATCATGACAGTGTGGATTTTGAATACGGGGACAGGAACATACTCTTTTTGAATGATTCCGTGAATGCCGTGGGTAATGACATAATTGCCAACGATCATGCAGCAATGGTGCACAGAGATTTCACCAACAACAGCCTGAAAGAGATAGAAAATGCCCTGGGTGTTGAAACGGTGAGAGGAGATATGGGAACATTCTCCACAGTTGGCTCCTGCACAGTGGTAACAAATAAAGGCATGATAGTGAATCCTGAAGTTTCAGATGAACAGGTTGAGATACTTGCAGATCTTTTCAAGGTACCGGTGAAAGTGGGAACCGCAAATTTCGGCAGCCCAATGCTAGGATCATCCATAATTGCAAATTCTGCAGGAATAGTTGTTGGAAAATCCACCACTTCAATTGAAATTGGAATAATAGATGATGTGCTTTCCTGAAAAATTCACATCAGTTCGCTTATTCTCATAAGGCTGATAAGTTCTATCCCATTTTTGCTGAGAAGCTCTTTTCCCCCATTTTCCCTGTCAACCACTGTTATGACCCTGTTCACCTTGAGCCCTGCCTCTCTCAGGATATTCACAGCCCTCAGGACTGATCCTCCCGTGGTGACCACATCCTCAATTATATCAATTGTCATTCCTTTCTCAATATTTCCAACAATGAGTTTTTTCATCCCATGATCAGAGCCCTTTCTTATGATGAAATATGGCATTGATCTCCTGTATGCAAGGGCCACTACCAGTGGGACAGCTCCAAGCTCAACTCCCGCAACTGCATCACCCTTCAGGTGTCTTTCAATATCCTCTGTTATCTCCCTTAGAATTTCAGGCCTTGCACAGGCGTCCTTGATGTCAACATAATATTCAGATTTCTGCCCGGAGGTAAGGGTGAAGTCACCTCTTTTCACTGCACCGTATTTTATTAAGAGTTCCTGTAGCATAGTTAGAATATACTTATCTCATTTATATTCTTTCAAAATTAGGTAATATTTGCATCCTGAGAGGTAAGCAATGTTTATCTATCAGTTTAGGAATATCTTTATATCATGCCACTAAAGTTCACTAAGTCTGAAAGCGACCGGAGATATGAGACAAAAACTAAGATCAGGGGTTACAGAAATCAGGTGGACAGGAGCCTGAGGAACCAGAGGCAACTCCTGGGCAGGGCAATTGCAAACATAAGGAAAGCTGATAGCATAAAGGACAGGAAGGGCATGATGAATGCAGCCCAGAATGCCATGAGGGTAAAGGCATCCATAGATTATCTCCAGAATTTTTCACTTTATCTTGACAACCTTGAAGTTACCTTCGAATTCATCTATAATGAAAGGGAATCCAACAAGATACTTGGAACAGCCCATAAGGATCTGCTCAAGAATATGCTCACAGACGAGCAGGCCCAGCAGATACAGAAAAATATTGACAGCATAAACGAGAAAACAGAGCTGCTGGAAGAGAGGCTCACAGAACATATGTCTTCCATTGATGAGTCCCTTAAGGGCATTGCAGAAAGGCATGAAGAAGGCGTTGAAGATATCATAGGAGATGTTGTGAGCAAGCCTTCACAGAAAGCAGGCGTTTCTTCAGACGAGGCTTCAGATGTGGACAACCTCATAAGCAAGATTCTTGGTGGAGAGGAAAAATCCTGATTCTACTGCCGTTGCAGGCTTCCCTTTACAGATTCCAGCAAGCTCAATGCATTTTCCATTTCTGAATTTGATATTTTTTCCGTCCCTTTCAGGGAGAGCATTATGGAAAGGGCAGATATCCTGTCCCTGAGGGAACTGTCACTTCCAGCATAGTTTATCAGTTCATCCAGTGCAGATGTAACCTTCCTTACCTGTCCCGTTTCAATCTTCATTCGGATGATCTCCATGGGATGCTGTATTTTCTCCTGTGTTTCCCTTGTTGTGTCATTTTCAGGCAACTGGGGCTGGATTGCCTGTGGCTTATCCTCAGAATAACACTCCACATTGAAGGATGCTGACTGGCCATTTTCTGCTGAGATCTTTATGCTCCCCTTTATCTTTCCCTGGACTGCGCATATGGCCTGGACGTTATACACTGCTGGATCACCTGCGGAGAGAGCAGGTATAGAGATCATGTTTCCACCCCTTATGCTTAAGGAATCCTCCAGGGATGTCATGTTCATGATCAGATTTGTGAAATTCATTATGGGAAGTATGTGGATCGTGAAGAGAAATTCCTCACCAACCCTTACACTCTCAGGAAAATTTACTGTAACGCTGTTCTTTAAGTACAGTGTTTTGTCCCGGCTCCTTGAGATGATTTCATGAATGGCCTCCTCTGCCATTCCTCCAAGGCTTGCACTGTTGTCATGATGTGGAAAACGAATCTTGTGTTCCGCAATATGGAACATCCTTATGTCAATGGATTCTCTGTCCCTGTTTATCACTGCAAGATCCTTCAGCATCGATGGATCTCCCGCTACTGAACAGCACATGACTGCAATCCCCCTCACAACTGCATTCCTGCTCTTGAGCAGTTCCCTTATATATTCCCTGTAAAACTGGAAAAGCTCCTTCTTGAAAAACATGGCATAATACATGAACTGGGCCACATGTACTGTGGCATCTTCAGACCCATGTGAAAGGATGTCCAGCGCAGTGGGTATATATCTCTCCATGCCGTCTTCATAGCCGTTTATTATTCGTGAGGCAAGTATCTGGAATGCGCTTTCATAATCCCCAGGGCCGTTTCTTCTCAGAAGAGAATCCACATGGCTCAGGTTTTCCTTCCCTCCCATTGCCTTCACTTTTGTGGAATAAAAATCATGCCATTCGGTTATCTTCTCGATCTTTTTTCTTGATACGAGTCCACTGGCCATAAGGCGATCAAGCACAATATATACATTCTTCAGTGATTCCTCTGTTCCAAGATTCCCTTTCATCGTATTCTCAACCATGGGTATCATATACTTCATGGAATTTTTCTCAACCACCGGAGTTTTGCCTGATTTGGTTATCCTGATAATTTCCTTCATGCATGCCTCAAGCACTTTATCCATTTCTTTATCTGAAGACACACTCTTCATGAATACCACCTATTTCCCCTTTGAAAAGAACCTTTTTTTTGGAACTTCCTCATCATCTGGGGCCCTTTCAGACATTTCGAGAAGTATTTTTTCATAGTCATACATTGGATCAATTTTCTCTTTCTCTATGAGTTCCAGGACATGCTCAGACATGTCTTTCTTGAATGATGCCCCTACCCTTCCTGAATATTCTATGAAGCATTGAATCGCCACATCTATCTTCTCAGGATTTTTCTTAACAGTATCGTTGAATATCTTCTGGATTATGAATGATATCTCATTTTCCCTGTTCTTCATCCTTATAAGAAGGTTTATGACTGATTCAAGATCTTCTATGTTCTGATCCTTCCCTTTCATGATGTTTCTCAGCCATTCTGCGAAAATAACATCTGCCACATCGAGAAACTGTAAAAGTGAATCAGGAAAATCTTCAAACTCGTTGACATAATCCACCATTTCCTGGAAGCATAGCTTGTTCTTGACCAGAGAAGATTCACTGTAAAAGCTGTAGAGCAGTTCAACACTCAGAGAGTCAGTGGACTTGCTTATGACAAACTTGAACAGATCCATGAATTTCTTCACAGCCATATCTGGCTCATCCTCCAGCGCAATGCTTCCCATGCGATGCCTTATGAACTCTCTCATAAGATCAGTGTTTTCAGCGACAAGCTGGGAAAGTGTTTCTTCATAGATTTTTGTGTCTATGGAAGGATTGGTGTCAATGAATTCCAGGATAGCTTCAAGTGCCTCGTGCTGATCCACATCACCTGATACGGCAAGGTCAAAGTATGCCTCTGCCAGTGAATTGAAGTAGATGGATATTCTCTCAATTCCGGTTTTCTGGTGAAATTTCATGCTCTTCAGCGAATCGTTTATATGTTTCCCCTTGCTTGCCAGAGCCCCTGCAATTGCCCACAGAAGCTTATCTGTGGTATTGGAAATTGGCTGGTTTGGGAATGAAGCTGCATCGTCTATGTCTATAATCTTTCCAACATCTTCGAGAGGTTTTGTATTTTCCGGGAAAGTTACAGATATGAATGTGTCTCCATAGTTTCCCTCAAGGCATGTTGAATATGAGAACCATATTCCATCGGGGAAGAAGTGCTCCATGCTCCAGAGTGCTGAAAGTCTGTTTTCAATGGATTCTCCTTTAAATATGACTCTCATGCTGTTTTTTATGATTTGAAGCAATTCGTATATGATGTTTCTCTGGTTCAGGTTGTTCTCCTGGATAATTCTGTTAGGATCAATTTCTGCAGAGGTTTCTGGAAGAGGAATATATCCGCCTCCTGAATTGAATCTCTGAAGATCAGAGATAGAGTTGATTCCCTTGAGATGAAGTTCTTCAATTTTCATGAAGTTTTTTCCTGTCCTGATAAAATCATCAGGGCTCATAATTATAAAGTGGCTGTAAAGAGCTCCGTTTCTTCCATATGCATCCTTTCCAATGTTCTTCACGTAATTGAATGCAAGCTTTCCTGAGGGGAGTTCAAAGAATCTGTTGCACTCCTTGAATACTGCCATGTTGTAAGGATTTACAGTGCTGTGGGAATCAATGAATGCCAGGTCTCCACTGGATATGCCCTCACTGTGTGTCACCATCTGGTGGCCCTTCTTGGCCCCTCTCTCTATCC
>JAKAYK010000034.1 GCA_021826765.1 Thermoplasmata archaeon | reverse complement strand
TATTTATTTGCCTGCTTGCACATTACCATCTATGAAAGTTAGTTCAACCATAGGCACTCTTAAGGAGATCATAGATATAGTCAACTCCATCACGGGAGAAGCCAAGTTTGAATTTGAGCCGGACGGCGTACATGTGAGGGCCATAGACAGTGCAAGAGTTGCAATGGCAGATCTTTTTGTTTCAAGTTCAGTTTTTGAAAGCTATGAAGTAAGTGAAAAAACAGACATCCCTCTGGAGCTTGAAAGGGTGAGGAATGTGCTGAAACTTGGTGGGAACAGCGAACCCATCAGCATAACGAGTGCTCCTGGAAAACTTAAATTCACCATGGGGAATCTGAGCAAAAGCATAGCATTGCTGGAATACGGAAACATGACCGCTCCAAAACTCCCTGCAGTGAACCCTGAGAATTATGTTGTTGTCAACAAGTCTGAAATCGAGAAAGGATTGAGGGCCACAACCGATGTGAGGGATTCTGTAAAGCTTTCCATAGAGGATTCAAGATTTGTTATATCATCCAGAACAGATTCTGAAGATGCTGAACTGATTCTTGAGAGGGAAAACTGTGTGGAGCTTGTGTCAAGAGGAGGTTCAAAGAGCAGTTACCCTTCCGATTACCTCATGAAAATCATAAAATCCACAGGCTCTGCAGATAGGCTTAAGCTTGCATTCAACAACGACTACCCACTCATAATAGAACCCGAATACATTGAAAAGTCTGGAGAAAAAAAGGTCAAGTTCTTCCTTGCTCCAAGAATGGAATGATTTCAGGAAGAGATTTTACCCCCTCTTTCTTGCAACTTATATTTTATATAGTGTATTTTAACATTTGATAGCAGAAATTCAAACCCGTGGAGATTCCACAAACATCTTTGAAGTGAGAAGTTCCCTGCGAAAGCTGGGAGGCGATGTCAAGAAGAAGTTAGTCTGTGAGCGTAATGCAGTAGCCTCACATGCTGCATTCGATGAGGGTTTGAGAGAGATGATAACTACTTCTTCATTCTACTCTACCAGAATAAGAGCTAATTATTTATCATTGTTAGCAATTGAGTAGTGTGGGGGGTGACTAGAAGTGGACATTTTTAACGGATTGAAAGAACTAGAGAAGCATACTAGAAAGTTTAACGTCAAATCTCTTAATGGAAGAATACGAGTTCAGAAAAATGTGTATCTACTTAAAGTTCTTAGATATTCACCAGCTTTGAAGTATGATTTCACAAACTACATACATGGACCTTATTCTACGACACTGGCTAATACCTATTACACTGAAGGTAAAGAGAAACTTCAAAATTCAATCCCAGACAGAAACCTTCCGAAGTCGACCATAGATATAATTAAAGAGGCTGACGACAAGGGTATACAATTCCTAGAGGCACTTACCACTTTGATAAGCCTTAGTACGCAGTTTGTCTCACCATCGTCTGCAGTTAATAGTGCAAAGAAACTCAAACCGTATATGAATGAAACTTTCTGGAATGAGTCATTGGAGTTTCTGAAAAAATACCAAGTTTTGTGGAAAAAGCCATAGTATCGTTAATAATCTATTTTTCTATTTTCTCTGCATTTTTCAAAGCTTTTCTAAGTATATTTAGAAATTCGTTTGTATCAGCATAGTAGTTTGGATAAGCCTTTTTTAGATCTTTTTGTTTGTCGACAGAGACTAATACAACCTCATTTCCTTTTGCCTTCAATACATTCTCTCTCTCCATGTATTTTTTTGTAGCATATCTCAAATCTGCTTTTATGAATCCAGTGATTGTTATACTCTTTCTATTACGATCAAGTTCAATCAAGAAATAAGTGGCATTTTTCAAATCGTTGTGACTGGTTTCTGTTAATACATAGGTGAATGCTTCCAATGTTTTTTCAACCTTAAGTTTCTTAGAGAGTGATGCCAGTTCTTTTAAGAGATCATCCTCCTTTTCTGGCGTATTTGGGACTAAGGGTGTGCCTTCCTCTTTAGCAATAACGCTGCTCATTAAAACGAAAAACCTTTTCCATTCCTGTGGCCCTATATTAGATTTGAGTGCATTCTTTGTGAGATTGTCCACTGTTTCAACTGCAGTAGCCCAAATGTGTTGAAGTTGCGTTCTTATCTGAATCTCTATTCGCAGATCATCATAATCATTGTTTTCTTTACTCTTATGTTTGTAGATAAGATGGATAGCTCTGTAGCCAGTCTCTTTAGGATTATTAATATAATCTTTAATTGGAAGCGCGACATGTTTTATTCGACTGTTCTTAAATTCCTGACGTAGTTCCAATACCTTGTAGACATCCTTGAGAACAACACGACATCCACCTATATCTTGCATCTGGGAAAGTCTCATGTGATCATTGAGTTCTAGCTTTCTTTTTATAGATACTATTCTTTTAATTCTATGTGCTATTAATGGTTTAGGGGAGTTTTGCACTTTTTTTGAATATCGATATAAAATTGAACGAAAACGTTGTAGTGGCAATCCATGTGCCTCTCTCCAGTTATTTATGACTGCTAAAGCAGCTTCAATCTCTTTTTTGGATGACCTTTTATAAACATAACATTGGCCTGCTCTGTCAACTTCTTTGAAGGAGTGAATAGGTTTTTGCCATATCTTGGTCATATATTGAAAATATGATCAAATATTAGTAATTTTACGTTCCAAACTCTTTATTTTCATATAATTTTATTTGTTCGCTACCCGCTTTACAATAATATTATTAGCAGGTCTCACTTAGAACGATTTCATCCTCCATTGTTAACTTCTCTTATGTGTAGCATTAGAGAATACTGCCCGAGGAAATCAACTACCATTTTTACATCCTCGTTCCTGAGTATTATGACTCAACTAAGCAGTTTTCTTTGAGGTATGCTCTCAAGAAACCCATCCTGTGGCACACTTTATTTCCATTACAGGAAATTGGATCCTCTCCGTAGAATTTTCACTTGAACTTGTTTATAGTTCCATAGTCATTCCTCGCAGGCAAATGAAAAAGGTTATGAGCGCAAAATAGACGGTTCGTGGGAATCCTCGGAGGCCCCCGGATATGAGACAAGAAAGAAGTGAAATGAACACACGGGCGCGAGGGGATTTGAACCCCTGATCTACAGCTTAGGAGGCTGTTGCCATATCCATGCTTGGCCACGCGCCCATGCTACCCAAAATGTGAAATGGTATATTTCATTATCTGAACATTTTAGAATTGGGTGCAAAACACACCTCTTTCAGGTTATCATTAAAGCCATATCCCTGATTCGACTATAGTTTCATGACCGGAATGCTGAAAATAAGGAAGATATTAACGGGCCCCCTCATGACAAATACCATAATACTTTCCAGCAAGGGTAGCTGTGTTGTGGTGGATCCCGGAGGAGAACAGAAGAAGATCATTGATGATATTGAAATGAATGGGCTCACCCCCAAGGCAGTGATTGCAACCCATGGGCATTTCGATCATGTTCTGGGGGCCTCGCAGCTTCAGGAAAAATACCATATTCCACTCATAATCCATGAGAAAGATGTTGACATGATGAGAAATTCCGGAACCATGATGAATTCTTTTGGAATAGCTGAAAGTTTCACACCCCCATCAAAAATAGAAACCTTCACTGGAAAGATGGATATTACAATAGGAGATCATGAAATCACGCTTAATGAGACTCCCGGACATACAGATGGGAGCATTTGCATAATAGGAGAAGGTTTCATCCTCACTGGGGACACTCTTTTCAGGCTATCTGTTGGGAGAGTGGATATAGGGGGAAACCAGGATGAGCTTGTGAAAAGCCTGAAATTTCTGCTGTCGTTCCCTGAATCTACAAAAATCTATCCGGGGCATGGGGAAATGAGCGATCTCAGATTTGAGATACTGAACAATGTTTTCGCAAAAAATGTTATGTCTAAAAACACCCTGTATTGATCATGGGAGTTCCCTGAGATACCATATCCTTTCCTCAATGCCGAGTCTCCTGTTTGCAATGAGGGAGTGAAAGAAAAGCAGTGATGAGAGCCTGTTTACGTACTGTTCTATGACTGGTTCCACGGGAAATTCATCCTTCGCCTTTACCAGATCCCTCTCAAGCCTCCTGCAGACAGTTCTTGCAATGTGAAGGCTTGTGGATTCAACACTTCCTCCCGGAACAACAAACAGCTTGATCTTTCCATATTCCTTCCTGTAAATGTCAATTCTCTCCTCAAGCCACCTGACTCTCTCATCTTTCATGGTTCTTCGTTTTCCCTGTGCAGTGATGTGTTCACCACATGTGAAAAGATCCTCCTGGACTGCTTGAAGATCATTCCTTATATCGTCCCATTTTGCATTTACAAGTGCAAAACCAACAAATGAGTTCAGTTCGTCTATATCTCCTTCTGCATCAATAATGTGTGATCCCTTGGTTACCCTTACACCAGTTCCGGTGTCAGTTTCACCCTTATCTCCACGCCTAGTGTACATATCCTGACAGATGCAGAAAACTATTAAATTTTGCTCAAATTTATCATACATAAGCGTGAAACTCCACTTCTTCAAGGGTGGGAGGATGTCACCAGGAGTGAAGTTCATAGAATCATGTCTGGCAAAAATCAAAGATTATAAAGAAGCCCATTGTCGATTCCCAATACGGAATCTTTTTTAATGCCGGAAATATAAGATTAATCATGTGGCCATTTGGAAAAAAGAAAACCCAGGAAACACCTGCAAAAGAAGCATCTCATGAGCATGAACAGAAACAAAAAACGAGCAGTACGCCTCCCCCCGTAGAGAACAAAACCACGAGCACACCGGAAAAACCTGCCGCCAGCACTAAACCGAAGAGTACCAAATCTTCAGGATCAACCGGTGGGAACGGAACTAAGAAAACCGGAACTTCTTCAAAGAATACAAAATCGACCAAGAAGTAGGTATCTCCTACTCATTTTTTTCTTAATGGCATTTTCAGGTTTTTATAATATATAAGCGGGAAAACTCAGGATATTTTAATTTTCGGTAAAAAATTCAAAAAAAGGTTGTGGTTAAAGATAACCTGTTTTGCTCTTATAGATAGATTCTGCAAGAATTCTCCTGTCCACATCTGTCCTGAACATTACTGCATTCAGTGCAACTGAATCCCTGTAGAATTTCTCGACACCAAAGTCCTCAAGATATCCGTATCCCCCATGGTATTGCAGAGCGTATTTTGTAGCCTTCCTCGAGAAATCTGCAGCCCTGGTCTTGAGCATCAATCCTTTCTCCCGGTCTCCGTCTTCGGAGAAAAGATAGAATTTCATCATTTCAAGATCGCTCTTCAGTTCTGAAAGCCTGAAAGCTACCGGACTGTAATCCTTCAGGGGGAAGTTGAATGTTTTCCTAACCTTTGTGTATTCCACAGCCTTCTCTATGGCCCCCTGGGAAAGTCCGAGAAAGATTGCTGCCTGTTCCCATGATGAATCCACAAAGATCTTTTCCATGTCTTCCTTCCTTCCGATTTTCTCGGTTTTTTCCACACTGAATGACCTGATTCCAATTCCGAGGCCCCTCAGCCCAAGGCTCTTTCTTCCAGATTCCTCAAAGGTGCCCTTCAGGAGAGCAATGGAACCATCGCTTCCTGCTGAGATCATGAAATTAGATGGGAATATGGCAGTCTCCTGGAATGTAGTCTTGATCCCAACGCCTTCGAGTATGTTTCCTGCAGACAGGCCCACTCTCTCTTTTCCTGATATGATATCTGCCGCAAGTTCCTTCTTTCCTGCTTTCAGCAACAGCGGCAGTATAATGGAATTGTTCATATACACATAATACGCCACCGATGGCGAGTATTCAGCGATCTGGAAGAGTATGGCATCATAGCTTGCCCTGTCGAGATCTGCCCCGCCACTGGATGAGGGAAGGTTTGCACCTATGAATCCCTGTTCCCTCAGGGCGCTGAATATTTGATCCGGAATCCTGTTCCTCTCTATGTTCAATGCTATGTCCCTTATGTTCTGCTCACAGAACTGCTTCACGTTATCCAGGAGCATCTGTACCTGATCATTCATTGCCATCACCTTTCAGTATCATTCTTGATATGACTATCTTCTCGACCTCGCTTGTGCCTTCCCATATTTCCATGATCTTGGAATCCCTGAAGAATCTCTCCAGTTTTGTGGACAGTCCCGTCATTCCGGTTATCTCCATAGCTGTCTCTGCGCAGAATGCTGCAGTCTCTGATGCATATCCCTTGGCCATACTGGTTATGGTGGGGTTCGGCTTGTAATTGAACAGGTATGATGCAGCCTTGTACATGAGAAGCCTCGCAGCCTCTGTTCTTGT
Organism: Thermoplasmata archaeon; assembly: GCA_021826765.1. Classification (GTDB taxonomy): domain Archaea; phylum Thermoplasmatota; class Thermoplasmata; order Thermoplasmatales; family Thermoplasmataceae; genus Cuniculiplasma. The sequence goes on along the minus strand of JAKAYK010000034.1, from coordinate 2,961 downwards.
GGCCATCTCAGAGAGCTTGAACTTCAATTCTTCACTTACTGAAATGCCATTCTTCTCCTGCTCCATCAGGAATTCTGTTGCCATGTCCAGGGCCCCCTGTGCTATGCCCAGAGACTGTGCTGCAACGAACACTCTTGATATGTTGAAGAATTCCATCACATAATAGAATCCCTTTCCCTCCTCTCCAACCAGGTTCTCCTGTGGAATCTCCACATTGTTGAATATGAGTTCTGCAGTGTTGGTTGCCCTCACACCGAGTTTTCCCTTGAGTTTTGATGATGAAAAGCCTTTGAATGCACTTTCAACTACGAGAACACTGAGTCCCCTGTGTCTCTTGGATGGTGGGTCCGGATCGGCAGTTCGCACAAGCGTGACAAAGAAATCCCCTATAGAACCGTTGGTGATGAACATCTTTGAACCGTTCAGGATATATCTGTTTCCATCCTTTTTTGCATTTGTCTTCAACCCTGCCACATCGCTTCCTCCACCGGGCTCAGTCACTCCAAGGCCCATTATTTTCTGGCCTGCAGCAACCTTTGAAAGGTATTTCTCCTTCAGATAATCGCTTCCATGGAGCAGGAGTATCTCTGCACCAAAATAAGGAACAGTAGCGGAAATTCCAAGGCCGGGATCTACCCTGCACATTTCCTCAATGCCCAGCATGGTCTTCCATGGATTCGTGAAATCAATTATTCCATTCTCCAGAGCTTTCAGCCTCAGATCATCAGGGTATTTCTCCTCAAGGTCATGCTTCTGGGCAATGTCCTCCCTGAACTCTTTCAAGGCGAATTCCCTGACTTTCTTCCTGTAATCCTCAAGTTCAGGGGAAAGATCAAAATCCATTCATTCAGCCTCCAGCACCACTGAATAACCCTGTCCTCCTCCAACGCAGAGTGTTGCAACGCCGTATTTCTTCCCCTTCTGTCTCAGAAGTCTTGCAAGTGTGCCAAGTATTCTTGAACCTGTTGCTCCAAGCGGGTGTCCTATAGATATGCCTCCACCCATTATGTTGATCTTCTCTCTCGGTATATTGAATGATTTCATTGCATTGAGGGCAACCACTGCAAAGGCTTCGTTCACTTCCCAGATATCGATGTCATCTGCCTCCAGCCCTGCCCTTTTCAGTGCCTTCTCTGTGGCTGGAACTGGCCCCAGGCCCATGATGCTCGGATCTACACCTGCAACCGCAAAGCTTCTTATTTTTGCCATGGGTTTGAGTCCGTAGCTTTTCAGGGCATTGTCACCCATTATGAGTGAGAAAGATGCTCCTGCATTGAGAGGTGAGGAGTTTCCTGCTGTGATGAGTCCATTTTCCTTGTAAACGGGCTTGAGTTTCTGCATTTCCTCAAAGGTTGCTTCCTTCCTTACTGACTGATCCCTGTCTACAACCATGGTGGAACCTTCATATTCCACTTCCACAGGGAGGATTTCATCCCTGAAATAACCCTCATCATAAGCTTTAGCAGCCTTCATATGGCTTTCATAGGAATACCTGTCCATTTCTTCCCTGCTTATGCCTGTGAGTTCTCCCAGCTTCTCTGCCGTGGCTATGACATTGTATGCGATGCTCATCTGGTACTTTGCATACTCGGGCCTCACAAGGAGCCTCATGTTTGGCTTTACATGGGGGTTGTTTCCCAGAGGAACATGTGTCATGTGATCCATTCCTCCAGCCATCACTATATCAGTCTGCCCCGTCATGATCTCCATTGCTCCGATGGTTATGGCATTCAGGGAAGATGAACAGGCCCTGTCCAGGGACATGCTTGGAACACTGAATGGAAGATCTGCAAGGAATGCCTGGTGCCTTCCTCCATACGTCCAGTTCTCGTCTGCCTGCAGTGCTGAACCTGTTATGACATCTCCAATGTCCCCAGGCTTTATTCCTGTCCTTTTTATTATATCCTTGATAACCATTCCGGATGCTTCATCCATTCTGAGGGAATTATAAACATCTCTTTCGGGCTGGGTTGGTCTTGATCTTGAGAAAGCTGTTCTTCTCATATCCACAATGTGAACGTCCTGCACCAATATTTCACCAGCATGTAATACAGTGCATGGATATATAAATTTTCGATATCGACATACGAAATCGACATATTATTATCCAAAGACCTTATACAGGGCATGTAGCAAATATTTAGATTAATGTTTGCATGCAGATTGGAGGTATCAGATTGGCGCTTAACATAATTGTCCTCATAAAACAGATAATAGACATAGACCAGATAAGAACCGATCCAAATACGGGTGAGCCTGTTACCCAGGGTATTCCTTTCAGGGTTGAGAATCTAAGCAAGAATGCCATTGAGGCTGCAGTCCAGTTGAAAGAGAAAAACGGCGGGAAGGTCACTGGCATCATATTTGGGACCGACAAGGCCAATGCTGCAATAAAGGAAGCCTATGCAATGGGTGTTGATGATGGAATCATAATTACAGGTTATGCAGGAAATAACCCCTCTCTCACAGCACATGTCATTTCTGAAAAAATAAAATCCATACCAGATTACAATGTTATCATTCTTGGGAATCAGTCGGCAGATTCATATACTGGTGTCCTGCCCGGATTGATCGCAGGAAAACTTTCTATTCCCATTCTTGGAAATGCCGTCAGCATAGAGGCTGAAGAAGGCAAGATTAAGATAAAGAGGGCCCTCGAGGATAAGGATCAGATGATTTCTGCCCCGACTCCATGCGTTGTCTCAGTCACACAGGAAATAAACCAACCCAGACTTCCACCTGTTCTTCAGATCATGGCTGCGGGAAGAAAACCCATAAAGACAGAGCAGCCTTCCCTTGTTGACATCCAGGCTGGAAAGGTTATCAGCAACCTTGCTCCAAAGAGCGAGAGAAAGAGGCTGATTTTCGAGGATGCGGCAAAGGGCAGTGAAGAGGTTGCAAAAGCCATAAGGAGTGAGATCAAATGAAATTTCTTGTTTTTTCCGATATTGGAAAGAATGT
>JAKAYK010000002.1 GCA_021826765.1 Thermoplasmata archaeon | reverse complement strand
CTGCATTGACCATGTCTCCTGTGTAGAGTCTGTTTTCCTCTATAACAGTTTCAAGCGGCATTCCCAGAGGAATCTGATGCGCCATTGTAGAAATCATCTCCCCTTTGATTTCAGGGAATTTTTCCTGGAACTTATACAGAACTTCCTTTGGTTGCTCCCCTTTCAGAGGATAAAAACAAACACCTATTTTCCTGGAATTTCCTGATTCTGAAAAATCCCAGAAATATCCGCCTGGAGCATCATCACTAAACCATAAGATCATCTGAAAGTCATCTCTTGCAGGAGCTTTTCTTATTTCTTCATATGCCACCAGAACCTCGTTTTTCGGTAATTTCTTTCCAAAAGTAGATTGGGGCCCAGCAGCCATGATTATGTGTTTTGCAGTATATGTTTCGTTTTCAGTAGTAACCACGTTGCCTGAAACCCCATTAACTCTTGTGTTGAGTTTGATATTGAGTTTTCCTGCAAATTTGTCTGCGAGGAATTTTTCATAATTTGTAAAGTTATAAACGAGTCCTACAGTTTTGCCAAAATTCATATCAATTCTCGCATTTCTGTCAGTCCTGAAACTCATGCTGGAAATTTCTGCATCTATAATCTCAGGATTCTCAGGCATTCCTATTCTCCTTACCCATTCAAGTGAAACAGCACCAGTGGACCTCACTGGAATTCCTATCTCTTTTTTCTTGTCCAGAATAATGTAGTTCTTGCCATTCTTTTCCAACGCTGCACCAGCAGACATTCCTGCCGTTCCAGCACCAATTATTATCGCATCATAATCGAAGTCTGTCAACGTGAGACAATTGAAGCATATATTAAATTTTTTTCATTTCGGTTGTTAAGATTCAATTTATTGTTTCGAATATTGTTATAAAGAAAACGAATATTGAATAAAATAGATTATTGATGAAAACATCAAGAACCATGAACCCTGAGATTAAAATGTTCACTGTCCCTATAGCTATAAGGGCACTCAAATTTGCTTCTGTTTACCGAATTAAAACAGAAAAAGGCACCTATCTGATTGATGCCGGTATGGATAGGGCAGGTTTTGATTTCCTTTTAAACAGTGGCGTTGATTTCTCAGAAATTGATGGTATCCTCCTTACTCATCTCCACATTGATCATCTTGGAGGAGGAGTGATTGCAAGTGAGAAATATGGAATTCCACTCTATATTGGAAAAAATGATCTTGAATTTATATTCAAGATGCAGGAAGATGTTGATGGCTACGCAGGGAATGATGAAAAAATCCTTGAAATGAATGGAGTGCCTGACCCTTCTTCTCTCGCTTTCAGAAAGGAGAATCCTGTATTTGCAAAACTGGATGAATATGCCAGACTTTCCATAAACAGTTTTGATAAACTGCCGGTAACAAAAACAGGAATCGAATATGTGAGCACACCCGGCCATTCACCTGGATCGACCTGCTTCATTCCATCAGGAACTGACATAATATTCACAGGTGACCATATCCTTGAGAAAATCACTCCAAACATAAGCTATTACGATGGTGTGACTGATTTTCTGGGCCATTACATTGATAGTTTGAGAAAGACGGCACTTCTTCCTGTCAACAATGCATATCCCGGACATGGGGGCCCCTTCAGCAATGTTAAGGGAAGGATCGAATCTCTCCTGTCACATCACACGACGAGAATGGAGGAAATACTGAATATCATAAATGGGAAAATGATGACTGCATATGATATTGCATGCAACATGACCTGGAGCAGGGGAAGGCACCTGGATTCAATGAATCACATGGAAAAGAAATTTGCCATAGGGGAGGCAATATCCCATTTGAGGCATATGGAAACCACAGGAATGTGTTCTACGCTTGAAAAAAATAATCTCATCCTGTATAAAAACTGAAATGCTCACATTATGCAAAATTTATTAATGTTATTACATTTTCACCCTGTTGCCGTCGTAGCTCAGCTTGGTAGAGCGTGTGCTTGGTAAGCACAAGGTCGCGGGATCGAATCCCGTCGGCGGCTTTTGAAAGAATCCACTGAGTGAGTGTTTATGTATCACATTACTGCCCCTCCTCACACAGTATTTTTCGATTTCTTTTATTTCAGTTCACCAGTGTAATGGTTGTGGGAATGTTCACGCTCTTTGTGCTTTCATAAGACCTTTACTGCTTCTTCCTGGATTTCTTTAGCTTCTACAGGATTGCCAGCAGGTGCAGACTTTCTGAAATTTACAGATTTGAGTGTTAGAATTGAGAAGATCAGCAAAGAGAGGGAAAGTATCCAGACACCGTAATAAAGCACCGTTATTCCCACAACTATTCCAATAACAGAGAAAATTGCTTCTATGTAGTCGCTCCGGTCCATTTTTAAATCTGTATAATATTTCATGTCCGTAGATGCGTTCATTCCTCTTTTCGGCGTTCTGAAGAAATTCCCCCTCTTTCCCATTATTCCATTGGTAAACCCAATTGCAGCTCTGGTTATCATGCAAGCAGTAGTGTAGGATAGCAATGGAATCATTATGCCATTTTTAAAATTCAGGATGTTCTGGACTTTGAGAGCATATGCTCCTGATAAATAGAAAAGTACCGTGGGGATCATCAGTACTGCCACGTATATTGGGCTGCTGAAAATTGAGCTTGCAGGGGCCTCAATTTGAAATATTACAGCAAACGCGGAGATAAATGTCGTGACAAGCCAGCTGACATTGGAGTAGGGGGCAAAGAATATATTGAAAAGTATGAACTTGTTCCTGATTGAGACATTTTTGGCTTTAATAGTGCTAAAGAATCTGTCAATTTCAAGTTTGGTCCATCCCTGCTGCACCCTGGCAACCTGTTTTTTCCATGTTTCCAGTGTGGAAGGATCCTCGCTCATTATCCTTGAATTGCTTAGATAGAGTCCCCTCGTTCCATTAAGATATATTTTCCATGATAGATCTGCATCCTCAGTAATGGTATGTTCTGACCATCCCCCAACTTCCCTCAATACAGAAGTTTTGACCAGAGTGAAACCACCCTGTAAAGAGAATGGAAGGTTGAACCTGTATGAACCCATCTTTGACAGCATATCACCCATGTCCTGTGATAATGCAAAAAGCTGCGTGATCCTGTTAAAGTACCTGTTATAATGGCCTACCCTGTATGAGACAAAGGAAGTGTTTTTGTGTGTGAGGATGGCATGTATTCCTTTTTTTAGAGTTTCCTGTTTAACTCTTGAATCTGCATCCAGAAGAAGTGTATAATCCCCTGTGACAAGAAGCAGTGCTTTATTGAGTGCCCCGCTCTTGAAATTAATTCTTTCATCTCTTCTTGAGATGATGGTTTTTATTCCTGATTTTTCAAGTTTTGAAGCATAGTCATCAACAATCAACCGTGTCTCATCATCTGAATCATCAGCTATTACCACATTGATCTTTGAAAACGGATAATCCAGTGTTGTGATTGCATCCAGTGATTCTCCTATGACATTCTTCTCGTTATAGCATGCAATGAGTATTGAGACAGATGGAAAGTCTACAAGTTCCGGAGTCTCTTTTTCCAGATCCAGCGGGTAGAGAAGTGCTGAAACAAATAGAATAAGCTGATAATATGATGTAACTATAACTGGAAGAGAAAATATAATAGATATGATTGAAATCCATTCCCACAATTGCATATTTTATTCCTACAATGTTTGTATTATGATAATCTTTTGCATCCTTGTCCTGCTGGATGTACCTATTTTAAATCGATTACCGCCCCATGAAGGATTGTAACTTGCTGATGGCCCCCTCATGCCCATAAGCATGGATTCATCGAACCGCGCTTATTGCATTATTGGCTTTGCTCTGAACCTCATAATTTTCTTGGCTATTTTACGTCCTGACAGAATGATTTCAGAAATGAGTTTGACGAATTCCTTGAGAAAAATCCATATATCTCTATGCTGAAACATTACAATTTTACTATTTCCCAAAGCCCCTGATGACAAAATAATCTCAGATATCTGAAATATTACATTCAAATTTGAAAATTAATTGTGTGGATAATTTTTATAATGAGTTTCTAATTTGCTGATTGAATGATAAGAGAACTGCAATGGAATGATATGAATGACCTTATTGACAATTATTATTCGTATTATGAGGAAGTTAAAAGGGATCCTGAATTCGGCATAACATTCTTCCATGCCAGACCTTCATTTGAGAGTGAAGTTGGGTGGTTTTCAAATCTTTATGAAAACGTCCTGAAAGGAGATGCATTCGTAAAAGTTGCCATAGAAGATGGAAGAGTTGTTGGAATATGCGACATTCACAGGATAAGACCGGGGACTGAAGTTTCACACAATGGGGTTCTTGGAATTGCCATAAAGGAAGGATATCGGAATAAGGGGATTGGTAAAGCACTTATCACCAGCGCATTGGAATCTGCAAAGGGGAAACTTGAAATAGTGACACTCAGTGTTTTCACCATAAATAAGAGGGCCCTTACTCTTTATAGAAATCTCGGTTTTATAGACTATGGTATGCGACCAAAATCGATCAAGCGTGGAAACAGGTATTTTGATGAATTGTACATGTATATTCTCCTCTAAATAATAATTCATGGAAAAGAGTAAAAACATTCTGGTGATTAAGATCATAATATGCACATATCATTGAGAAATGCACTTCTAGAAGATTCTTATGCAATTGCAGGAATCTATAATCAGGGAATTGAAGATAGAGTCGCAACTTTTGAGGTAAACCCAAGAAATAACAGAGATATTGAGAAGTGGTTTGACGGAATCCATCCAATAATAGTTGCTGAGATCGACTCAATCGTGATTGCGTTTGCATCAACCTCATCATATAGAAGTAGAGAGTGCTATAATGGAATTGCTGAATTCTCCATTTATATTGAAAGAAAATTTAGAGGTATGGGCATTGGAACTCCTTTATTGAATAGATTGATAGAAGAAGCGGGGAAGATGGGATACTGGAAATTGGTTTCACGCGTATTTGTTGAAAATGCATCAAGCCGAGCACTTATGAATAAACTCGGTTTCAGAGAAGTGGGCGTGTACCAAAAGCATGGAAAACTTGACGGAGAATGGAGAGACGTGGTTATAGTTGAGAAACTAATTCAAGAAAATCTAAAATAAAGTTAGCTTTGAGAAATTTTCAATTCAATATTAGTATTTTACAATTCGTTGAAAAGTTCGGGCATGAAACAATGTGGTGTTTAAAGTTCGTCCATAATTTCCAGATGCTCAACCTTCACAATGATGTCAAAATCCTTGTCTTTCGTTGCAATTTTAGATATTCCATGTCCAAGACATATGCCTGTTATCATCACCTCCAAAACGTTCACATTCTGATCAAGCCGGTCTAATTTTTCCTGAATTGATGAGGCACTCAATGATGATACTTTATTGAAAGGAGGGATTTCATAATTGTTGAATAAATTTGTGAAGAAGTTATTCTCTTTCAAGCCCATCTTTACCCCAGATCGGAATATTTCAAATGAGAGATCGTTCTGACATCCTCTCCACCCTGAAGGGTTGGAAGTTCCTGATTCATAGAGTGACAACTCGTAGACCTCCTTTTGAGAGTCCCTCTCTGCCGAAGCACTTTCCACAGGCGTTAGTTCGGGAATGCCCCTCCCTACTTTTATCATACCAATGTTGCGTATGTTTATTGCTGCGTTCAGATCACGATTCATGATCAGGCCACATTTATCGCAGTTATATGTGCGATTCGAAAGTTTCAGATCATGCTTTATGTTTCCGCATTTCGAGATAAAATGTAAATAATGCGGAGGGCCGGATTCGAACCGGCGAATCCCTACAGAGGCAGATCTTGAGTCTGCCGCCTTTGACCTGACTCGGCAACCTCCGCCTTTCTCCTGTATGCTATTCGCCATTAAAAAGTTAGGATTTATGTCTTATGGTTTCTGGCAAAAACCATATAGTTTCCAGCAATTATTCATCAGTGGAGATCGAGCTTGTAATAAAAGGTGAAGCAAAACTTCTTGAAAATGTGATGAATAGTTCATCACCTGAAAATGAAGATAAAGCCTTTATGTTCATGAAAGGAAATGAACTCCACTTTAAATGCAATATTGATAAAATAAGTTCAATCTATGGATTGGTTGATGAAATTTTAAAATCTTATGAATTGGTAAAAAAGTTGACTGGACAGGATTACTCCTGAACGTCAAGTTTAAGTTTCTCAGTGAGTTCTTTGTACCTGTTTCTTATGGTAACTTCTGTTACTCCTGCAACTTCAGCAACAGACCTCTGAGTTCTTCTCTCGTCAGTCATGATGGATGCTATGTAAATTGCCGCAGCTGCTACACCGGTTGGGCCCTTTCCTGATGTGAGATCATTATCCTGTGCAAGTTTTATAATATCTGCTGCCTGTTTCCTTGTTTCCATGGAAAGCTTCAGCTTGCTGCAGAACCTGTTGAGATAGTCCTCTGGTTTTGATGGGAGTATGTTGAGCTGAAGATATCTGCTCATTATCCTGAACGTCCTTCCTATCTCCTTCTTCTTCACTCTTGTTATGGATGCGATCTCATCGAGTGTCCTTGGGACGTTGGTTATCCTGCATGCTGCGTAAAGTGAACCTGCAACAACACCCTCAATGCTTCTTCCTCTTATCATGTTCTGTTTCACTGCCTTCCTGTATATGACTGCAGCAGTTTCCCTGACATCATTTGGAATGCTGAGATTGGATGCCATTCTTTCCATTTCCTGGAGTGCCTGTGAAAGGTTCCTTTCTGCAGCGTTTGAAACCTTTATCCTCTTCTGCCACTTCCTGAGCCTGTAAAGCTGGGCCCTGTTTCTGGTTGGAATTGATTTTCCATATGAATCCTTGTTTTTCCAGGAAATATCAGTTGAGAGACCTTTGTCATGTATGGTGAAAGTCATTGGGGAACCACCTCTTGCTCTTGACTCGTTCTGTTCAGAGTCAAATGCTCTCCATTCCGGGCCCTGGTCAATATAACTGTCATCAATAACTATTCCACACTTATTGCAAACAAGTTCACCTCTCTCATAATCTCTTGATAGGTCCGTGGACCCACATTCGGGACATCTGTCTATCTGCTCTATGCTTCTCTTATTTTTTGCATCTTCCATATTTTCACCCCTATATTTTTACATACAGTTCTGCTTCGCTGTTGAAATCGCCTGAAAGTGCTACCAGACCGTATGGTTCCCTCACGGGCCCCATTATTCTGATTATTTTCCCTATTTTATTTCCCACAGAATCAAAAACAGCTTTGTTCATCATACCTTCTTCTGCATCTCTGATTATGACTTCCTTCTTTAGTGCGTGAGACACCTTCAAAGGTCTAAACATATATAAAGTATATGGTTAGTATGTATTTAACTGTTTCGTAATGCTATTAATATTTTTAATTAACTAAAAAGTAATAATTAGTAAATAATAGTAATAATTTAAATTGAAATTATACTTTGACGTGTCAGGATGAAAGCATCAACTCTTTTAATGTTCAATTAATTTCGAAAAGATATGATGAAGAAAATTGCTGTTTTAGTTTCAGTCGTTCTTGTTCTCCTGATCTTCACCACGGTATTTCCTGGTAACAACTATTCAAATTTTTCAAACTCATATTCAACAAACACAACGGCCAGCAGAACAGCAACTTTTGAGGGTTGCGGATTGCCATATAGCGATAATTTCACTGTTCACATTGATGGGAAGAATTATTTCTCCATTGGAGGAAACCTCACCATCGCCGGCCTCTCCCCTGAAAATTACAATTATACGATTTCTGTTCCGCCACTTTATTCTTCTAACATCACGTCTGGAAATATCAATCTCACACTCCATAACCAGGTAGTGAAATTTACTGTTTTTCCTGCCAGCAGCCAGGTCGGGTATCTTATGGCGATTTCCATCATTGCCACCGTTTTGATTCTTCTCGTTTTCACTTATGTTTATGCTAGAAGGAAAAATCAATAAATATAAAACGTCGAATATGAAAAAAACATAAATATGGTCATAAAATGACCGATGGATAAAATGAAAACATATCTCAGCGTTACTTTTTCAAGTGAAGGGGCTAAACCAAGTGAAATAATAATGAGACTGAGATCATTAGGATTTAAGCCCATAATGGGAGAGCACGACATGGTTTACGAATGGGGGAACAGCGCTACGGAAGAGGACTCTCTTTGGTTTGCAGACAAGATACATGCAACACTTGAGGGATTCAAGGTAATATTCAGAATTGAAACCGTCAAGGACGATATCTGAACCTTCTTATATCACCACACTCAAGACAGGTAACAATCACGCAATTTTTCTTCAGCCTTACCCTGCTGCAATCACCGTAGGGCCTCTTGCAGTTTTTGCAATAATTTCTCTTGATATTTTTCTTCAATGAAATATCCATCCTCTTTGCTATATTTTCCATGAGGATTATGGCATTGCGCCTGTAGTTCATATCTTCATTGGATGATGAAATTGCATTGAGTTCCTGAATACGACCCTGTGCAATCCTGTCCTTTACTTTTTTATTCTTCAATAAACGGATATTAGTTCCTTTTTAATATGCATATGGGAATGTTAACTCTTCAAATTCAGGACTTAGATGAGAGTGCCTGAAAACTCTCACACCTTCAAGGAAGAAAGTGACAAATTGAGGGCCCCTGCCGCTTATGTTTCTCTGAAACATAACTATCAAGGGATTATCGACATATCAAGGCAGTTTCGATTATTTGAAAGCAAGATATTTTCCCGTTCTTGCCTCCACCAGATCCCCTTGAGAAATAACCTGTTCACCACCAACGAACACATCCTGTGGGAAGATTGCATCGAAACCATGAAAAGGGGAGAATGGGTTTTTAGAATGCAGCCTTTCCTGGTTGATCCTTTTCATGTCTGAGAATTTTACTGCACAGAAATCTGCTGCATACCCTTTCTGAATTATTCCTTTTTTTATGCCAGCTCTTTCAGCAGGATTTACTGCACCTGTCCTCACCAGAGTTTCAAGAGACAGAATTTTCTTGTAAACCAGCGCAAGCATCAAGGGAATCCTTGTTTCAACTCCGATTATTCCTGCCTTTCCATACTCAATGCTCTCCTTATCATATTCAGTGTGTGGTGCATGGTCAGAGGATAATATATCCACCTTCCCGTCAAGGAATGCCTGCCTGTTCAACTCCATTATACTTCGATCCCTTATGGGTGGATTCACCTTGCCCCATGCACCAAGATTCATTTCAGTGTGGAGCAGCATGTGGTGAGGTGTCATTTCTGTGGCGAATCTATTTTCCAGATTGTGGACGTTGTCCCAGTCGCTGACATGTGCCATAACCATGTTCCCGGACTTCATTTTTCCAATAATCTGGGCAGATTCTCTTTCACACTCTATTCCTCTGGAAAGGCTGTGTTCCTGCAAAGTATGTATTTCAGGCAAAGCCCCCATGTTCAGGCATTCCTGCATTTCTCCATGAAAAACGATCATTTTTTTAAAATTTTCCAGAAACGAATCGTTTTCATAATTGATTTCGGCTCCTTTGGAGTTTGTGCTTCCCCCCATGTATATCTTCAATGCTGCTGATTCCTCTGAGATAATATTTGCATTCTTTCCCGTGTACATGGAATATAACCCATAATCTGCATAGGATCTACCTTTTATAGATGCCTTCTTTGAATCGAACCTATTATAATCAGTTATGGGAATTGCGTTATTAGGCATATCAAATACTGTAGTTGTTCCTCCAAAAACAGATGACATGCTTCCTGATACGAAGTCTTCCTTTTCTGTTTCCCCAGGGTCCCTGAAATGCACATGAATGTCTGTGAAACCTGGCAGTATGGCATGTTCCACACGTTTCGAAGGGATACCCTTTCTGAACTTGTAGATGTTGGTTATGATGCCATCTTCCACCTCTATGGTGAGATCTTCAAAATTTCCGTCCATGTAAAATTTTCCAGAAAAAACTGCAGTTTCTGTCATACCCCTCTCCTTTCGCCCCAGATGTACTTGTGTTCCTGGAGCATTACCCTTACAGGAAGCTTTCTCTTCATTACTTCTTCTACAATCCATGCAGGATCAGTTCCCCACGCAGGCTGAAATATAACTTCATTTCCCCGGACATGCTCTTCGATAAATTTCCTTGAATATTCAAAATCTTCCATGTCAGAAATAACCATCTTGACATAATCAATTTGCCTGAGATGAGACAGGTTCTCAATTCTGATTGTTTTTTCCTCGCCTGAAGATGGTGTCTTTATGTCCATATCTATAACCGTGCCATCTATCTTCGTATATGGAGCTATATCGAGAGAGCCTCCGGTCTCGATCAGAACCTTCTTTCCTGTGCTGCAGATATCTGTAACCAGTTTGAGCGCATCCCTCTGCAGTAGTGGTTCTCCTCCTGTCAGGCATATCCATTCCTCCCATGCATCAACACATTCCTTTGCAAGGTCCGAACTGTTCTCCTCATGGCCACCTGTGAAAGAGTATGTGGTGTCACACCATCTGCATCTCAGGTTGCATGTGTTTGTTCTGACAAAGAACATTGGGATTCCCGTAAACCTTCCCTCGCCCTGTATACTGTGAAACTTTTCTGTCATTAACATATGAATCTAGAAATATATCCTCTTACCTGACCTGTCCAGCCTGGTTCTTCCGAATTCTTCCATTTCAGAAACCTGCTTCATGTTAAATGTGGGCCCATCCCTGCATATCTCAAAGCCATCAACTGAGCAGGAATCACAGAGTCCTATTCCGCATTTCATGCTCCTTTCAAGGGAGAATTCGACATTTTCAGTCTTTCCTTGAATATTTTTATAAACTGCATAAAGCATCCTCTCCGGCCCGCAAACGTATATCATGGAAAACCCGGAAAGATCCACCGAATCAATTCCAGCAGTTATTATCCCCTTTATCCCCCTGCTGCCATCCTCTGTAACGCATATGGCTTTTCCATCATGGAACTCATTTTCAAACAGTAATTCTTCCTTCCCTCTGGCAGCTAATATGCCGGTTGAATCTTCATTTATCATGGGCCTTAAAGATGCCATCCCTGAACCTCCTCCGATGAGAAGTGTCTTTCCCTTCACCCTGGAGAACGGTTTTCCATAGGGCCCTCTGATGTATATGAAATCACCCGGTTCGAGAGCATCCATTGCCTTGGTGGTATCTCCGTACATCTTGATGGTAAGGCATTTCTCTTTTCCTGTCTGAGAAAGGGACATTGGCACTTCTGAATGCCCCGGAACCCATACCATCACAAATTGGCCCGGTTCCACATCTCTGTTCCAATTGAAATAAAGCGAGAATACTGTTGGTGTATCCCTGACCTTTCTGGTGACCCTGACATGATCCATCATCTTATGGCAACCCCCCTGAGTTCTGCAAGGCTCTTAATGTTGTGTTCATTCATGAAGGACGCCAACCCTTCATTTATCTCGTTGAATACTGATCTGCCGTGATTCCACAGTGCAGTTCCGACCTGGAATGCTGAAGCTCCAGCCATGACATATTCCATTGCATCCACCCACGTTGATATTCCTCCTACGCCTATGATTTCCAGTCCGAGTTCCTTCTTAACCTCATATACGAGCCTCAGGCCTATAGGTTTTACTGCCCTGCCTGAAAGTCCACCGTATGTATTTGTCAGCACAGGCATTCTGGCGTATATATCAATGGCCATGGCCCTGACTGTGTTTATCAAAACTATTGCATCACTATCTGATGCAGCACTGGCAATGCTCAGGATGTCCGTAACATTGGGACTGAGTTTTGACCATATGGGAATGCTTATGGAACCTTTCAGATTCTTCACTATTTCTTTCACAAGGACAGGATCACTGCCGACTTCTGCACCAAACCCTCTGACATGCGGACATGAAAGATTGAGTTCAATGGCAGAAACTCCATAATCTACCATTCTTTCTGCAAGCTTCATAAATTGCTCAGGGGTGGAGGCGAAAATGCTTCCTATGACCGGTTTGGAAGATTCTTTTGCCTTTGAAATTTCATCTCCAAAGTTGTCTATTCCGGGATTTGGCAATCCCATTGCATTGATTATCCCCCCATGGGCCTCGAAAACAACGGGAGGAACGTATCCCGGTCTCTCCTCCATTCCAATAGATTTAGTGACTGCACCTCCGGCCCCTTCCTGAAGGATTCTTTTCATGGTGTATCCATTCTCATCAAGAATGCCCGATGCAAGAATTCCCGGTGTTTCAAGAGAAATTCCACCTGCTTTAACACTTATGCCTGACATTGTTGATCAAACATATTTCACAGTGTTATTTATCATTTCCATAAGAATGCAGAAATCCATGACCTATCAACAACCGTTCTTTAGATCCTGAGGGAAGGAGGGAAGCCATATTGCATGCTCGCTCTCCTTCTCGAATGCCCCATAATAGAAATACAGCCCATTATTGTCAAACATTCTGCATGAAAGGAACATATTTCCTGAAAAACTCCTGAATCTAGCCACATCTGTGTATGACTGGCAGTTCATCACAATCTCCTCTGAAAGATCCATGAACTTTTTAAGTGTTATGTCTGGGATTGTGTTGTTTACTACAACCCTTGAGGCCCCTGACATTAGAATATCAATAAAATCGGCTTCCCTGTAAGGGAATGCCATGAGTGTGAATTCTATATATTTTGAAAGTTCACCGTACACATTGTAATTGAATTTATACTTCGTGATTGCATCCATATCTATTACAAATGCCTCGTCTTCAGGGAAGCGGACCAGCTGGTTTTTTCTTTCATAGCCCTGTATTATGCCGTCATTAATGATGAGACATTCCATAATCCTGTATCATTAAATGCATGTAAATGTTTTCAATATTCCATGAAATCATTTCTTGATAAAATGGCATGCTATTCAATGCCACGATTTAATTTTTTAAAATTTTTTGAATCTTTGATAATATGTTGTGAAATTTGCTATTATCAAATCTATTATATTATTGAACGAAAAACTTTATTATTTATATTACATATGTAAATGTGATAAAAGAAAAATCACTGGGAATTCAGATACCCGAAAAGATACTTGTGCCTATGGCAAAAGGGGGCAGTTCAACCAAGGCTTTTCAGATTGCTTCCAGTTTTGCAATGAAATATAATTCCCAGTTGACTTTTCTCACAATAAAGGAAGAAGTGAAGGAGATCACCTGGAGTGATAAGATAGCTATCATAATGAATGCACACAGGGAAGTGACATCCAAGGGAATCAAATCCATTCCAAGGATACAGAGTGCAAAAAACATCAAGGAAGGAATATTGAAGGAAATAAATAGCAAGCCATATGACCTGACATTTATGAGCCATAGGCAACGGAAGAGTGTCTCTACTTCCATTTTTGGTTCCATAGGTGATACTGTGATGAAAAAGACAAACAAGACAGTTGCAATGATCTCCTCTGTCGGAAGGCCAACACATTACAGGAACATATTTGTACCTATAACAGAAAGGCTCAACACCAGGAAATCTGTTTATCTTTCAGTACTGCTTGCCCATGCGGAAGGTGCCAGGCTCACCATATGCGATATGAGAAATTTTGACAGAAAGAAGATTCATGGATTCAAAGCTTTCATGGAGGAAAAACCGTGGGACTCTCTGGAAGTCGAAACTGATATCATTGTGAAGAACACGGATGGGGTCAGGGAAATCGCAATGCAGGCACTTTATACATCAGGTGCTGATTGCGTTGTTCTTGGAGTAAGGCCTGACGAATACCACAATGTAAGAATAAATGGAGACATAAAAAGAATAATAAAGGATTTTGCTGAAGACTCCATACTTGTGAAGAGATGATCAGCTCAACTGGGATTGCTGGATTATTCCATTCTGAAGCATGAATTCAAGAATGCCCACATCAAGAGTCATCACATTCACATAGAATGAACCAAAAATTGGGAAATCCTGCTTTTCTGTACTGTTTACAAGGTTCATCACAAAGGATGTGATGGATTTCTCAGAAACTATCCTGTTGACCTTTTCTGAAAGCAGGTAGATGGATTGGATGACCCTTCCCTGCTCAAGCTTGGCTGCATTGAGAGGTATATTAGGATCAAGGCCCGAAGCAGAATCCATTACTACCTCACCCGGTATCTTGGAGATTGTAACATTTGGATTCATGTTCTCGAACTGGTTTATGTTGGACAGTGTCTGGTTGAGAGATTGATTAGTGTTGGGAGAGCATCCCGGAGAACCAGAGGCGGTTTGGTTATAAGCTATGGCAGAAGGTCTTGGCTGGAAGAAATAACTCTGGTTGAACGCCTGTGCTAAATAGTATGAGCCATATATGGTTCCATTTATGTTTATCTGGCTTCCGTTTGCTGCTCCCGGATCAATAGTTTCTGCTATTAGTGAGGTTGCTGTGGGTATTGCAAATCCCATTACAAGAACGCAAACTGCAAGCAGCACAAATGAACTTCTGACCAGATTAAAAAATTCCCTGTTTTTTACCATGCAACACCGAC
This sequence comes from Thermoplasmata archaeon, assembly GCA_021826765.1. Lineage (GTDB taxonomy): Archaea > Thermoplasmatota > Thermoplasmata > Thermoplasmatales > Thermoplasmataceae > Cuniculiplasma. The sequence goes on along the minus strand of JAKAYK010000002.1, from coordinate 26,274 downwards.
TCCTGCTAAAATATAGTAAATTGCCCCTATGGCAATGAATGGAAGAATAATTCCTCCCATTCCATATATCAGTATATTCCTCCTGAGAAGATCATTCACGCCAGAAGGCTTGAATTTAACACCCCTTATGGATAAAGGTATGAGAAGGGGTATAATGAAAGTGTTGAATATGAGTGCAGATGTAAGCGCAAGAAGCGGATTTGTGAACCCGAGAATATTGATGAATGAAAGATAAGGGAACACATAGAATATGGCAGGAATGATCACGAAATATTTTGAGATGTCATTGGCAATACTGAATGTAGTAAGGGCCCCCCTTGTGATGAGGATCTGCTTTCCCAGGAAGATCACATCCATAAGTTTTGTAGGATCATTATCAAGATCAATCATGTTTGCTGCATCTTTTGCTGCCTGTGTTCCACTGTTCATTGCAAACCCGACATCTGCCTTTGCCAGTGCAGGGGCATCATTTGTGCCATCCCCCACCATTGCAACCATCCTCTGCAGTGATTTTTCCTCCTCCACTTTCCTGAATTTGTCCTGTGGTTTGCTATTTGCAACAAATTCGTCTATTCCTGCTTCAGCAGCCACATATTTTGCTGTGAGTTCATTGTCGCCTGTGCACATTATAGGCTTGATGTTCATTGACTTAAGGGAGTCAATTCTCTCTCTTATCCAGGGTTTCAGTATATCGTTGAATTCTATGACACCCTCCACTCCCACATTGGATGTTACAACCATTGCGGTTCCTCCCCTGCTTGAAATCTCAGCACATATTGCATCTATGAAATTGTCCCTGTATCCTACAATTTCCCAAATTGCATTTGGTGAACCCTTGTAGATGAATTCCTTTCCCTTCTTGACTCCACTGAATTTCGTGTCAGACGTGAATGGTATGAACTCGTAACCTTTTGTCTCTTCATCCGAAACATTATGATTAATATCCTTTACTTTCTTTATGACAGAGATGCCTTCCTTTGTCTCATCATACATTGAACTGAGGTAGCATTTTGTGTAAAAATCTTCATCTTTGACTCCCCTGTTCGTATAGAACATGAAAGCTTCCCTGTCGCCAATAGTGATCGTTCCAGTCTTGTCAAGGATTATTGTATCTATATCTCCTGCATTTTCAACGGCTCTTCCACTTTTTGCAATCACATTGAACTGAGATACCTTGTTGATTGCGGCTACACCAAGTGCAGGAAGCAGAGCACCTATGGTTGTAGGTATAAGGCAGATGAGCAGGATGACTAGAAATATGATATTTGCCTGGGAAGTCAGGAATATTTCAAGTGAAAACATTGAAGTTACAATAATCAGGAATGAAAGTGTCAATCCTGATAGTAAAATTGAGAGTGCAATCTCATTAGGTGTCTTTGATCTTGTTGCACCTTCCACCATTCCTATCATCTTGTCCAGGAAAGTCTCTCCGGGATTTGCGGTGATCATTATCTTCACTTTTCCATCAATTATGGTTGTTCCGCCAGTGACACTATCACCCTGAACCTTGAACACAGGCCTTGATTCTCCAGTTATAGATGATTCATTGAATCTGCCTCTTCCTTCCAGGATCTCTCCGTCCGTTGGAACAGTTTCATTCTCCCTGACCTCCACAATCATTCCCTTCCTGAGGTCGGATGAATTGATCATTGATTCAGAACCGTCCTGTATAATCCTCCCCACTGTTTCCTTCTTCATCTCCCTGAGAGATTTTGTTATGTCCCTGCTCTTTCCCTCTGCTATGGATTCTGCAAGATTTGAAAAAAATATAGTAAGGAAGAGTAGAATTAGAACTATAATGTAGAAAGGAACATAATTGCCTGTGGTTGAAAGCCCATACTCTTTTCCAAATATGAGTACATAAATAGAAACCAGAAACGCAATCTCGGTGATGAACATAACAGGATTTTTCTTGAGGTGAACAGGGTTGAAGCTCTTCATGGTGTTGACAAAATATTCAAGATATCTGTTCAAATCAATCCCTCCAAAGACAGGGAGAGAGCTTTGCCCCATGCAAGCAATGGACCTGCAGAAAGTATGGGGAAAAATGAGATCAGACCCAGAAGGAGCATGGTGAAAAGAAGCATGAAACCGAACCAGAATGATCCAATATCAACGCCCCTGCCATACTGGACTTTTGGTTTCTTGTTTGAAAATGATTGAGCAATCAGTAACTGGAAAGCAATTATGGGATATCTCCCCATTATGACAAGTATTCCGATCAATGTGTTGTAAAATGGCGTGTTTACAGTGAAACCTTCCATGGCTGAACCGTTGTTAGATACAGCAGAAGCAAATTCATACAGTAGTTGGGTTATCTGATCCGGCCTTGTATTGATAAAACTCTTCATTAGTTCGGGTCCTAAAAGAAGCACTATTCCCATGGGAATGATGATCAAAATGGGATGAATAATCAGGGTGAATGTGGAATATTTTATCTCTTTCGATTCAATTTTCAGACTCATAAGTTCTGGAAGCTTCCCGACCATCAGAGATACGATGAATACTGTGAATATCACATAGGAGAATATGTTGAGGACCCCTGTGCCTACTCCACCCAGTGGATCATTAAGGAGCATTGGGAAAAGTATTCCAAGTATTCCTGCAGGCGTATAATCAATCAGCGCTGAATTAGCTGCCCCAGTGGAAGTGAGTGTCGCTCCGGAAGCGAATATGGAACTCTGTGATAAGCCAAGTGCTGTCTCTTTCCCTATATAGTTGCCTCCGAAATTTATCCCCAGCATGGAAAAAGATGGAAGCCCGGCAAATTCTGAAAAAAATGTCATAAGGGCGCTTAAGATGAATATGGTGAATATAACACCATAAAGCATCCTTGCAAATTTCCTGTTTCCCAGGACTCGCCCAAGGGCGAATATTGAGCCAACCGGTATTATTGTGAATGCGACCTCTTCGATAATATTGGTTATCCATGATGGATTCTCAAAGGGATATGCAGCATTTGCACCGTAAAATCCACCACCATTGGTTCCAATGTTCTTTATTCCTTCCAGAGAAGCAATGGGCCCGACGGGTATATTCACAGTATATTTCGCGAAGAATGGATGAATTGTGATGCTGGAATAGGTTACATCAGGAACTCCGAAAACAATAAGGAGCACAGTGGCAAGAAGCGATAGAGGAAGTATGAGGTCAAAGAGTGAAACGAGGAAGTCATGGAAGAAGTTCCCTATCTTTCCATCATCACTCAGGATACCTCTTACAAAAGCCATAGATGCAGCAAATCCAGTGGTTGCTGAAACAAACATCAATGTGATTATGACAACGGTGATGTCAAGATATGTGAGCCTTGACGGGCTTGAATAATTCTGGATGTTGGTGTTTGTGAGAAAGCTGGCAACGGTGTTAAAAGCTAGAAATGGATTCATTGGACGCTGGCCAGGTGCAGCGAAAAATTCTCCCTGAAGGATAAGAAACAGAAAACAGAAAAGCCCTACAATAAAATTGAAAAAAATCAGCGAGCCAAAATAATACCTGAAAGTGTATCTCTTATCCCTGTCAATTCCTGCAGCTCTCTCTATGAAAGTTATCAAAGGATCGCTGTATTTCCTGAACCATGTGTTCTCTCCTGCGTATATTTTGCTTATGTAGGGTGAAAGGATGTAACCGAAAATTGTTATTATTGCAATATATAGAAGAATGATTATTACGCCTGAAGCAAGCCTGTCCACAACGAAAAAATTTGACCAAAAATTGCCCTGTGATGAAATTGATGAACTCATAATTTCTCAACTCTTATCATTGACCATACCAGATAAAGACTTGATAACAGCACAATTGCTGCTATAGGTATCAGCCAGATATTATTCCATGACATTTCCCGCAATTATAACACGGCATTATATTAGTGTTATGCGGAACACTTAAATAATGAATTTTTCAGGAAAGTTCCTTTCCCATATATGGCCCGTATCTTTCAAATGAAAGTTTCCTGAAATACTCCCTGACACCAACACCGCTGATCACAAGTAACCTTGGCCTGTGGAATTCTTCAGTTGTGATCCTCTCAGCCTCACTGATGAGAATCTTCCCAAATCCCCTGTGCTGATAATTCCTGCTGTCATGGGAACCTATGGGGACTGTCCTTCCGACTGTCCTGATCTCCCTTATCATTCCGGAATCCCTTGAATGTTCATACCATGAATCCCCGGATATATCCCTCAGTCTGAGGTATGCAGCAATGTTGCCAGAAGCATTCTCCATGGAAAGAAAGACCTCCCTGCCACCTGAAGCCATGTAATCTGATCTTCTGATCATGAAATCCACTTCAGGTGTTTCATGGAAACCTATCTCCCTTCCTCTGATTTCCCTGCTTTTTATTCCTTCTTCCTTCAGTTTTTCATCCACTATATTCCTGATATCGCTTCTTTTGACTCCCGCATCAATGAAATTTACCGGTATATCCCGCTGCATCCTCTGTACCCTGATCCATGGCGGCATTTCCTTCATAAACTGAGTTATGAGGGAAGCTGCCTCATCTGTTTCCATAGGCCTGTACTCCCCCTTTTCCCACATGTTGTAAAGTTTTGTCCCCTTTACCACAAGTGTGGGGTAAATTTTGAGCATGTCAGGCCTGAACCTTTCATCTGATATCATTTCCCTGAAACTTTTAAGATCCATTTCATAATTTGAATGGTACATTCCAGGCATAAGGTGGTACAGTATCTTCAGTCCCGCATTCCTTGCGAGTTCTGTGGATTTTACAATTTCCTCAATCCCATGACCGCGGTGATTTATGCGCAACACATCTTCGTTAAGTACCTGTACACCAAGCTCAACCTTGGTGGCCCCATATGAGAGGGCCAATTCTATATCCTTCTCCATGAACCAGTCAGGTTTCGTTTCAACCGTGAGTCCAATGCATCTTCTCCCTGCAGTCTCATTGATGTTCATTGCCTCCTCAATTGTTCCTGCCTGTACACCGTTCATTCCATCATAACACCCCTTTGCAAACCATTTCTGGTACTCCCTGTCCCTTGCAGTGAATGTTCCCCCCATAATGATGAGATCAACCTTGGATGTGTCATGACCTATTGTTTCCAGCTGCTTCAGCCTGTTGAATGTGATGCTGAATGGATCATAATTATTGGACCTTCCCCTCATAGCAGATGGCTCATACCCCGTGTATGACTGGGGAGAATTATTCTCCATGCCACCCGGGCAGAATATACATCTTCCATGCGGACACATTTCAGGTGAAGTCATAGCTGCAACCACTGCAACTCCAGAGATGGTTCTTGTGGGCTTTAGACGCAGAATATCCCTTGATCCCCTGGAAATAAATCCTGAGTTAAGTATTTCAGAATTGGAGAGTATTCTATCCATACCATGTTTCTTTGCAAGCTTAATCTTGAACTTTTGCAGTTCTTCCCCATCCTTAATTGTCCCGGTAGAAATAAGAGAATCTATTTCCTCATAGATATTCATTCTAAATCAACATTACAGTGTTGAATTTAATATTTTCATGAAAAAAGACTCTGTGAAAGAAGTAGCATATTCATTCATGGGATCATGTTGCTCAGAAGATCTTTAAAGGTTTATTACTTGCCCGCGCAAAAATTCTGATAATGCATTTTGTTCCTTTTGGAAAAAGTGAACTACCATCAATTAACATCGGAAAATGCTGGATACACTGCATCACATGAAATATATGATCTGCCCTGCCGAAACCTTGTCCTGAAACATGTTCCAAAGGATGAAAAACAGAAAGAAATTATAATGCCATCTCATGTGTGATTATGTCTCAGGTTGAAGAGGTGAAGTTGGACTTTCCTGATGGATGCAATGTGATTCTTGGTTATTCCCATTTTATCAAAACCGTTGAAGATCTCACCGAAATAATAGCCACTACAAGGCCGGATGCGTCCTTTGCAATAGCATTCTCTGAAGCTTCAGGTGAAAGACTCATAAGGTGGGACGGAAATAATAAAAAACTCATTGATATTGCAGTTGAAAATATAAAGAAAATTGGTGCGGGCCATACTTTCCTCATTATTCTTGAAAACGTATTTCCCATATCCATAATGAACCAGATAAAGAACTGTCAAGAAGTTGGGAGAATTTTTGCTGCGACTTCAAATCCACTCTATGTTCTGGTCTACAGGAATGTGCAGGGTGGAGGAGTTGTGGGTGTTGTGGACGGTTATTCACCTCTTGGCACTGAAAACGAAGTAGATATAGAGAAAAGAAAATCTCTCCTGAGAAGGATTGGATACAAAAAATAGGCCCGTAGTGTAATGGATATCATATGGGCCTCCGGAGCCCACGATCCGGGTTCGAATCCCGGCGGGCCTGCTTAAATAAATGCGAAGTGTTCATGCAATGAATGAACTTTTTTTCATCAATGCGCTTCGGGAAAGTTCGTTTATTGCAGATTCTGTGAATGTCCCCGTTGAGGCATAAAGATTCCCGTATTTTACCCCACTGTCTGGAAAAATCGTTAGAATCCTTGAACCAGGATAATTCATTGCCAGCATTCTTGCACAGTGATAATTTGCCCCGGATGATGCACCCACAAATATCCCATGATCATCTGCAAGTTCCCTGACAGATTCAAGCGCCTGTTCCTGCGTGACTGTAATGATGGAATCAACGATCTCAATATTCCTGTCAATTATTTCCCTGTCCTTTGCCTTCTCGTAATTTCTTATGCCCTGGATGAATGTCTCTCCATCTGCCTGGCCCATGACAACCTTCACTCTGCTGCTTCTTTCTTTGAAATATCTCCCCACGCCCATTATGGATCCCCCGGTTCCCATGCATATGCAGACATAGTCTGGAATGCCGATCTGTTTTTCCGCCTCGGGCCCCGTAGTATATACATGTGCAAGCCAGTTCATGTCATTTCCATGCTGGTGAAGTGCAATATACTGCTCCGGGTCTTCCTTCATAAGAGCTATGGACTGCTGTATGGCCTTTTCTGTGCTGGTCGAAGTTTTCTCCTCATCGGTAAATTCAATCTCTGCGCCACTTTCCCTCAATTTTTCCACAGTTTCAGGAAAGGTTCCGGGAGGAATCAATATCCTTGATTTGATTCCCATTTCCCTGCAAATATTTCCAATGGCGATTCCAGTATTGCCTGAGGTTCCTTCAACAAAAATTTTATTTGTATTTCCACTGTGATTCTCCAGTTCCCAATTTACCATAAAAAATGCAGCCCTGTCCTTTACTGAGCCAAATTTGTTGAAATACTCAAGTTTGGCAAAAACTGTTGAGCCATTCTTCAGCCATATTGGAAATATGGAGGTGTTTCCAAATCCCATGGAATAAAATCTGTCCCTTATTCTGCCAAGTTTGCCGGAATCATAATCCATACCTGGAAATTGCAGAAATAAATATAAAGAATATGAGAAGAAAAATGAAAAATAAATTTTGAAAACTGTATGATCTTATTCTTTTTCCACCGGTTTATGCTGTGATTTTTCAATCATTGGCTGGATGGCAGGAGATACTGAATAGCCTGCAAGTGCACCAAGGAAAGCAAACAGGAAGCCGAACAAGAAAGTGAATGCCAGGAAGATGACTGCTCCGCCAGGTATCCCTGCAATATTTCCTATGAGTGCAGCCTCCTTCAGTCTGTAATTTCCATTATATGCAAATATCTGCAGCAGTATTCCAAAGGCTCCAAGAACACCCAGGAGGAGAGAGAATTTCTTTGTATTTGCAAAGAACATCGATATGATGAACAATGGGACAAATATCAGGTACCAGTATTCGGTAAAGGAAATCAGGATACCAGACACCAGTGAAAGTATCATAGCAAAGTATGATCCGTACTTCATCATATGGATGCACCTCCATAGAGATAGAAAAATTCAGATGGTGCAGTTGCCGGTATCAGAGTGTAATAGATTCCGTTGTTCCAGTCCTCGAAAGTGTTGGAATAATATGGGCTCAGTGGGTTTTCAGACAGGCCACCAGGATATATTCCCACTCCAGTAACAGGATGGCTCATGTTTACAACCATTCTCCACGATGGCCCAAAGTTAGATATGGTGCCATATGCAGCATTTATGGTGTTGCCATCTCCTGCTGCAGCAAGCTGCTGGGTATTCATTGCAGGTACTCCAAAGAGGCTGGTGAGAACCCTCTTGTGGATATTTCCCCATTCCCATGCACTGGAATAAGAGCCATATGTTTTGTTGAGATATGCAACTGTCTGGTTCATTGCCTCATCCATCACCATTGCCTCCGTCCTGTTCTTGCCGGTAAACGGGTTGTTGAACCATGCAGAACCTGCAGGATTCAATGTCCAGTTCACAAGATCTTCAATGAGGGGCCCATGGTAGTAATCCGCAGGCCCAAGGAAGAATGTGTTGTTGTACAACCCGTCTGAAGTTGTTATGTTATATTTCTTCATATAAGGAAGGAACGTGTCGTTGATGAAATTGATAAGCCAGTAGTGATAGACTGTTGTAGCAGTGGAATTGATTGTGAAGTTTCCATTCCATGAACTCATTGCGGAGATGACAGACGAACCTGCAGTGGAGCCCGATATATTTCCAAGCAATGGCTTGAGGAAAATATTCGTAGTAAAATCATGAACATTCAACTGAATGTTTTCCATCTTTGCCATATTCAGGCTCTGGGTTGTGTTGAGCAGATAGTGAATCTGATCCGCTCTGTAACCGGATTCATAATCCCATCCCACGTAATACTTGAAATTTGAGGAGACAGTTATCTGGTTTGCAGAGAAGACAAACCCTCTCGAAGGATCATATAGATATGGAAGCTTGTTTGCAGGAATGAACCCCTGCCAGTTGTATGGGCCCGTTCCGGGGAGAATGCCTCTCGGATTTCCCTTTTCTATGATCGGATAATCCCCAAATGGAAATATTCCAATGTTGCCAAGGTAGTCGGCAACAGCCCAGTTCTGGATTGCTGTCTTGAAAAGGGTAGATGCATTCTGCCTGAACTGTTCAACACTGTTAGCCTTATCAATGTGAAGGAAGAAGTCTAATTCATAGGTCGGCTGCAACCCTGTCCAGTCCATTGCAATTGTGGTTGACCCTGTGTAGAGAATTACACCGTTAACTGCCTTCATGACTTTCAGTGGATAGCTCTGCTGCCCACTGACAGGAATGCTTTCGTTTATAATTGAAAACCGGGAATAGGAACCATTATTCATGTACTGGGTGGTGGACCCGTTCTTCATGGATTCAGCATAGAAGTATGTCTGCTGAACCTGGCCATTTGTGGCACCCCATGCAATATGCGGGTTGTGGCCCAGAACAACACCGGGAAATCCCGGAAATACAACTCCAATCACATTCTGTCCCGGTGATACCAGCTGGAATCCAAGCCAGATGGAAGGGACCTCCGTGGTCAGATGCGGATCATTTGCGAGAAGAGAGGATGTATTGTGTGTTTTCACCCCATTGACAGCCCAGTTATTGCTTCCAAAATCCCTGAATGCAGCGTACTGTATAGACATAGAATAGTTCATCCCAAACAGTTTCAGGAAAACAGCACTGTCTATAGCATTGACTGACTGGAACTGATTCTGCGCTGAAACCTGTGGGCTCAGTTTACTCAACCCCGCTCCCGTATAATTGTAGGAAGGGCTGTATAATGAGAGGTTTGATATGTCCCCGGTGCCATTGTAGATGGCCGTATTGGCGCAATATGGAACAACTGGACTCTGGACACCTGCAGGATATGCAGGATACAGGCCCTTTATGACTGATTCAGGCATGTTCTGAAGAGCATAGTTGAAATTTAACGGAGACATGCCGCCTGCACTGTTCTGCCAGAGGAAGAACTGCTGCACTGCCATCACATCGGTAATATTCCATGTGTGTGGTGCATAATTCAGGAGCTTGAACAGCAATGGCATAGTCTGTGGCGTGAGTGATGAAATATAAGCATTTATGCCCATTGTGAAGTTTTCGATCACCCTGTGGGCATAGGATGATGATGACATATTGTTCACTTCCTGTTTAGCGATCTGGCAGTCCTGGATAGTTCTGTAAAAAATATCTGATGAAAGAGTGGTGCTGCCTATGACCTGTGAAAGAGTCCCGAGGGCAGTTCTTTTTATGAAATCCATCTCTTCCAGCCTGTACTGTGCTTCCAGATAACCCTGCATGTAGTAGACAAGGAAAGTGTTGTTTGACTGGATTCCAATAAATCCGTCGGGTTGTGTATAGATCACCACTTCTCCAGCCGTCCCGTTCACTGATATATTCTCATACTGTACTCCAGTGGAACCCTTCGGAACTACCGGGTCCCAGACTCCCGAATTTGGATTGAGAAGATTCTGGAGAGGAGGGAGTCCCCCTATAGGCATTGACGTAATTGTGACGAGCACCGCTATAAAAACTACTGATATTACAAGAGATTTTGCCCTTATATTTTGCTTCATTCTGTTGATATTACTATACCATTATATTTAGATTCCCTGTACAGTGATATTGTATGACATGATTTATGATTATTTTTTGTTGATAGCCGTTAAGTTTTATTGCTGAAAATTCAGGAAAACCAAAATTGAAAATAATTTGATTATGAATTCTCTGGAAATATACTGGAACGAAGTTGCTCCATGTTTTCACATTTAATGCCCGTGGGTGAGAAGTGTGTTCTTGCTGCACTTATCCCAATTTCACTGCAGCTTTCAAGCACATGGGCGACGGCAGGCAGATTTGCTTTCCTTCTGGAACAGCTGTCAGTGAGGTCGAGGAAGAACTGAGAGATATCCTCATTTTTAAGTCTTCCCAAAAATTCAATGGAATCCTCACTGCAGGTCTCAGGAATATTCATGATTTTCTCACCGGAGAAAGATTCCAGTTTGCCGATCCACAGGGGCCCGTATGAATGATTCCCATAAATAGGGTCTATAAGGCCCGGATCAGCATATCCAAGAAATTTGTCGGTTCTGTCAGCCTCAGCCGAACTCTTTGTAATCTGTACAATAACCCTGTAAAAATGGCCATGGTAAAAAGATATTACCGGATTCATACCTGTTTCGAGAGATACTGCCCTTCTAGCAATAAATCCAAGCAGGTTCCGTATGCCCATTTCATGCCTGAGATTGCTGTTCAGGACTTCAGACCCATATCTTCTTCTTGTATTTTCTCTGAGGGAACCAGTGAGAACACTAAGATCAGTTGCAGTGAAACCGATGTATCCTCTGTTCTTCACGTGATTGATTGAAATATCTGTGAAGGGGACTATGTTTCCATATGGATCCACATCAATGAAATCGAAATGATATTTCGAAACAATGGATTCGAAGGTGCTCCAGTGCAATTCGCCCTTAAAATCGTTTAATTCTGCATTCGCTTTCAGTATGTCAAAGGCCTTGAGGCTCCTTTCACATGCCACTGATTTGACAGCAGCTTCCTTCTCTGCCCTTATGGCCCTTATTCCTGTAGCAGCAAAGCCGTCAAGATACAGATTAGGCTTAAAAGAATTGAGAAAACTGATGGTTATGTCCCTGTTAAGTCTCTGGTTGCTGTTCAGGAATCCGGGCATTGATCTACCGGGGCCCCTTTCCAGTGGCTTTGAACTTGTCCTGATCCTTGCACTTCCCTCAATATACTCTTCTATTGTTCATCCTCTCCAGTTATAACTTTCATTACCCTGTATGGGAGAAGACTCCTGTTGATTGGTGTGATGTCAAATATTCTCACACCCTCCAGCGCCCTAATTTCCTGTAAAACAGGATTTCTTGACTTTTTGTGTATTGTGACCAGAATGGGCTTTGTGGAGTTCAGTGCATCATTGATTGTCTTCTGGATATTTTTAGTCGTATTTTCAAGTTTTCCAACTTCATCTATCACTATTACATCAGCCGTTTCTATTGCCCTATGCATAGCTGGTATGAGCAGTTCTTCGAGCAGCCTTGTGTCAACACCTATCTTGTCTATTTTAACCCTTGAAGAAATTCCTGTGTCAGCGAAAACAATTCTCCTCTTCGTATAGATATCGAGTATGGAATAGCCATTGAGCTTCCCCTGTTCCATTATTTCAGAAACAAGAACACCCTGTATGTCCTTTCCCTGATTTTTAAGCATTTCTATGATCTTTCCTAACGCTTCAGCTTTGATTGATCCCACTGGACCCGTGATTCCAATTTTTACTGCCATATTAATCCTCCAGATACATCAATGGATAATTCAATTTCTCAATATAGGACATTCTGGCAGTCACGGTTTCCTCCCCATATTTCACACTGATTTCGACATCCATCATTTCTCCTGTAAGAGACTGATAAGAATAATTTCCCTCACCACTCTTGAGAGAATCGCGCCTAATTTTCACAGATGCCCCGGATATGAATGGCTGTACTTTTACACCTTCCATAATGGCCTTTTCCGCTGAATCAACGTTTGTGCTGTTTATTGGCATTCCAACATACTGATGATATATTGACCCTAATTTTATTCCTGCTTCGAAAATAGCTCTTTCCCTGTCTGTACACTTAAAAAACTCAGCAGCTAAATCGTTCATAATGAAGAGGTATTAAACCGTTTAAAATAAATTTTATCAATGTTTTTTAAATTCCACATGCTAAATCGCAGAATTTTTTAAAAAAGGCCGGAAAAATATTTTTAGTGTTATTTCACATTTATAATAACGAACAGAAACTTCTAAACTCTCTCATATTTTCTTATACTGAGATAGATAAGGGGGACAAACCATGTGATCAATGGTGAGAAAAAGATCAATGGACTCAGATAAAATATTGACAGATGATTCAGCATTACTATTCCTAAAAATGGTGACCTTACCATGTAGTTGAACAAATCCATTGGAGCTGTGAATGGGATAAGTCCGGTCAACAGATTGAATATCCTTATTTCTTGAAGGTATGGAAGATATAACATTGAAATTTGATTTCCTCCAAAACCGGATACAAAAATGCTTATAGAAAATACTGATTCGATTATATTGGAAATTAATGGGACTCCAATGACAAGCATCAATGAAATTCCAATCTTAATTCCTGAACCATAACGGGTGTGTGTGCCGAAGAAGAAATAAATAGGAGAGATAATTGCAAAAAGGAACAGGTTAAATATCATCAAATTTAAGATAGATGATGAGTTTAATGGTGCTGAAAAAAGGATAATACTAATTATATCTCCAAGTAAAAATGCGATTGTTGTTGAAATGATTGTTGCGATGGTGCCCAGAATAACGGATCCTATGATTACATTTCTTCTTTTTTCAGGAATTGAAAGATAAAATTCATTCATTGGCCTGTCAAATATGTTTGTTGCGATCGTGGTTGTGATAAAGATAATACTTACTGCACTAAAAAAATAAACAGTAAATCCTAATTGTGAAGAAAAACTGAAGCTGGAAGTGGGTGGAGCAAAATTAAGGCTATTATAAAGATTGTTGTTGAAATAAAATGATACTGAATAAGCTTCATTCATTGATAAAATCTGGTTATAGTCGCCTACCCTTTGTGGAATTCCGTAATGAAATTTTCCAAGATTCAAAATTGCTGATGTATTTGTGGTTAAATTAGAGTAAGTTTTATAGCTAAGGTTGAAAGTATTGCTGCTATTTCCGGGAATGAAGACTACAGCTGCAGTTCCATAATTTCCCAAATTATAATAAGGTAAAAGTATCAATTGCTGACCGGGCGGGTATTCTATCATAGAGTCTTGCTGCGACCCGGATAGATTGCTTATGCTGAAGACAAAATTGTACTGAAAAAAGGACATTATTTGCTGAAAACACGAATATTTGGAATAGTTTCCAGAGCCATTGATTTCCAATGAAAAAAGCCCTTCAGAATTTGTCAATCTATTCTGGGATTGAATATCATTAAGTATAAACTGCTGACAAGCACTGAAATTGTTCCCGCCAAAAAACATGTGGGAAGGGGATTTTTCGAAATTAAATGATGAATTTGATTCTGGCAAAAGGTTTTTATCAAGAATAAACCCTTTTACCAGGAAATTATTTGTGTTTCCTATCTGTGAAGCGGTTAAATTCATATAAACATAATGATCATAGACAACCGGTTGAGAAGCATTAATAGCTAATCCGCTGAGCATAAGGACAATTGATGATGCGATTATAAATGCGATAATGTTTTTTTGTTTAAAGCTTCTTAAAGAAATCAAACTGAACCGGATAATGCTCATTTCTTCTTTGTGATTATCTTTTTAGATATTAATATTATGATATATTACATGCCCTAAAATTTGCTCACCATTGTGCGGAAATATTCTAAAAATAGAACTTTAAATGATTTAATAAATTAAGAATGAGGATAAGTTTAACGCATTATTCATATATTAGACTTATAAAATAACATGATGATTGTATATTGAGAAAAAAGAGATTTCAGGCCCCTGATCCTTTCACCATTTTTGCTCTCAATTCTTCTATTGCCTGTTCCCTGTTTTCAGTTTCGATAATGATTATCCCGTATTTATTGTTGATGAGATGAATTGCAAATGCATTCTCCCTCTTCCTGAAAGCAAAGAATCCTTCCCCTTCCTTTGTGGTGAATCTTCCAAAATCGTACATGTTTTGTGTGAGTCTTGTTCCCATGAGCCTTAATCCCCCATAAACATCTCCCGCTGTGTCGTCAACCCTGCTTATGCATGAGTATGGTATCCGGAGTTCCCTTTTCACCGCCTCGAATTTCTCTATTCCTTCCAGATCAATCTCAAATTCATCCTCCAGAAACTGTATCCTCACCATGTAAAACCTATGTGCTTGAACCTGATAAGTCTTATGGGCACGTTACTCTGACTTTTTAGATAAATTGCCTGTATGCAGGATATTTTCTCTTAACCACTGATCTGACAAATTTGGAACACCATAGAATTTCGGAAGGAAGAAAATTGAAACCGTATGATTTGACTTAGAGCGTAATTTGTGTTGAATTGATAACGTGGGCCCATGATGTGTGTGATTTTCCAGAAGTCCTTGATAGATAAAATATGTAGTGAAGATGTTCTGAACAATATAAAAAAAATTATATCAGTTAATTGTATGCATTTCCGTAATGACTCAACTTGAAAATAAAAGTTCACAAAGAAAACTAGGATCATTCAAGGGAAGATCAATGTATCTCAATGCATTGCTTGCAGTAAGTTTCATTTTTCTTCTCATAGGGATTCTATTTTATGTATCATGGTCAATCCTTTATGGAACATGGTTGGACCCAGGCCTATATTCGTTTGTAGTCCCCATGATTGTGCTTGGAATCATCGGCATTTTTTATGTTTATGTGTGGGAGAATCCATAATATCTTACCAAAAATAAAGAGTGTAAATTTTCATCACACGTTGCTGCCCTAAAGATTCGATAATTCCCACCCTGATGCAAGGACGCTTACTTTTTTCATTCTCCCATTTGTGTAAAGAAACATTTCAGATTCTGTTGAACTTTTTCCACCACCAAGAGATTCAAAGTTGCTGTAACCATGTTTTTGAGGTGAGATCCCAAATTCCTTAAGAGAATCCCACATCTTATTCCTGAAAATTCCAACATATGCTGAATTGTTGATGATGCTGTTTAAAGGGGGCTGTTTGAAATCCTCCACGTCCTGTGTTATGATCATTATTGAAGCGTTATAATGCCTTGATACCCTGTAAAGATAAGACATTTTATTTTTGCTCTCCTGGTCTCTTATGAATAAATGTGCTTCATCCACCAGAATCATTTTCCTCTTTGAACTGTCTCCTGTAATATATTCCTCCATTTGTCTGAGATAATTGTCTCCATAACCTGTCAAAATTTTTATCTCAGGAAAATACTCCGTTCCAGCCCCCATCCTGTCTGCAAATGAAATGGATGAGAACTCATCCTGAGGATCAATTATCATGATCTTTTCAACCATTCCCGAAATGAGGAGGCGCCAGAGCACAAGCCTTGAGAAGAATGTCTTCCCGGAACCTGTTTCTCCAAGAATGATCAAATTATATGAATCACCTGAAAATATATCCAAATGAACAGGCATTCCTGTCATTGAATTTTTTCCAATTATTATCCCATTAGTCTTCACTTTTGTTCCAAGAAAGGAGATAAGTGAAGCAATATTTCCTGACAGCATTGGGTAATGGAATGATGAAAAATTCATGGAAATCAATTTCTCTATAGTTTTCCGATCATTTACGACCTGAGTCTCAAGGGAGAAATGTTCAGTCAATGATTTTGCATGGATTAGTTTATCTGTTAGTTCGTAAGGCGCATCTGCCTTTATGATGAGGAACATAGATGTGTCAATTATTTCGTTTTCATCTGTTTTTTTAAGGATGATAGCAGATTCCTCCCTGTCTTTGAATGAATTTTTTAATGCAATTTTTTTTTCAGTTTTAATCTTTGAAGATGCCAATATGGTAGAAATCTGCCTCCTTATTACAAGGCTATTTTGTGAGTCCATCATCCTGAAGTCGTTTACAAAGAGGACATCACCCCTAATTCTTCTTACAATGTCTGATAACTGGAAATATTTACCACCCTTAATGTTTTTTAATGCAAGCACACAATAATGAAATTTTCCGGAGATATATTTTCCATCCAGTTTCAGATCCTTTTCCCCGAAAAAAAATTCCGCAGAAGTCAGTATAAATTTGCTACTTTCTTCCATACTGATTCCAATTCTTGAAACAGATTCCTTTATCCTGCCAATTGATAGTTCGTCTACATTCTCCAATTTAATAACACTTGAGAAACTGTGCCGTTCCGGAAAGGTTGAATCTATGAAATTCAGATAATCTGCATGTGCAACAGAAATTGGCCTCATGGATGAATTGCTGTTATCCGGATATGATACGACTGTAAAGTTTACGCCAATATAACTGCATAAAGATGTTAAATTTGTAAGATTTCTCCAAGCCTGCTCTTTGCTGTCTTCCCATGAGAAATCAGAGCTGATCTTATAGAAATGTGTTGAATTATTTTCTTCCTTTTCTATATTCAGCGCGCTGGATCTTGAACGAAAATAAATTATGGCCAGTACTGTTAATATAGCAAGAATTAAGGCCTCAAGTTCTAGCCCCAGATAGAAAATAATGAATATGGCAGATAATGTGAACACAATGACTGCTTTTCTTCTGTCGTTGGATCTTGATGATGGAAAAATATTTTCCAACGGTTTCAGCAATTCAGTGCTCAAAACTGGATCCTCCGTTCATCTCTGTTACCAGTCTCCCCATCTCCCCCTCCGGGAAAGTATTCTTTAACTGTTTTATGGTGTTCTGGAATGGAACGGACAGGGGCCCCTTGGTAGGTGATACCATACTGGACATGTTCTTCCTTTCAAATTCAATTAAAAATGGCAGTGAGGAGAACCTTGCGCCTGCAATTCTATAAGATCCATATGAGAGAAAAGCAGGAAAAGATGAAATAAGTATTATGATGCCCAGCTGTTGAAAGAAATCTCCACTCAGGTTGATATAAACATATATCATCAAAAGGATTGGTACCGGCAGAAAAGCTGCCTCAAGGAACACTATCCACAATTTGATAAGAATACCCCTTCCCTTCACGTTGAATGATAATACCGATAAAAGGGGAAGGAGAAGAAACAACATTATAAGAATCCCCTCCCTGAGCATCAGAGACAGAGTTATTCCTATGCCTCCAATAGTGTAGATGCCTGAAAAAAATATTTCGGAGTATGCCTGATTTCCTGAAAACCCCATACTTGAAAGCACATAAACATCAGAGAAATAATAACTCCAGCCTGAAGACATGGATAGAATTCCATCTGATGCATCCAGAGAAACTATTAATGTAAACTTCATCACATAAACGGAAAATGCAAGTAGAAATAACCCAACTGATGCATTTTCAAGAATGTGCTTATTTTCCTTTTCCAATCCCATAAGAATGGCAATGCCAGAATATGCAAGTGAAATTGATATCAATACTGGCACAAGATCAAACAGATCATTTTCAAGCTTCCTTAGATTGCCATTGAATAGATGCCAGATCAGGTAAGACTGTGGGTTTTTTAATCCCTGATCTATAGCCATTCTCCATAGAAATTGCGAGAGAAAGAGTTCCATGGAAAGTATTGCCTTTCCAAGAGCTGAAATAATATCTGAGGATAGCATCAGTTTCCTGTTATTATGAAATTGAATACCCCATATATTACGCCGGTTACTGCAAATATATAGATCGCTGTCCCTATTGCAGCGGATTTCGCCCGGTGGTAAGATGCATATTTTTTGTTTTCATCAGTGCTGAAAAACCCCATTGCTATGGGAATCCATAGAAGTGCGATCAAAACGCTTGAGGCAGAGACTACAATGTATAATCCTCTGTCAAGAATACTGTTTGTCTGTGTGAATTGCGTAAATTCTGATACAGTGTTAAAGATTGATTCTTTTAGCATCATCAGACTGTAAGATAAGGAATAAAAAATGTTTCTCTTGTGTGCTATTATTGTAGTTTATCATAAATCATGGCTTCTGCTTTTACCTTGGAAAGAAGATCTTTCCTTCTTACATTCCTCTCTTCAGCCTCCCTGAATCTGTTCTTAGAATTTTCATCATCAAGAAGGAGTCCGGGTATTGAGGTTGCCCTTCCGTCCTGGTCAATTCCCACATAAGTAAGATAGGCTTTTGTCGCAAATCTGCTTTTGCCTGTGTTTGGATCCTGAGATAGAACATCCACTTCAATTTCCATTGTGGTTTTGGTAACATAATTTATCCTTGCATCCAGTTTAACAATGTAACCAATGTGTATTGGCGCAAGGAAGAATATGCTGTCAATACTCCCTGTTACTGTCCTCTGCCTACAGTGTTTAAAGGCCACTATTGACGCTATATTGTCGATCCATTCCATCAGTCGACCACCATAAAGTGAATTGAATACGTTGGTGTCCGGAGGTAAAACAAGTTTTTCCGTCACGGTTCTGCTGTCTATCCAGCTTTTTTTGTTTTTGTTGGAATCCATATGACCTCATGAAATGAAGCAATATAAATATGAACGGGGAGTTATGGGTAAAATACTATTATGAAATACCTAACTGTCAGATGAACAGTGAAGATTTTAAGAAAAAGGCAGCGCAGAAAGCAATTGAAAAACTCCGCGGGAAGAAGATTGTTGGAATTGGAACAGGTTCCACTGTAAAGCACTTGATCGATGAAATTGGTGCAGACAAAACACATTTCCATGACACCCTATTCGTCCCTACTTCCAATGACAGCGAGAAAAAATTGATACAGTACGGGCTTAAGGTTACGCATGAATTCGCAGGATTCATAGACATTACAGTGGATGGCTGTGATGAAATAGACCCTGAGGGAAGGCTCATAAAAGGTGGTGGAGGGGCCCTCACAAGAGAGAAAATGGTCGCATACAACAGCAGGGAGGTCGTGATAATTGCGGATTCAACCAAATCAGTGGATAAATTGGGTGATTTTGGAGTGCCTGTTGAAATACTTCCATTTCTCTGGAAGAACACGGTTGACAGGCTGAGTGAGTTTTTCAAGACAGATATTAAAGGGAACCCTGAAGCAAAGACAGATAATGGCAACATGGTTGCAATTGCCAGGACTGGAAAGATGGATAATCCGGAAAAAGTGTTCAACTCGATAAAAAACATTCCCGGTGTTGTAGAAGTTGGCATATTCCTTAATTTGACCAATTCCTCAATAATCTGTGGACCGGGCGGGTGTTCAATAAAGGATTATCCACTCAATAAAAGATGAATTTTAATGGTTGAATGAAGCTTCCCTTTTTTCCAGAAATGCTTTCACGCCTTCTTTCTGATTCTCTGTTGCGAAGACTCTCCCAAAGTATTCCATCTCCAGATAGAAATTATCATCGTGTTTGGCCCTTATAAGTTCTTTTATGTATCCGAGAGCTTCAACAGGGAGTTTTTCATACTGTTTGGCAACTTCCATTCCCCTCTCATAGTAATTTTCCGTTATCTCGTTGAGTATTCCAATCTGTTTTGCCACCTCAGCACCAAATTTCTTTCCCGTTGTGGCCAGTTCAAAGGCCATTGTTTCCCCAACAAGATGGCGTAGTCTCTGTGTGCCTCCAAATCCTGGAAGTATGCCAAGTGTTATTTCCGGGAGTCCCATAATTGTTGATGGATGCGCAATTCTATAATCACAGGCAATTGCCAGTTCCATGCCTCCGCCAAGCGCAAACCCATGAATTGCGGCAATAACAGGCATTTTTCTTTCCGCAATGAAATTCATCACGTCATGTCCCCTTCTGGAGAATTCATATGCTTTCTGTGGATGAAGATCAATAAACTCTTTTATGTTTGCACCTGCACTGAATGCTCTGTTCATTCCGGAAATCAGGCCGATCTTACTCTCATCCTTCAGAGTCTCTTCAATTTCCTCCAGAACTTCCACTGTAAGAGGATTCATAGGATTCTTACAGTTTATCTGAATATCTGCGACCTTTCCAGATTGTCCAACCTTGATATTTTCCATTATTTCACCTGTAAGTGTAGAAACCTTCTGATGATTTTCTTCCGAGCTTTCCTGCGGTCACCATATTCTTGAGAGTGATCGGTGGCTTGAATCTTGGGTCTCCATAATCCCTGTAGAGAACCTCCAGAACATCATAACACACATCGAGTCCGACAAAATCTGCCAGTTCGAGGGGGCCCATGGGATGATTCATTCCCAGCCTGAAAGTTTTGTCGATATCTGCAGCAGAAGCAACACCCTGTTCAAATGTCAATATTGCTTCCCTTATGAGAGGCATGAGTATCCTGTTTGAAACGAAGCCCGGGAAATCTTTTGAAAAAACAGGATCTTTTCCAATTTCTATCATCACCTTCTCTATTGTTTCCACGACCTTGCCATCCGTTCTTTCTGATGTTATGATTTCCACGAGTTTCATCACCGGAACAGGATTGAAAAAATGTGTTCCAAGGAATCTCTCCTTGCCATTGACGTACTGGGAAAGAGTGTTGATGGAAATGGAAGAAGTGTTTGTGCCGATAATGGCCTGTGGATCGGCATGCTTGCTTATGATCTCCAGAGTTTCCTTCTTTATCTCAATCTTCTCAAAAACAGCCTCGATAATGATCTTGCTGTTTTTTATGTCCTCCAGGCTTGAACTGTATTTTATTCTCCCGATGATTGATTCTATGCTCTCCTTCAGGAGGCCTTTCCTGTTCAATCTTGAAAGCGATTCCTTTATGTTTGATTCTGCAGACGACAGAACATTCCTGTTGATGTCTATCAGGATCACATCGTGACCTGCCTGCGCAAATACCTGACCTATACCTCTTCCCATTGTTCCTGCTCCAACTACGCTTACATTCATTCTATCACCTCCAGAGACATACTGTGTCCTCCTCCTCCACCATGGCAGAGCGTAGCTATGCCATTGCTCATTTTTCTTGCTCTCAGTGCGTGAAGAAGTGTGACAACTATCCTTGAACCACTATTGCCAAGTGGATGGCCCATTGCAATGGCGCCTCCGTTAACATTGAATCTATCATTATGGATCCCTAGCATGTCCCTCACCAGAAGCGAGGCCGCTGCAAATGCTTCATTATGCTCGACCAGATCGAAATCCTCAATCTTCATATTCTTTTTATCCAGCAGTGCTCTTGTTGAGCGTACAGGCGCCTCCACAAATTCCCTAGGATCCATTGATGCAGAAGTAAAACCTGTAATTTTCCCAATAGGCCTGAGATTGTGTTCCTTGACAGCTTTATCTGAAGCAAGGACAAGTGCAGATGCACCATCTGATATCTGTGAAGAATTTCCTGCAGTATGCAATCCATTCTCGCCGAAGGATGGTTTAAGTTTTGAAAGAACATCTATGCTGGTTTTCCTTACCCCCTCATCAATTTTGAGTTCCGGAAGTTCTACTATCTCGTTCCGGAAGGAACCATTCTCTGATGCCTTGAGAGCCCTTTCCTGACTCTGAATTGAAAACTCATCCAGATATTCCCTTTTCATGTTAAATTTCTTCGCAGTTAAGTCGGAATAATATCCCATAGCCATTCCATAGAATGCATCCTGAAGCCCGTCATGAAACATTGAATCTGTCATCTTCTCCTGTGAATTGAACATCTGTTTTACACCCCATCTGAGTGAACTTGATAAGAGAAATGGGGCCATACTCATGCTCTCGGCACCTCCCGCCACAATTATATCTCTCTCTCCAAGCATAATTTCCCTTGATGCATTCTCCAGAGCGAGCATTCCAGAAGCGCAAACAACATTGACAGTATTCTTGGTGACCGTATAAGGAAGTCCTGCAAAGGATGCGCATTGCCCGGCTGGATTCTGTCCATTTCCAGCCTGTATTACATTTCCCATTAGAACTTCTTCAATGTCTTCCCCTTTCAGCCCCGAAGAATCAACTGCTGCTTTTATTGCATAACCTCCCAGATGGGCAGCATTAATGTCTTTCAGCGATCTGCCAAATTTTCCAATTGGTGTTCTTTTTGCAGAAATGATATAAACATCTGCGTTCGACATGATTACCTGTATTATCTCTGCCTTAAAAGTCTTTTAAGAATTTATATATGCATATGAATATATTATCAATAGGGAAATTATTGCAATTGAAATGAATGGATAAATAGGATGGGCTTTAGCAACTCACCCATGTTCCACATTGTTTCCCTTATGGCTGATCCAGTCACTGTAACTTCCGAGATAAAGTACGGGATTTTTCCCAAGCATCTTGAGAACAGCAAAAGTAACGCATGAAGTCACGCCGGAACCACAGTAAAGAATTGTATTATCTTCTGCTGATTTCAGAATATCCCTTAATTCCTCCTCACTCTTCAGGTATGCACCATTCATGAGATTCTGGAATGGCAGGTTTATTGAACCCGGTATTCTTCCAGGAATCCTGTCTATGGGCTCCGATTTCCCAAGGAATCTGGTTTCATCCCTTACATCAATTATCTGGTATTTTCCAATGGATTCCCTGACTTTATCCATATCGACAAGGATGCTATTGTTGAGTTTCAGGCTGATTTTTCCATTAATTCTGTGAGACGGAATATTAGTTTCAACAGGGTCCCCTACTCTTTTCCATGCTTCTATTCCACCATTCAGGATGAATGTGTTGCTGTGTCCGATAAAATTTAGAAGGAACCACATTCTTGAGGCTCCTGAAAGATTATCATCATAACATATTGCTGTCGTATTATCAGTGAGCCCGGTTTTTTCAAGTTTTTCCTTAAATATTTCAAGATCTGGCAATGGATGCCTTCCACCTTCCACATCAACCTTTCCCGCAAGATCCCGGTTCAGATCAAAAAAGTATGCTCCGGGTATATGTCCCTTCCTGTATTCCCCTTCACCCCAATCTGACTCAGCCAGTCTGTACCTGCAGTCGTAATAGATAACAGTGTCAATAATCTTTGAAGCCACTTCTGCGTCTATAAATATATCTTCCTGCATAACCAGTGAGAATTTAAAAAAGGGTATAAATTACTTTTTATTCCGGCCTATCTTGCCATGGACATGTATCTATGCGCATCCTCTATTACCCTGACGACATAATAGCCATCCTTATCCCTTGCAATGTGCGATTCTTCCCCGGATACAGCTTTCTCAAATTCGGCAATTTCCTTTGCATATATATTCCCACCTGATTCTTTCTGCATGGAATTTCCATTTACCAGTATTTCATAATCAATAGATGTGGAAAAAAAGTTTCTTACCCTGATTTCTTCTCCTTCAGTCACGATCACAAGATCGTTGCTCAATTCGGAGGTTTCCCTTGAACTGTATGCTGTGGAGATGAAACTTTCAAATTGCATGTTTATGATCATTGATCTGTCGATCATTGAACCTTCAGGAAGAGCTAAGGCAGTTACCTTTCTCGGAAACTTTCCCGCTATGTTCAATATGGTGTCAATAATATGAACTCCTGTTCCCATAACTGAACCACCTCCGGACTTTTCATACTCTCCCCACCATCTGTTATCATCGGTGATATTCCTTTGTGAGGTGCTCAGGTGGCCCCAGTATCCTGAAATGAGTTTAATTGGTGATTGGGTATCAGAAATCCTATCTTTGACAAATTTGACAGACGGATGCATCCTGAGATGAAACCCAACTGCAACCCTGACATTTTTTTCTTTTGAAAGTTCCATTATGTCCTTTGCTTCAACTGCCCTGAGAGCCATGGGTTTTTCCATCAATATATTCTTCCCATTCCTGATTGCTTTCATGGCATGTTCATAATGGAGAAAGTTGGGAGATGCGATATATACATTCTCTATATCTGATCTTAACATTTCCTCATAGGTGCCAAAATATTTGCAAGAATATTGATCTGAAACAGTTCTACCTTTCTCACTGTTAGTCGTAGTGACGCCGAAAATCTCGCTTCCACTGGAAACGATAGAGGGCATTATTCTGTTGAGCGCATGATTTCCCAGACCTATGATTCCATATTTCATAAGAAGATAGTGAGTCTGGAAATAAGAAATTTGTTACTAAAGAAAGTATTTTATATTTTCATTAACTCTTTTATCGTGTCTTCAAACAGCAACAAAAAGAAAAAAGGTCTGGCAGATAACAAAAAGGTTGCGGAGAATAGA
Organism: Thermoplasmata archaeon; assembly: GCA_021826765.1. Lineage (GTDB taxonomy): Archaea > Thermoplasmatota > Thermoplasmata > Thermoplasmatales > Thermoplasmataceae > Cuniculiplasma. Next base: position 1,781 of record JAKAYK010000002.1, on the reverse strand, counting down.
ACTTTTTCATCAAAATTCAGAGATTTATTAAATAATAAAACTTTTATTGGAATAATCACCATTCTGGTAGCAGTAATTCTTATTTCAGTCGTTCTTGAGGCAAGCGGTGTTGTGAATCTGAATCCGTATGGAGGTTCATCCGGTTCCAGCAGTTCAGGTGGCTTGCCATCATTCATAAAAGCTGGAGAATTTGCAAATATTTCCAGCGGAAATCTTGGGACAAAAAATCAGATAAACATATATTTTATGTCCTGGAGAGGTTGCCCAATTGGAGCAGCAGAAAGCTGGATATGGTATCAGTACATAAACCAGACTTACCATAGCAGAAACTACATAATCTCATACCATTACAGCGATCCATCTGAAAACATCAACAATATACCGGGACTTCTTTTCACCAACTTCTCATTCAACAACAGTAAAGTGCAGGTTAATTTCCATGTAGATTATGTTTATCCCGAACAATTTCCACAGACACCAAGCCAGGCACTGGTGAATGAAGGAATAACCACTCTGAAGTCAACATCCGGTTTTCCTTCCGCGGTCATAAACGACTTCGTGGATTACCAGACATATGTTCCCACTGACGCTACGAGCACCACAACAGAACCACTTGCCAATTTTGCAGGCCATCTTACAACGTGTATAATTATAAGCGGTAACGGGGGGACATACTTCCTGGAAGGATCATTATTCAGCCCGGTGACCATTCAGGGAAATTCACCATCCTATATGCTTAACAACAGTGCACAATTCTCAGGGATAACAAGTGGTGCAAATTACATATCCCAGATAGTAAATGATGCACAATAAAAAAATAATTTATCATTTTTTTTATATTGACCTGCTTCCCTTTGGCCGGGTTCTTTCTTTCATTCTCCTTATTTCCCTGTTGTATGCTTCAGAAATTTCCGAGAGCGTAATAGTTCCAAGGATTTTGTCCTGATCATTATTGTCCACAACTATAATCTTTCCTGTTGCTTCGTTTTGAAGCGTATTCATGGCATCATGCAGAGATTTATCTGCCGTAATCCTTGAAATATCAGCTGACATCAGGTTCTTCACCGGCTCTTCGTAGTTCACATCCTCGGGTATATTCTCAATAGATAGGTATCCCTCAAATTTTCCATCTGTTTGGACTACTATGCCTTTGGTCCTGCTGTCCCTTATCTTTTCTATTGCCTCTCTCGCAGGAGCATCTTTGTTTATATGAAGATAATCCTTATTCATTGCAGTATATATGGGGATACTATCCATCATAGGCTTGCGATACTCCATTTCATGTGCAGGTGACATTGACCTGTCAGAAACCTGTGATTTGTAAATAGTCATGTCGCCTGTGATAAAATAACTGATTGTGGTTGCAAGCATGAGTGGAATGAAGAGGGCGAATGTTCCTGTCATCTCTGTTCCCATGATGATAATAGCTATTGGTGCTTTTGACGCCCCTCCAAATAAGGCTATCATGGATACAACTATGATTTCATCCATGCTGATGAATGGAAAAACAGCGTGTATAGGAATAGCTATGGCTGCGCCCAAGAAGGCTCCTGAAACAAGTGCTGGTGCAAAAACTCCTCCTGATCCTTCAGATCCAATGGTGAAGCTTGTTGCGATTACTTTCAGGAAAAACAGTGCAATAAATATCAGGAACAGAAAGTAATAATTAATTCCATAACCCATGCTGAAAAGGGATAGATTTCCATCAAAAAGTTGCTGAGTCCATCCATATCCAAGACCTACAACTTCAGGAAATACAAGAGCGATCAGCCCAACGACAA
>JAKAYK010000033.1 GCA_021826765.1 Thermoplasmata archaeon | reverse complement strand
CCACACTTGAAATGGAAAGAACCAGACCATTGATAGCTCGTATGCGTACTGTTTCCCATTGATTATCCTTATCTCTCTTGTCATGTTCAATATATTTAGAAAACATAGTTGTATAAGAATCTTGCAGTTATTACCGAAAAATAGTTCAATTGTTCCATGAATGAGTTCTGAGTTTAAGTTGAATCACAGAATTTATGTTGTGATATCGGTAAAGTATATCAAGAGAGTCAAACTCTTTTAATGTTGTTAGGGTGAGGGAATATGAACCATGATCAGGAAATTTATAATGAATTGAGAAAAAATGTCAGAGAATTCGTAATCAGGGAAGTTGAACCTGTTGCCATGAAGATGGATTCTGATGACTATTTCCCGGAAGAAGTCTTCAGGAAAATGGGAGAAATGGGTTATCTCGGAATAACAATCCCTGAGGAATACGGGGGCTCAGGACTTGGGTACATGGGACAGGCCATAATTGAAGAGGAATTGGGATATTCGTCTGCATCACTTGCGCTCTCGTATGGGGCCCACAGCAACCTCACGCTTGACAATATCTACAGGAATGGATCAAAGGAACAGAGAGAGGAATATGTGCCAAAACTATCCTCAGGGAAATGGATTGGTTCACTCTGCCTCACAGAACCTTCCTCAGGATCAGATGCCTTGAACATGAAAACGAAAGCAGAGAGGAAAGGGGATAAATTCATACTCAACGGATCGAAGACCTACATCACCAATGCTCCATATTCAGATCTGTTCCTGACCTATGCAAGAACAGGAGATTCCCACACCGCATTTGTAGTCCTGTCAACAGATGAGGGTTTTTCCAGGGGGAAGAAATTCAACAAGATGGGCATGAGGGGCTCTCCAACAGGTGAAGTATATTATGACAGTGTGAAGATTGATCCCTCAAGGATAGTAGGGGAAGAAAACCACGGGAAAGATATAATCATGAGTGGGTTGAACTCCGAAAGAGTCATTCTCTCATTCATATTCACCGGACTTGCAAAGAGGGCCCTTGAAGAATCCATAAAATACTCTCATGAGAGAAAACAGTTTGGCAAATCTCTGCATGAATTTGAGATGATACAGGACAAGCTTGCGACCATGTATACAGAATACACCGCTTCAAGACTTCTTGCATATGATGCCCTGAAAAAGCTTGAGGATGACAAGATGGATCCAAAAGCACCTGCAGCATCCATCCTCTATTCTGCACAGATCTGCGAGAAAATATGCCGTGAGGCCATACAGATCAATGGGGCAAACGGCTACATGAAAGATACAGGCATAGAGAGAATGCTCAGGGATGCCATACTGGGGCAGATCGGAGCAGGAACGACTGAAATAAGAAAAAAACTTATAGCCCATTCCCTTATCAAAGACTTTCTCTATGGAAAGGGACTAGATTGATACCATGATATGTGTAAAATGCGGAAAGAAGGAAGCGATACATAAGGGGCTTTGTACTGATTGTACATGGGAATCTGCGGAAATTTCAAGGCCAGGTTCCCTCTCCCATGTCTCCTGCCCAAAATGTGGTGCCGTGCGGGTTGGAAATTCATGGTCTCACAATCATGGAAGGAAACACTGGGAGAAGAAGGCGATTGAAACTTTTTCAATAAACGAGCCATTTAAAATCACAGGTGGCGAATTCATCGAAACAAATCATAGAAGGGACTTCATAGAACTGAAAATAACAGCATCTATGGATGGAGACATAAGAGAATTCTCCTACACCCTCCCATACAGTGAAGATAAGATCAGCTGTCCTACCTGTAATAAAATAACAGGCTCATATTTTGAAGCAAAAGTTCAGATAAGGGGGATGATCGGGGAGATTACAGACAGAATGACTGCCCTTGGCCAGGAACTGGTGAATTTTGTGGAGAACAACAGGAAGACTGATCATGAATCCTTCATTTCCAAAATAGAGAATGTGAAGGATGGCATTGATATATACCTCGGAAAGCGGAAAGATGGGGATGCCTTTGCAAAGAGCGTGAAGTCAAAGGATATCTGCACTGTTGTGATCTCAAACACACTTGCAGGAGTAAGGGATGGAAAACAGTTCTTCAGGTTCACATACCTGGTCAGGATACTGGATTATAAACCGGGTTCAGTGCTCTTCATCAACGGTAGAAAATACATCTATCAGGGAAGGCAGTCAGGCGGCCTCTACCTGATTGACGTCGAGAAGGAGAAAGAGGTTTTCATAAACAAGAAAAGCATTGATTTTTCCAGGATCCATGCAACAGGAGAGATTGCAGAGAAGAGAAGATATGTCATCATATCCAGGCAGAATGGTGAAACAACCATGATGGATAAGAATAATTTTTCACAGATAACAGTGAAGGGTGAATACAGTGGAGAGGAATGTGATATGTTTGTCCTTGACGGAATACTTTTCAACGTGAGGAGTGAATAGATGTTCATAAAATCGGAATGGGATACACTCAGGGAAGTGATCATACACAGGCCCGGGATTGAGATAGATTATGCCATGCTGTCTCCAAGGGCATTCCTTTTTGAAAGGCCGTTCAGCAGGGAAAAAGCGATGAAAGAGCATGAACACCTGCAGGACATGTTGAAAGAGAGCGGAGTGGATGTAAAACTGCTCAGGGACATGGCATGCAGGAGGGCGGACTCCGATCCTGAATTCAGGACAGTCCTTGAAAATAAGGTCATGGCAAGGATCAATTTCTACGGAGATATTGAGAATTCTGAAAAAACCAGGAATGAATTTGCAGAAAATATTCAGAGCCTGGATTCTGACACACTTTTCAACCTTCTCATACTTCAGCCCTCCCTTGACGTGAGAACAGATGATAGAAACAAGATGGAATACCCCAAGATATTTTCCAATATCCCGCTGGCAAACCTATACTTCATGAGGGATCAGCAGGCAGTATCGTCAAAGGGTGTGATTTCGGGCAGGATGAGGCTTCCACAGAGGACTGCAGAGCCGGTCATAACAAGATTCGTAATGAGGCATTCACTTGGAAGGGATTATGTGAAGGAGATTCCAGAGAATGGCTTCTTCGAAGGGGGAGACTACATACCGTGCGGTTCCTTCGGACTGATTGGAACGGGCCCCAGAACAAACATTGAAGGCGCACTTGGTGCGATGAATTCTGGGATGATGGAACATGACGAAATTTTTGTCGTGGAAAACCCAAGATACGGCTTCATGGTGGACGATCTCCTTAACAATATGCATATAGATACATATTTCAATGTTGCATCCTCCAGCACAGTCATAGGATCAGAAATACTTGCAAGGAAAGCATCAGGAACAATTTATCTGAGGGAAGATGGTTCATATGTTCCTGAAAAGAACAGTGAGCCACTTTCACTGTACGATTATATCAGGAGCAAGGGATTCAACTTCATGCCGCTTTCCATCCATGAACAGCTTTCCTATTCATCGAATTTCCTGACTCTATCTGATGGAAAAATACTCTGCGTCAACTCCGGAAATGTTTTCAGGAGGCTTGTCAGGAATGGAATAATTGATGATAACATCATGAAGGAGGCAGGGATACTTCAGGAGCCGGAAGAGGGCGGAATGTTCCCGGTGAAGAAAACCATGTCAGAATTTGGAATAGATTACACCAGCATCGAACTTGAGGAACTGACAGGCGGATATGGAGGGGCCCACTGCATGACCTTTGCCCTGAGAAGATCATGAGATGATCAATAAGGCCTTTTAAAATTGGATTCTTTAAATAATTTTTCTTATTAAGCGTGAAAGATATTTATATGAAAATTTTTTCAGATTGCCCCATAAAATTTTTATATTTCCTTTGAGCATACATATAGCATGGGAAAACTCTCTGCATATATATTCGGAATGGCTGTTGCCCTTGCACTTTGCTTTTTTGTGCTTTCGTCATACTATAATCCTCTTCTAAATTGGTTGATGCCTGATTATGGCCCCCCAATCATCTTCATATTCACAATTTTATTCCTGCTCCTTGCCAATCCCCTGAAATGGCCCATTGTCATTGTGGGAATGGTCATTATTGGAGCTGTGATCGGAATCAGCTCAAGGAAAGGAACCAGGGCCATAGCTGCCACAATCACCGTATATTTATCCCTCTGGGGTTTTGCTGCTTCTGCACTATTTGCAATACTTTCAGCCATGGGATTTCTTTCTGGAAATTTCCTCTCTTCCGGATCCACCTCTGGCACTTCCCCTTTTTCAGTCTCGCCAGTACCTCCCGGAACAACCATTTCAACCATAATGGCTGAGCCTCTCATGGTGAGGATTGCTGCAGTCCTGTCAACTTTCCTTGGCTCTTCATCGTTTCTGCCATCAACAGGTTCCCCAACAACACCTCCATCACCCGCATCCTTTACCCCAATCATCATGTCATTTTTACCATATGCAATTGTCAACCTGGTCATTCTTGCCCTTTCTGCTGGAATCACTGGAAGGTTTATCGGAAATATAGCCAGAAAAAAGAGAATTGCAATGTTCAATAAGGAAAATGGAAAGAAGACACTTGTTCTCATTATACTCACCTTATTCATCGCAGCAGCCTTTATTCCTGCATACAATGCAAGTTCACCTTCTTCAGGTGCGCCAAATGCTGCCCCTTATGCATCATTCCCTCTCTCTGTGATGGCTGGATCCATGATCAATACTTCAGGAACCCAGCAGTACATTGTTGGCGGGTCTCTTGTTGGAACACAGGGAGATCTTTACACCATTTATGGAAATGCTGCCCCAATTTCATCTTCGGGGAAGAACTGGTTCAACGGGCCATCAAATTCAGCAACTCTCATTGTAGAGACCGATAACCTGTACTCCATGCTCCACTCTCTTTCGTATGAAATGGGAAGCAACATATCGATCCCATCCGGAATATCCCCTAATTTTGCAAATATCATTCCGCAGGGAATTATTGTGATGTTTTTCAACGGTTCAGCCAACCAGACTTCGGCTATGGCTTCCGCAGAACTCTCCTCGCTTAAGTCTGCAGGCATAAACCAAACTGCTCCAATATTTTCCACTGATTCCATATCTGTGGCAGGATTTGGTTCTCTTTACCTGTATTCCTTTGTATCAAACCAGTACAGTTCTGAAAACTCCATTGCAAATTCACTTAATGGCAGTATTTCCTATTCAGGAACTGCAGAAATATTCAACAACCAGTTGCATAATGGATACCTTGTTCCCGGATACACCGCATCAAGCGTCAATTCATCCATATTCTTTGCTGGATACATTTCCGGAGGCTCCCTGTCAGATGCTCTTTTCAGGAGCATAGGCCTCAATATATCCTCAGGAACTTCATATGTAGCTGAGGGGGGAATATTCATGAAGACAGGATATGCACATTCCTCAGCCACAAACCATACATTCAACCTTGCAAACATGCTCAACTACAATGGAAATATAAGATTCTCCGACAGCAATGCACAGTATGTGGCATTCATGGGGGCCCCTGAGAATACAGGCGGAAAGACAGCATATAACACATCCATCATAACAACTTCAACTGCACTTTCTGGAATTGTTCCTGCAAGTAATGTCTCTGTTGTTCCATCTGGTTTCACTGCAAAGACTGCAAACTATTCCGTTAATTCCGCATACCAGTATCCTGCAAATATCTCAGTGTCCATAAGTACCAGATACCTTGGAAACAACCTGTACAGAATCAACACAACTGTGACAAATCATGATCCAAGCTCGATCTCAGGCGTTTCCATAGATGAAAGGCCTTTTTACAACTACTACAACAGGACCATGAAAATAACAAATGGCAGCGATTATTTCAAGAGTTCAGGAACATTGCTGCAGAATCAATCCCTCACCATGTCCTATACTGTGAAGATATCCAATCCCGGAGTTTATGTCATAAGCGATACCATGGTGAACTACACTGAAAATGGCAAATCCTTTACATATATTCCTGCTCAGGCTTCCTTTACAGGACAGAACGCCGGTTTCATATCCTCAGTGAACGGAATCTGGGAGGCTAGCGCATCCATAACTGCAACACAGTTTGGAATACCTTACGTGATGGACCAGATCTATCCCGGAATATACGTCTTCGATCTGCTTCCACTTCTCCTCCTTGTACTGGATATTGGACTGGAATACAGAGCATTCAAAAGATGGAGGAAAAATGGAGCAGATTCCTGAGACTGCTTAAGTTGGAGAAACTGTGGCAAAAACACTGGATGCGTAGATCAGGCTCATGGTGGTAACTATCTTCTCCTTTCCCGTGAGAGTTATCATCACACTGTTTCCTGCAGAAAAATCTGGAAGGTTAGGAGATATTGTAACACTGGCATTGGTGAATGAAGCAAGTGTTCCGGAAAATACCAGAGTTGTTCCATTGAATATTATAATATGTATCTGCCCAAGAGGTACCTGGACGCTTGTGGATGTTATGTTGAAATAATATACTTTTCCACTTCCAGAGGGTGCGTTGAAGGGGCCCGCCATATATTGTGCAGAAGAAACCTCCTCAATATGCGAGGAGTTTGTAAAAGAATGAAGGATAACAATAAGTGTTGCAGCCAGAACCACTGTTATTCCAATAAGTAGAATTGTGGCAATGATAGGAGATACAGCTTCATCTGGAGAATGTACTTCTTTCATACAACATGTCAATAATGATGTATATTAAATGTTTCCCATATTCTTTTTTTGCACGTCAACTACCTGTCCCTGATCGAAGGTCCATGTAACTCTCATAAGGCTTAAATCACCATGTCTGCAGGTATGTTTCATGAGATGCACATGATATACAGTAGCACGGGAAAATTAATAAAAACTGGAAAAAGTATTATACTGTGTAATGGATTTATGTATCATGTCTTCTAAAGCACTGGATCGAGTTGATTATGTGGAATTTTACGTGGGTTCAGCTAAACAGTGGGCCTATTATCATAAATATGGACTTGGATTCAATATAGTTGCCTATGCTGGCCCTGAGACCGGAATAAGGGATCGAACTTCATACCTTGTGGAACAGGGCAATGTGAAGGTCATGCTCACAAGTTCAATGCAACCTGATTCCTCCATATCGGATCATGTCAGGCTGCATGGTGATGGGGTGAAGGATATTGCCATAAAGGTCAACGATATAGATGGCACCCTGAACGAAATAAATGAAAGGAAAATAGTGAAGCATTCAGATCCGACAAAAATAAAAACAGATAACGGATTCATTGAGAAATCAACTGCATTCACATATGGGGAGACTGTGCATTCCCTTCTTGATTACGGAGAGTATGACGGAAAATTTCCACCTGGTTTTGAGCCTTTCCAGGAGGAAGCTGAGAATGTGGAGGCAGGAATAAGAAGATTCGACCATATTGTGGGAAATGTCGAAGAGAAGAAGATGGACACATGGGTCGATTATTATGTGGATGGCATGGGATTTGAGCCACTCATAAGCTTTGATGACAAGGATATAAGTACCCAGTACAGTGCACTCAAATCAAAGGTTGTCCAGTATAACAACAGAAAAATTGTTTTCCCCATAAACGAGCCTGCAAAGGGGTTGAAAAAATCTCAGATCCAGGAATACCTTGACTATTACCATATGCCCGGTGTACAGCATATAGCACTGCACACTGAGGATATTGTTTCCACAGTGGGTGAATTGAAGAGGAGAGGAATACAGTTCCAGTCCACACCGGACAGCTATTACAGGGAACTGGGCGAAAGAGTTGGAAAGATTGATGAAGATATTGAGGTGCTGAAAAAACTCAATATACTTGTTGACAGAGACAATGATGGCTATCTTTTACAGATTTTCACAAAACCAACTGGAGACAGGCCCACATTCTTCTATGAGATCATCCAGAGAAAGGGGGCCACATCCTTCGGTAAGGGAAATTTCAAGGCCCTGTTTGAATCCATTGAGAGGGATCAGGCAAGAAGGGGAAATCTCTAAATGAAGATTGGCAGGGGAGTATTCTCTGGTGAAGTCAGGAGATTCATATACATGGATGGAAAATATCTTGATGCAGGGAATTCCAGTGAGGATCTTTTAGTTTCACCTGAAATTCCGGATGAAAACCTTGGAAAACCAGAATATCTTCTTCCTCCTGTTGAAAAACCCGGACAGATAAGGGACTTCTATGCCTTTGAGGAGCATGCAGCAAATTCGAGAAAGAACAGGGGGCTGGAGATGGAGCCTGAATGGTACAACATCCCTGTATACTACTACACAAGCAACAGTTCACTCTATGGTTCCATGCAGGAAATCACATATCCTTCATTCAGCAGTGCAATGGATCTTGAAGTTGAGGTGGGAATAATAATAGGAAAGGATGGAAAGAATATCAGTAAAGAGGATGCATTATCTTACATATATGGGCTCACACTCATGAACGACTGGAGCGCAAGGGATCTGTGGAGAAAAGAAGCAAGACTCAATCTTGGGCCCTCAAAGTCAAAAGATTTTGCCACAAGCATTGGCCCCTATATCACAACGATTGATGAGATTGAGCATCTCTGGAACGGCCATTCCTTTAAAATAAATGTGAAGTCATTCATAAATGGCATGAAATTTTCTGATTCAGGACTGGATGAAATATACTGGAGCATAGGAAAAATCATATCGTACGCATCCATGGATTCAAATATCAGGAAAGGAGATATAATAATGACGGGGACGTTTCCCGGAGGATGCATATTTGAGAAATACAGTGAAGGAAAGGACTGGCTCAGGAAGGGCGATACTGTAACCATAAAATCAGATGTACTTGGGGAATTGAGAAATGAGGTGATATAATGGTATACTATGTAAAAAATGGAAAACTGCCTGAAAGCAGGCACACATTTGAGAAAAAGGATGAACTGAGAAGAGAGGAACTGGTTGGTGAAGAGAGTTTTGAGGGGGCCTATTCACTCCTGTATCACCTGTATGAACCTACAAATTCATCCGGATACAGAATAGTGAAACTGAAGGAAGAGAAATATGCGGATGCACCACATGTGCACAGGCATCTCAAAACAGGCATGCTGAAAAGAGATGGTAATCTTATCAATGGAAGAAAGACCATACTTATGAACAGCAGGGTGAAGGTTCAGGTGCTCATTCCAGAGAATTCCACAGATGATTTCTACAGGAATGCACTCCATGAAATTCTCATATTTGTGCACAATGGAAAAGGGAAATTCATTTGCCCAATGGGAAGCATTGAATTCTCAAAGGGTGACTACATATATGTGCCCAAGGGGATTGCTTTCAGGATGGAATATACGGAAGATGCCTACTTCCTCTTCCTTCTTTCACTGGACACACTGAAGATACCTGCAAGATACCTGAATTCCTATGGCCAGTTGAAGGAAGGCACACCTTACTATACAAGGGACATAAGGTCCCCAGAATTCTTCCCTCCAGAGAAAGGAACTGGGAAATATCTGATGCATGTTGAATTTGATACATATTATGTTGTTCAGGAATTTGAGAAATCTCCGCTGGATGTTGAGGGATGGGATGGATATCTCTATCCATTTGCCATAAGCACAGATGCCATGGCCCCCATTGTGGGAAAGCTTCACATGCCCCCTCCAATCCATGAAACCATGTCCTCGAAATCCATGATGGTTGCCACATTTCTCCCGAGTAAA
>JAKAYK010000032.1 GCA_021826765.1 Thermoplasmata archaeon | reverse complement strand
CGGGCATGTAAGGTAATTGTATCTGGCAAATAATCTTTAAATTTCAATGGTATCCAATTATGGAGACTACCTTATTATACTGTATTTACATGACTATATATGCTCCCACTTATTAAAGCAATAATAGCAGCCATTATAGTGGTTGGTGTTGGCGTTCCAACAGCCTATGTTGCCTATACATACTATGCACCTGGCACAGTGCCTATGACAAATTTCATTCCACAGCAATCTTACGGGGTTGTTCACTATCAGAACAGCACAACTTCCCTTTATGCATACGCTGCAAACAATTCTTCAGCTATAATTATCAACTATAACTTGAAATCATTTGAATCTTTCTTCAATTCCAGTGTAAGCACAGGCTTCAAAAATTCTATGAATGCATCCATTAATGTTACAGAACTCAATAGCACATATTACGGTTTTTCAATATATTCTGTTAACGGAATAAATCTTAACGTATCATCACTTATTGGACCCTACTCAGGATTGAATGGAAGCCTCACCACAATTGCAAACTCAAGCACAAATCTATCGGTCTATATATCGCCCGTTGAATCCAATTACATGATAATTGGGAATTTATCATCAGTAAAAGCATCAATCAATGCTGAGCATTTTGGAACATACATGAAAAGTGGTGCCAAATATCTTGAGCTTTCGGGAAAAGGAATATCCTTTTACATGAATCTCTCACAATACAATGCAATTGGAACTACGGGATTTAATTCAACAGTTCCTTCTTTGACCATTTATGGTAATATGGGTGCAACTACAACAAACATCACTTTCTTAAACGCAAATGCTACTGAAAAAACACAGATCTCAACCTATATGTCAGCACTCAGCATACTTTCAAACAGCACCATAAGCGTCATCAATTCCACAACCTCTTCAACAAGCGCTTCATATGAACTATCAATAGGATACACAACATTTGGTGCGGATTTTGCAATAATAATTCAGAATATCATCAGATCAGGGTACACTATTCCATAGTGATTTTTCCCTAATTTTATATATTTTTCAGCAATCATCAATCATGACAAGCAGGTTGACCCTTTTCAAGGACACATATATCTACTATCTTAAGAATTATTACAGATCAAGGAGCTTTTACTTAATGTTCTCCATGGCAATTGTAGTCTCCTGCCTTCTTACGTATCTTTCATTCAAGTATCTTAACGATCTTAACAGGTTTGCACAATCGGTTAATTTTGTCATGTCCGGCACCAGTGCAAAGGAGAAGATACTCGGTTATCTGTGGAGTTTTGTCCTTTCGTCTCTTCCTGCCTTTGCAGCTGTCTTTTTTGGTTCTCCTTCCATTTCAAGTGAAATTGAAACAAAAACCGCACTGCATGTTTTTACCCTTCCAATCCCGAGAATTATTCTTCTTCTCGGAAAATTTTTCTCATCTGTTACGGTTACATCAATAATTGTCATAACATACACATTATTCGAGGCTGCTGTATTCCAGTATATTTTCAACACGCTCATTATACAGTTGCTATACAGCTTTCTTCTGACACTTCTATTTGTACTATCCTTTTCCGCTATGACTTTTCTGATCAGCAGCCTGTTCAACAGAAATACTTATGCATACATCACTGCACTCATTATATATCTCTTAGTTTTCAGCGCTGCAACCATAATGATTGAACTTCTTTATTCAGTTACCCCGTATTATCTTCTCAATAATGCAGCAAGCATAACGTCGAGAGTCTATATTGACATTTATTTCGGTATCAGCACAAACGGCAGCAACCCTAATCCTGCATCATATCACCTGATTATTCTCTGCTCCCTTGTTATGTTCCTGTATTTCATAGTCTCTCTGGGCATAACCGCAGTTATTTTTGAGAGAAAGGAGGTGAAATGATGTCAATCATTGAAGTTGAAAATCTCTCAAAAAACTATGGAAAAATAATAGCACTGGATGGCCTGAACCTTAATGTTGAGAAAGGTGAATGCATCGCAATGCTTGGGCCAAATGGGGCAGGTAAAAGCACATTCCTTAAAATCGCAACCAACATAGTTCATCCAACATCGGGGACAGTGAAGATTGGAGGGGTGATAGTTGAACATGATCCTATGAGTGCGCTTGAGAAAGTGGGACCTTTAGTTGAGCTGCCAGAATTTTACCCTTATCTAAATGGGAAGGAGGTCCTGGACTATGTATGCAGAGTAAAGGGAGCGTCCAGGGAAGAAATAAAATCTGAAACACAAAGGCTTTCCACGATGCTCAGCATGGATGATTATATTGGGAGGAAATGCGGCCAGTATTCAAGGGGAATGAAACAGAGACTTGCCCTTGCCTGTGCAATGGTGATGGATCCAGACGTAATGATACTTGATGAACCCACATTTGGCCTCGATCCAAGGGGAATGAGGGAATTTATAGATATTATCATGGATATAAACAAGAAGGAAAGCAAAACTATAATCATGAGCACCCATCTAATCAGTGAGGCAAGGGAAATAGCCAGCAGAGTGATTATAATGAATCATGGGAAGAAAATGGTGGACATGAAGAATGAGAGGGATATTTCAATGATGAAAGTCACATTCTCAGGTTCACTGGATTCTAATGCTCTGTCATCTGATGGGATCGAAGTTGTAGAAAATGGCACTGACTGGGCCACAATAACGGCAAAGAACAATGAAAGCAACAGGGACATTATATTGAAACTCATGAACTCAGGGATGGAGGTAAAATGGGTTGAACCCGTTGACAGTATAGAAAAAACTTACCTTGATATAGTAAAGTGAGTCTAAGATAAGAAAAAATATTTATAATGTTCAGGAATGTTATACACATGGGTAAATTCAGGTATAGGTGTGAGAACACAGGCCATAAATGTGGCTTCCATGTAGAAGCAGACTCTAAAGAAGACATAATGACACACATGAGGGCACATGTATCAAAGCATCATGATATCACACACGAAGAACATATCCAGAGCCTTGCGAATCAGTTCATTGAGAAAATCTGATTCTTTTGAATTTTTTTCAGGTTCAGGGAAAAATTTTGTTGTTTTCATGAATACAACAATTTTTTACTATTTTTTAAATGTCTATTTGTTATGACTGATTATGAATTACAGGAATCTGAATCCACAGGAAGAAAACGTAATCGTTCACAAAGGGACGGAAATGCCTTTCACTGGAGAATATGAAGATTTTTTTGAAAAAGGGACATACCATTGCAGGAGATGCGATGCTCCCCTTTACACGTCTGAAAGCAAGTTCAATTCTGGATGTGGATGGCCAAGTTTTGATGATGAAATACCAGGAGCAGTCAAGAGATTGCCTGACAGGGATGGCTACAGAATCGAGATACAGTGCAATTCTTGTGGTGCACACCTTGGTCATGTATTTTCAGGGGAACATCTGACGCAGAAAAATATCAGGCATTGTGTTAATTCCATTTCCCTCGTGTTCAGGAAGGGTGAACAATAATGGAAAACATAATTCTTGGAGGCGGATGTTTCTGGTGCACTGAAGCAATATTCATAAGCCTGAAAGGTGTACATGAAGCAATACCTGGTTACTCCGGAGGAACTACAGAAAACCCATCGTATAATGAGATCTGCACGGGAAAAACAGGACATGCAGAAGTGGTTAAGATCACCTATGATCCAGAAACAATCAGCACTGAAGGGATACTGGAAATATTTTTCAGGACACATGATCCCACATCTCTCAACAGGCAGGGAGCAGATGTAGGCACCCAATACAGATCGATCATCATTTACATGAATGAAAATCAAAAGAGGTCTGCACTGGAAATAATATCCGAAATGGAACGGGAAAAAGTTTACGATAAACCAATTGTGACATCTGTTGAAAATTACATGAATTTCTATCCTGCTGAAGAATACCACAGGAGATATTTCGAGAAAAATCCAGAGCAGGGTTATTGCAGGTTTGTCATTGCTCCGAAAATGGAAAAACTCAAAAAAATGCATTCAGAAAATATGAAAAACATCTGATAAAAGCGTAAAATTATTTTTCAATGATGCATGGAGGGCTTGTGATAAAAGACATTGAAAAAGCTCAGGATTTTTCCACAACCACAGTGGCCCTCATAACATCATCCAGTGATGACAGGATAAATGTAATGTCTGCAGAATGGACCATACGCTCATCCATTGAACCATTCATGATAACAATTTTTATCGGCTATGAGCGTGGTTCATATGAAATGATCAGGAATAGTGGAGAATTTGGATTAAGCTACTGTTCTGAACGACAGGGAGAACTTGCACATATTGCAGGAAATTATTCCATCAGGGATACAGATAAACTTTCCGCATATAAATTCAGTACATTCCCATCAGGCAGGATAAGGGCCCCATTAATCGAAAATGCAATCTGCGCCTTTGAATGCAAGGTTGAAAGTGAATTCAGGGTTGGTGATCATGCAGCATTCAATGGGATTGTTCTGGAAGGATATTACAGCGATGGCGAAAAACCGTTAGTTTTCCATGGAGGAAAATTCCATCACATTGGAGATGTCATAAAGCACTGACCAGTTTTCGCTCAAATATATAAGGCAACTATTCATGCCATATTGTGTCACAGAACCATTATGGAAATATATTTTTCCTCAGGCATGGTGAAACCGTATCCAACAGTAAAAAATACTGGAGTAATTATTTTTATGAGGGGTTGAATGAGGACGGCGTCAGGCAGGCAGAAGATATCGGAAAACGTATCAAAAATCTGAAATTCGACACAATTTACACGAGTCCTCAGATAAGGTGCATCCAGACAATTTCATATTCCATTGGCCCGGAAAACGCAGGGAGGGCAATTCAAGTAAATGACCTTAAGGAGAGGGAGATGGATGGAGTACTGAATATGACCACCAATGATATCAAGAACAAGTTTAGTGTAAATGCTGGTACAATCCTTTCTGAGGATTTCGACAGAATTCCTGAAATTGAAAAATCAGATCTCTTTATTGCGAGGGTCAGCACTGCACTCAGGGAAATTTTTCAGGAATCATCCGGGAAAAATATATTGATTGTTTCTCATGGTGGAACAATGTGCGCTTTTCTCAAGAATTTCATCAATATTGATCCACTGCCAAGAACCTTCCTGAACTGTGCTTTCCTTGGAATGGAATATGATGGGAAAAATTTCCATCCAAGAGTTTCAGTGAACATGAAACCAGACTGGTATGCGCCTATCAATCCCTCATGGAAAGGCTTGCCCCTGTAATTATTGGGTCCCATACCTGGCTGAATGGTGGTGTGTATCCAAGATCGTTGTAGAATAGTGTTTCCATGTCCATGCCTGAATAAATTGCAGTTTCCAGTGTGTTAAGCCTCCATGCCCCACCATCTTTTGAACATATCTGTGCACCAAGTATCCTGCCTGTGTCATGATCATATACCATCAGGAGTCTTATGAGTGTGCCTCCGGGGTAATATTTTGCCCTGCTGAAACCCTGAACTAATATTTCCACGGGATTGAAACCATTCTTTACTGCTTTTTCCGCAGTGAGGCCCGTGAATCCTATCTCATAATCAAAGAGTTTGACAAGGGTTGTTCCAAGGGCCCCCTTATAATGCATAATCTTCCCTGCAATATTTGATCCTGCGACTCTGCCCATCTTGTTGGCAACCTGAGCAAGTGGGTGCCATTCATGCACCCCGGTTATCCGGTTGAATGAAGTGGCACAGTCCCCTGCCGCATAAACATTTTCAATGGAAGTCTTCATCTCATCATCCACCACAATGAGTCCGGTTTCATCCAATTTAAGCCCGCTTCCTTCCAGAAATCTGGTGTTTGGAGTTATTCCTGTTGCAAATATCACATGATCATGAACATGGACCGAACCATTTGAATCTTTCAATCTTAGTGTTCCATCATTTTCCTGGATGTCTTCCACCATTGAATTGAGATTTACATTTACCTGTTTTCTAAAGTAATCAACCATTTCTCCTGTAATTCTTGAATCAACCATTGGAAAAAGAGAACTGTGTTTTGAATACATCGACACATTCTTTCCGTGGATAGCCAGTTCCGCAGCCATTTCCATTCCAAGGATACCATCCCCAACTATTGCTATGTTATTTCCATGCAGATGTTTCCTGATTTCAATTGCACCGTCAAGACTCCTTATGAAGAATACATTTTTCATACCGTAAAATCTGTTCTTCCTCGGGGACGCACCTGTGGCAATCACGAGAATATCGTACGAGATCTCCTGTCCTTCCTTCAGATAAATTTTCTTTTCCCTGAAATTCACTTTTTCAACTGATTTGGTCGTCATGACACCAATATGCCTATTCTCCACAAATTCTTTAATTGGATAATGAACCAAATTTTCATGTTTCTCAACGATCCCTGACAGATAATAGGGTATCCCGCACTGGGCATATGAGACAAAATTGCCACTCTCTAGCACGGTGACCTCCATTTCTGGTTTCTCTCTCTTCGCCTTTGAAGCAGCGGACATGCCTGCCGCCCCACCACCAATCACCAAAAGTTTCATTTTCTGAAATTACAACTGCATTCTTTAACTTTCTTTGTCACTGTGCCTGCAGTGCCCGGCAACGAATGAAATTGGCATGCGATTGATTTATATGTTTAGATTTCATGTATTTTCATGGGTCCGGGAAGTTACTTTGAGATTAAGGGGAAAAAAATCTTTTATATTGATTCTGGAGAAGGTTCAAAGAAAAAAACCGTTCTTCTTCTTCATGGATATTCTTTTTCCTCTGCTGATTGGGTAAACATAGGGGCCATAGAACAATTCTCATCAATGGGCTACAGGGTGATTCTTCTTGATTATCCCGGATTTGGAAAATCAGAGCCTCTTGATGAATACAGAATCAGAGAAGGCCAGATTCTGAACGCAGGGAAATTTATCTGCACTTTCCTTGATCACGCAGGCGTAAAAAGCTGCACTGCCATAGGCCCCTCAATGGGAGGCGGAATCCTTATTGATTCATGGTCGTTTTGCAGTGACAGGCTCAACAGTATGATACTTGTAGCTCCTGCATGGTTTCATCAGAGCAATCTTTCTGATATCACATGCAATAAATTATTTGTTTGGGGCGATATGGATGATATTATACCACTCAATGGCGTCGAATCCATCATTAAGAGCCTTAAAAACAGCAATCTGGAAGTGATAAGGGGTGGAAAGCATGCCGTATACCTGAACAAGCCACAGGAATTTTTCAGCGTATGCAGAAAATACATGGCATAGTTTTTATCGCGATGCAATATAATTTTTTCCCATATTTCTCTGATTGATAGGTAATATATACTTACAACATATGTAGAATTATGGCTTACAAAGACCTTTTCAACTTTGCAAGAGAAGCTGAAGCAATTCTCATACTGAATGCTGGGGAAAACTCCATTGACAAGACATTCAAATACATTACAAAGAGTCATGGGGGAATCTTTGAACATTCATACATTATTGCCACTCAGGATAAGGCATGCATATACACTTCAGTTCTTGAAGAAGAAACAGCAAAGAAAACCGGAATTGAAACAAAGATTTTCAATTCTATGAAAGATTATGAGGAAATGATGAGGCAGGACCTCTCAAAATACAATACTATCGGCCTCAATTATTCCTCCCTCACACTGGAAAGTTACAAGAACCTTCTCAGGATTATACCAGACAAGGAATTTGTTGATATTTCTGTTTCCATAGGGGAAGCAAGAATCATAAAGGATTCAGAGGAGATCAGCAACATTAAGGAAGCGGCCAGGATTGCCAGTGATTCCATAGGAAAAGTACATGAATCGCTTAAGGAGGGGATGACAGAGAAAGAGGTTGCATCCCTGGTTGTTTATGAAATGATGAAGAATGGTGCTGACGATCCATCGTTCTCTACCATAGTAGGCTTTGGAGAAAACTCATCCCAGCCCCATTACTCACCCGGAGAGAGGAGACTGAAGAAAGGAGACATAGTGCTGATTGATTATGGGGCTATGTACAACGGATACTGTTCCGATGTTACAAGGACTGCTTGCTTCGGAAGGGCCACTCCTGAAATGAAGGAAGTATATGATATAGTATACAGGGCACAGAAAGAATCCATGGGTCTCATTAAAGAAGGGGCCAATGGAAAGGATATAGATCTCAAGGCAAGGGAAATAATCGATTCAACCAAGTACAGGGGCCTCTTCATCCATGGGCTTGGACACGGCATAGGGCTTGAAGTGCATGATCATGGGGCCCTCTCAAGCAGGTCAGATTTCCCACTGAAGGAGAATATGGCTGTCACAGATGAACCTGGAATTTATATGCAGGGAAAGTTTGGCGTAAGAATAGAGGATGACGTTCTGGTGAAGAAGAATGGCTTTGAAAAGTTAAGCCATGGTGCTACACCAGAAATTACAGAAATATAAGCATTTATCCGAAGGGGAAAGAATATGTTCATTTGAAACATATTCTTCCTGAGGTGCATATATGAATTCAATGGAAAACCACAAATTAACGGGAGAGGAGTATTTCAGGAATATGCTTAATGGTCCCGGGGATACTTTTGGCTCTTTCTCTGAAAAAATTGATCTGATGTTCAGGTTCATTGATGCAGTATGTGAGGGCATTAAACCCGAGGCTTTCCGAACATCTCTTTTTAAAGATCTTGCATCTGATAAAAGAGATCTGCAACTTGCAGCCTGGTTTCTGAAAATCATAGATTCAGAACCACTCACGGGAAGGGTTATCTATAGGATCAGAGACATAATTGAAACATCCATGTCGAAATTTACGGGTGAGGAACTTGCGTTAAAGGCAGGTACTTTTGAACTTCACATTTTCTATAATGTAATGGATAATAATTATACCGCTCCAGTGGGGGAATTCACGAAATACTGCACAAAAATTTCTGGAAGTAGATTCAGGCTTGTTTATCAATCAATTGATGATGGTTCTGTCCTGATAGATGATGATATTCTCAGGAAAATTATCAGGGAAGCCTCTGTTTCTTTTATAAAGTTCCTTATGGAGATCATTGAAAGGGACGTTGCACTTGAAATTTTTGAAAATTTTGAATCATCATTCCAATCCCTGGCAAAGAAGGCCCAGAATATCAAGATTGAAACAGAGATGGGGCCCATAGACCTGCAATCATTCCCTCCATGCATAAAGCATTACATAAGTGACATCAGGAACGGAATCAATCTCCCTCACATGGGAAGGTTCGCAATGGTTTCATTCCTGAACAAGGTAGGAATGAAGCAGGAAGATATAATGGCCATATTTGGGACAGTTCCTGATTTCAGCGCAAGAATAACGGAATACCAGGTCAGGCACATTATGGGGCTGATCTCCGGTATAAAATACACCCCTCCGAAATGCGAAACACTTCGTTCGAATCATCTATGCTATATGGGAGACGATATCTTATGCGCAGATGAGAGGGTGAAGCACCCGCTCACTTATTACACAATAAAAAAGAAGAGGATGCCAAAGAAAGCATGACTAAATCTTTCTTTCTATCATCTTGATAAGTGTTGTCTTCCTAACGTTTGATTCAATAACGTAAATATTGCATTTTTCATATGGAATTCTTGAATAAGCGCCTTCTCTAACTTCATATTCAACCCGCATCTGCCTTAATATTTCAGAAAGCTTCTCATCCGAAAATTTTTTTGCAGTTTCAATATTGACTTTTCGTCCCAGGCGCCGGGTAATTTTTGGGTTAAAATACTGTGAATACAGTGTGACTTTCATAGAAGCACTGCATTAATGACTCCATCCTGGCCAGGCCTGGATGTAATTCTCGCAAGTCCCTTCTCAGTTTCTATAACTGTTCCTCTGTTCATTATATTCCTCTGCACATAGTGGGGATTTGCAGGGTTTTCCTTAACGGTCACTATCTTTGAAGCAACTGTCTTCTTTGTTTTAGGGTCATAAAGATTCACCTGGTTAGAGTTAAGAAGCACTGTTTTTTCAGCACCTCCTCTAATTCTCAGGACCTTTCTCTGAGTAATGTTGATTCTTGTGAGTGTTGCCTCTCTTCCTATTTCAGATCTTCTCTTTGATCTTGAACTTCTTCTCTTTCCACCGGACGGTTTAGTCAGTGATGTGCCTTGAAATCTTCCCAAATTATCACCTGTATAGGGGGTTTATAATAGCAATGGTTTAAACTTTTCCACATACTGCACTGATTTTATAGGTATGTCTCTTTTCTCCTTTTGAGGGAGAATACGCAGCAATCAACTCCATCTATCTGCCTGTGGTTATTTTCCACATCCATCATCATCACTTTGTTGAACATATCTGTCTCCAGTTGGCATGTTACAGGAAACCTGGAGGCAATTTTGAATATGGGGCAGTTATACTCCGTCATGATGGAGTTTC